>NZ_JBWKMZ010000007.1:0-393184 GCF_059415325.1 Variovorax sp. GW821-FHT10D07 | reverse complement strand
TTCAACCACCAGCAGAACAACTTCCGTCATCCGCCGCTGAAGCCGTCCAGCGAAGCCCTCGATTATGCACAGCTTTTGGCCCGAACGTCTACTTCCGAAGAAAAAATTTTCTCGGCCTCCTGTGGATCGTCCGGCCTACCTCGTCTCTCCCACGCATTGCGCCACGGGACGAAGCACATCGTCATATGCATCGAGCGACGGAAAGACCAGCGTCTCCCGCTGCGACAGCCCATCGGCCTCCCGGCCGAGTTGCTCGAGCATCTCGCCTCGCTCATCGTGCGTGACATAGGGCACGTGGTACGCCACGAAGGGCTTGAACACCTCATAGCCCACGTAGCCCAGCGAGCCCTGCAGCAAGGGCCGCAGCATCACATCGATCTGCCCGTGGATGCCGGATTCGCCAAACATATGGCTGCGCCCGCCCAGCGAGGTGACCACCAGGGCGCGCTTGCCCGCCATGGGGGCGCGGTCGTAGATGCGCTTGCCGCCATAGAAGAGCCCCGACAGGAACACTCGATCGATCCAGCCCTTCATGATGGCCGGCACCGAGAACCAGAACACGGGGAACACCAGCACCAGCAGCTCGGCCTGCTTGACGGCCTCGACCTCCGCGAGGATGTCGGGGGCCAGGGCCCGGCGTTGCCATCCATGGCGCTGCTCGAGCGAATAGACCAGGTAGTCGGGCTTCTCGCGCTCGCCGAAGTCGGCCGCGCTCGCCACCGGGTTGAAGCCCATGGCATAGAGATCCGAGAGCCCGACCTGCCAGCCACCGGCGGTCAGCCGCTCGGACACCCGGTCGCGCATCGCCGCAACGAAGGACTTCGGCTCGGGGTGGGCATACACGATGTGCGCCTTGCGCGGTGTCTGTGCTGTCATGGCGGGATTCATCCGGTCTGCAAGGCGCGGCGCTCGGCCACGCAGGTGTTGATCAGGTCGATTTCCTCGTCGATGCGTGCGCGCACCTCGCCGGCCGGGACCAGCAGCGCCTTGATGCGGCCATAGACCTTCGGATCCTTGGCCGCCAGCGCGAGAGCCCTGTGCTGCAGACAGGTCGCGAGTTCATTCGCGGGCGCCAGCTCCGAGACGAGCCCCCAATCGTGGGCCTGCTGACCGGTGAAGGCCTCCCCGCCCAGCAACAGGCGCCTCGCCCTGAGCGCGCCGATGGCGCGCGCAAGCAGAAGAGAGCTCCCCGCCTCGGGAGCGATGCCCAGGTCGACGAACGGCAGCTTCATGACCGCGTCGGAGGTCGCGATCACCCAGTCCGCATGCAGCAGCATCGTCACGCCGATGCCGGCGGCCGAGCCGTGCACGCCGATGAGCAGCGGCTTGCGCACGTCGGCCAATGCATGAAGGAAGCGCGGCACCGGGTCTCCCGCGCCCTGCGGCCAGCTGTCGAAGGCGCTCAGGTCGTGGCCCGCGCAGAAGTTCGGCCCGAGGCCGGACAAGGTGATCGCCCGCACGCCGTCATTGGCCTGCGCCAATCCCAGGCTCTCGGCCAGGGCGCTGAACATGGTCATCGTGAGCGCATTGCGCTTGGACGTCCGATGGATCTGGATGCGCCACACGCCGTCGACCAGCGTCGAGAGGATCCCCTCCGCCGCGCGCACGGCGCTGCGGCTGCGTCGCTCCGTCGTTTGCGATGCGCTCGTCACCAGCCGTACTCCAGGTACTTGCCATAGCCGTCGGCCATCGGGCCCGGCGGCAGCGGCTTGCCGGTGATGGCCTCGAAGAGCTCGGCCTGGCGCGCCCGCGCCGCCGCGACCGCACGCTCCTTCACATGGCCATAGCCGCGGATCTGCTGCGGCAAGCTCGCCAGCTCCAGGCACGGCGACGCATGGCTGCCCAGGTGCGCCACCACGGCGCCGACCGCAGCGCGGTACTCCTCGACGAGCGCGCGCTCGGTGCGGCGCTCGTGCGTGTAGCCGAAGAGGTCGAAGGGCGTGCCGCGCAGCACCTTCCCGTGCCGCAGCACGCGAAAGGCCCGGCCCATCCAGGCGCCATAGGCGGTCTTCTGAAGCTCGCCCTTGTCGTTCTTCCTGGCGAGCAGGGGCGGCGCGAGGTGGTATTGCAGCTGGATCTCTCCGTCGAACTGGCGGCGGATCGAGTCCATGAACTCCGGATCGGAATGAAGGCGCGCGACCTCGTACTCATCCTTGTAGGCCATGAGCTTGAAAAGGTTCTGCGCCACTGCAACAACAAAGCTTTGGCGGTGCGTCTCGTCGGCGCACTGGCTGTCGACGAGCTGCACGAAGGCGGCGAACCGGCGCGCATACGCCGGTCCCTGGTAGGCCACCAGCCGCTCGGACAGGCGCGCGACGGTTTCCTCGGGCGTTCGGTTGACGCGCGGCAGCCACTGCACCGTGCTCGCGGGCTTCATCGCCGCGAGCACGCGCGGCGCGTCGTGCGCCCACCAGCGGCCGAGCCGGAACGCCTGCATGTTCTTCTCGACCTGCTGCCCGTTGAGTTCGATCGAGCGTTCGAGCGCCTGCGACGACAGCGGAATCCAGCCCTTCTGCCAGGCGAAGCCGAGCATGACGAGGTTGGCGTAGATGGCGTCGCCGAGCGCCCAGGTGGCCGTCTCCTGCGCCTTCAACCACTGGACATCCGCACCGCAGGCCTTTTCCAGCGACGCCTTCAGCGCCTGCGTCGGCAGGTTCCAGTCCGCGTTCTTCACGAACTCCGAGGTCGGCGCCACGTCGAGATTCACCACCGCGCGGGTGCGGCCCTCGCGCAGACGACCGAGGCTGTCGGGATGCGCGCTCACGACGAGATCGCAGCCGATCAGCACGTCCGCCTGCGCCGACGCGATCCGCGACGACAGGATCGCCGACTGCGTGGGCGCGAGCTGCACATGGCTCCACACCGCGCCACCCTTCTGCGCGAGCCCCGCCATGTCGAGCACGCTGCAGCCGCGATGGCTCAGGTGGGCCGCCATGCCGATCAGGCTGCCGATGGTCACCACGCCGGTGCCACCGACACCGTTGACGAGGATGCCGCAGGTGCCGTCGAGTTCGGGCACGACCGGGTCCGGCGGCGGCTCCCAGGCGAGCACGTCGCTCCTGGAGGGACTCGACCGGAGCTTGCCGCCCTTTACCGCCACGAAGCTCGGGCAGAAGCCCTGGGCGCAGGAGAAGTCCTTGTTGCACGAGGACTGGTTGATCCTGCGCTTGCGCCCCAGCTCCGTCTCCAGCGGCTCCACCGACAGGCAGTTGCTCTTGACCGAGCAGTCGCCGCAGCCCTCGCACACCTCGGGATTGATGACGTAGCGGATGGCCGGGTCGGGATAGCTGCCGCGCTTGCGGCGCCTGCGCTTCTCGCTCGCGCAGGTCTGGTCGTAGATCAGCACCGACACGCCCTCGAAGGCCGCGAGTTCGCGCTGCACGCGGTCGTGCACCGTCGTCCCGGCGGCGAAGCGCGTGCCCGCGTCGCGGTACTTCCCGATGTCGTCGCTGACGACCGCGATGCGGCGCACGCCCTCGGCGGCGACCTGCTCGGAGATGCGCGACACCGTGAGCTGGCCTTCCACCGGCTGCCCGCCCGTCATCGCGACCGCGTCGTTGAACAGGACCTTGTAGGTCACGCAGGCATCGGCTGCCACCGCTTGCCGGATCGCCAGCGAGCCCGAATGGAAGTAGGTGCCGTCGCCGAGGTTCACGAAGATGTGCCTGCGCGTCGAGAACAGGCGCTGCGCGATCCACGGCACGCCCTCGGCGCCCATGTGGGTGTAGGCCTTGGTATCGCGGTCCATCCAGTTCGCCATGTAGTGGCAGCCGATGCCGGCCATGGCGCGCGATCCTTCGGGCACCACGGTGGAGGTGTTGTGCGGGCAGCCCGAGCAGAAATAGGGCTTGCGCACCGCGGCCGGCGCCGCCGGTGCCCCATGCGCCACGGCACGCGGGTCGGCCTCGAAGGCATTCACCGGAAGGCCCAGGCGCTCCGCGATCGCGGCGGCGATCTCCGGCGGCGTGAGCTCGTAGTCGCTGCGCAGCAGGCGCTCTTCGGCGCCCACGCTCCACTCCCCGCCGATGCCGCCGCGGCTCTTGCCCGAGATGCGGATGGCCTTGCGGCCCTCGACCGCGTCCGCATAGAGCTCGTCCTTGAGCTGCTGCTCGATCAACGGGCGCTTCTCCTCGACCACGAGCAGCTCGTCGAGACCGCGCGCGAACTCGCGCACGATCTCCGGCTCGAGCGGCCAGACCATGCCGAGCTTGAGCACCGCCACGCCGCGCTCGGCGGCCTGCGCGTCGGTCCATCCCAGCAGGCGCAAGGCTTCGCGCACGTCGTTGTAGCTCTTGCCCGCGCACACGATGCCGAGCCTCGACGAAGTCGTCTTGAGCGCGATCGTGTTGAGCCCGTTGGCGCGACAGTAGGCGAGCGCGGCGGGCAGCTTGTGCCGCACGATGCGCGGCTCCTGCTCGGCCCACACGTCGGGCCAACGGATATGCAGGTCCTGCGGCGGCGCTTCGCCCGCGTCCGGCAGCCTCACCGTCACCCGTTGCGGGTCCACGTCGGCGACGGCCGTGGTCTCCACCACGTCCGACACGCATTTCATGCCCACCCACAGGCCGCTGTGGCGGCTCATCGCCCAGCCATGCACGCCGAGGTCGAGGTATTCCTGCACGCTGCTGGGATACAGCACCGGGATGAACGCCGCCACCAGCGCCTGCTCGCTCTGGTGGCCGAAGGTCGAGGACTTGGCCGTGTGGTCGTCGGCCGCCAGCACCAGCACGCCGCCGAGCCGCGAGGTGCCGGCGCCGTTGCCGTGCTTGAGCGCGTCGCCGCTGCGGTCGACGCCGGGCCCCTTGCCGTACCACAGGGCGAAGACGCCATCGACCCTGGCCTCCTCGGGAAACAGCGCGAGCTGTTGCGAACCCCAGCAGGCCGTGGCGGCCAGGTCCTCGTTGATCGCCGGCTGGAACCGGATGTCCCGCGCCTCGAGCCGGGCCTGCGCGCCCCACAGCGCCTGGTCGAGCCCCGACAGCGGCGAGCCACGGTAGCCGCTGACGAAGCCGCCCGTGCGCAACCCCGCGCGGCGATCCCGCTCCCCTTGGTTGAGCAGCAGCCGGACCAGCGCCTGAGTGCCGTTCAGGTAGGCCACGCCGCTGCCGCCGTCGTACTTGTCATCGAGCGAAACCGAGCGCAATGCGCGCTGGATCTCCGGGTCACCGTGTCCCATCGTGGTCTCCGCACCTTAAATTGAGTGTTGCTCAACTATACATGCGCAGTTCCGAGGTTGGCAACAGGCACACCTCTGCCAGACGCGCATGCGCGGCTTGAGTCTTACTCATTTTCTAGAGGACGGCGCCGATCTTGGGCCGGGGCCGCCAGGCCGATCCGCTAGGCGGCGTCTTCGGCCGAGCCCGCGTCGCGCTCGAGCCGGCGCACCGCCGCGAGCACATCGGACTGGAAGCGGCGGGCCGCGCGCGCCGGCGGCGCCTCGAGCGCGAACGCCGCCATCAGCATCGCGGTCAGCTGCGAGGCCGTCGATGCGATCGAGGGCTTGGTGCCCGTGGTCACGTAATCCCACAGAACGTGTTCCATCGAGCCGTACACCATGTCGCGCATCAGGCGCAGCGGCACGTCGCCGCGCACCTCGCCGAGTTCGCGCGCCTCGCTCAGCGCGGCCATGAAGGGCGATGTGTAGCGCCGCTTGAGCTCGGCGATGAGCCCGGAGAACTCGGCATCGACCATCCGCCCTTCGCCGAGGACCAGCGCGCACAGCCCGATGCCGTCGCCCATCAGATGGGTCAGATGCCGCTGGATCACGAAGCGCAGCCTGGCCTCGAAGCCGGCGATCGCCGGCACCTGTTCCTCGAGCTCGATGCTGATCTCGTCGTACCAGCGGCCCACCACGTCGATGCACAGGCGCCGCTTGCTCTCGAAGTAGGTGAACAGCGTCGCCTCCGACACGCCCGCGCGCTGGGCGATCTCCGAAGTCGTCGAGCGCTCGAAACCGCGCTCGGCGAAGACCTCGCGCGCCGCCGCCAGCAGGCTCGCCTGGGTGCGCTCGGATTTTTCGCCCCGGGGGGCGCGACGCGGCGTGGCGGCTTTGGTGACGGACATGTCTGCGGGGTTTTCGAGAGAGCTGGACTGGCCGCCATTATGGAAGTGAACCCGCGGCCGCCCCTGACGGGCAGCCCCAGCCGACAGGACTTTCCCCAAGGCCGCAACCACGTCGCGCCCGTGCATACTCCCGCGCCGTCCAGATCTTTCTGAAAACAAAGGACCCCATGTCAGGACACGGATTTCACGTGCACGGCCCGCACGACCACGAACTCGAACATGCCGCTACCGGCGGTCACGGCCATGGCCACGGCGATGCGGCCGAAGGCGCCGGCATGAGCGTCACGGGAAAGATCGCCGTCTGCACCGCGGCCATTGCCACCATCGGCGCGATCTTCGCGTACATGGGCGGCGCCACGCAGGCCAACGCCGGGCTCTACAAGAACAACGCAGCCATCAAGAAGACCGAGGCCTCGAACCAGTGGAATTACTTCCAGTCGAAGAGCACCAAACAGGCGCTGGCCGAGTTCGCGCGCGACACCGCCACCGATGACGGTCGCCGCCAAGGCTGGCAGGTGAAGGTCACGCGCTACGAGCAGGAGAAGGGCGAGATCCAGGCCGCGGCGAAGAAGCTCGAGGACGAATCCGTCCGCTGGGACACGGCCTCCGAGGAGCAGATGCACCAGCACCACCGCTGGGCGCAAGCCACCACGGTGCTGCAGGTGTCGATCGCCCTCGCGGCCATCGCGCTGCTGACCCGCAGGAAGTGGCTCGAGCGCGCCATGTATGGCGTGGCGCTCGCCGGCATCTCGATCGGCGCGCTCGCGGCGCTGCACATCTAGGGCGTGTTCACCAGCACCAGCGCGAACAGCTCGTTGCGGTGGTGAATGCCCAGGCGATCGAAGGCCCGGTCCCTGAAGGTCTTGACCGTGCCGGCGGAAATGCCGAGGTCGTTGGCGATGCCCTCGTAGGTCCAGCCCTTGAGCATGCGCTCGCAGACCTCGCGCTCCCTGCGCGTGAGCACCGACAGCCTGGCGTCGAAGGATTGCTCGCGCGCACCGGCGAGATCGAGGTGGCGCTGCACGCAGGAGGTCAGGATCGGCGCGCCCATGCCGACCCACTCGATCTCCTCGCCCGTGAAGAGCGGCAGGCTCTCGTGCCGATAGAGGTTGATCGCCAGCAGGCCGTCGTCCTTGTCCTTGCAGACCACCGAGAGCCGCTCGCGCAGGCCATGCCGCGTGTAGATGCGCTCGCGATGCGCGGCGGGGATCTCCTTCGCATGCCAGTGCACGAGCGTGCAGCGGGCCTGGCCGATCTGCTCGCGCGCCGCGAGGAAGGTCTGGTCCTGCCGGTACAGCGAAGACCGGTACACCGCCCACGATTCCGCGGTGCCGTCGGGCGCGCGGTAGCTGCCCGACGCCGGCATGCGCGGCGGCGCATGGTCGGACAGCCGGAACACCGACAGCCATGAGACGGGCAGCCAGCGGTTGAGCTGCGCCAGCGCGTCGTTGGCGAAGCCGTGGGCGCCGATGCAGGCGATCAGTCCCGCCATGGCGTCCACGGCGCGTCCGTCCGCGCTGGTGGCGAGCGCGGGCGTGGCGGACGAAAGGGGGATGAGCTGCATGGACACGGCCGATGGGATGCACGGAGCCTATCGGCGCGGCGCCTTCCGGCCGCACCGGGTTTTCCCCCTCAGGGCGCGCCCTGTCTACATCGCAGGGGACAGACGAAAACGCCCCCATCGCGACACTGGCGGCCAAAGGAATCCCCCATGACGTTCTCACGCCGCACCCTGCTGGCCGCCTCCCTGGTGCCCACCCTCGCGCAGTGGCCGCTCGCCGCTCGCGCGCAGGCCTATCCCGACCGCCCGATCCGCCTGGCCGTGGGCTATGCGCCCGGCACGGCGCCCGACGTGCTGGCGCGGCTGTTCGCGATCCGGCTGTCGGAGCTGCTCAAGCAGCAGGTGGTGGTCGACAACAAGCCCGGCGCCGGCGGGCAGATCGCGGCGCTGACGGTCGCCAAGGCGGTGCCCGACGGCTACACGCTGCTGCTCGGCGAAGTCGGCTCGATCTCGATCGCGCCGGCCGCCTTCGGCAAGCTCGGCTACGCGCCGAGCCGCGAGCTCACCGGCATCAGCGAGGTCGCGCGGGTCGACTTCCTGCTGGCCGTGCCCGCGAACTCGCCGCACAGGACGGTGGCGGACTTCGTCAAGGCGGCGCGTGCGCAGACCGGCCGGCTCAACTTCGGCACCTTCGGCGCCGGCACCTCGGGCCACTTCGGGGCCGAGCTGTTCGGCGAGGCGGCCGGCTTCCAGGTCGAGCCGGTGCACTACCGGACCACGGGCGACGCGGTCACGGCCATCCTCTCGGGCGACGTATCAGCCGCCTTCGTTTCCACGGCGCTCGGCAACGCCCAGATCAAGGGCGGCAAGATGCGCGCGCTCGCCACCACCGCGCCGCGGCGCTCGCCGCTGCTGCCCGAGGTGCCGACCATGGCCGAGTCGGGCTATCCGAAGATCGACATCTCCTCCTGGTTCGCGCTGATGGCACCCCAGGGCACGCCGCCGGCCCTCCTCGACCTGCTCGGTGCCGAGGCCGTGAAGGCCGTCCAGCCCGAGGACGCGCGCGCCCGGCTCGTGGAAGCCGGCTTCAGCATCGTGGGGGCGGGCCGCGCCGACACCGACCGCATGCTGCGCGAGGAAGCGGCACGCTGGGCCGCGGTCGTGAAGGCCTCCGGGTTCCGCGGCGACTGAGAACAAGGAAGCGGGCGCCGACCGCGCCCCATCGACCCATGCAACACCACCGGATCCGCGACGCGGAGGACCTCGCGCGCATCGAAGCGCGGCCCTACGCCTCCTTCATGGCCCACGACCATGTGTACGACGCGCTGTGCGAGGTCGCGGCCCTGCACCCCACGCGCATCGCGCTCAGCTACCTGCTCGATGCCGATCCCGAAACGCCGCCGCGGCACTGGCGCTACGCCGACCTGCTCGCCGACATCCGCCGCGCGGCAAATCTCTTCGCCAGCCTCGTGCCCGGCGACACGCCGCGCGTCGCGATGCTGCTGCCGGCCATCCCGCAGGCCTGGCTGACGCTGCTCGGCGCCGAGACCGCGGGCATCGTCTGTCCGATCAACTACCTGCTCGACGCCGCGCACATGGCCGAACTCGTGCGGGCCTCGGGCGCGAACATCCTGGTGGCGCTGGGGCCGCATCCGGAGCTCGACATCTGGTCGCGCGCCGCGACACTGGCCGACGCCTGCCCCGCGCTGCGCCAGGTGCTCGCCGTCGGCGGCGCGCCGGGCGCAATCGACTTCGACGCGGCCTTGTCGCGGATGCCGCCGGATGCACCGAACGCGCTGCCACTGCGCTCCGCCGACGGACTGGCCGCCCTCTTCCACACGGGCGGCACGACCGGCGCGCCCAAGCTCGCGCAGCACACGCATCGCAACCAGCTGCACGCCGCCTGGAGCGCAGCCCAGCTCTACGCGATGCGCGAGTACGACGTGATCCTCAACGGCTTCCCGCTGTTCCATGTCGCCGGCTCCTTCGTCTACGGCCTCTCGGCGCTGCTGAGCGGCGCGCGCATCGTGCTGCCGACCCTGCTCGGGCTGCGCAACACGGCACTGATGCGGCGCTACTGGAGCGTCGTGCGGCAACACGACGTGAGCCTGCTGGCCGCAGTGCCCACCGTGATCGCGACGCTGCTCGGCCTCGAGGCCGAACCCGCGGACCGCGCCCGCGTCCGAGCCCTGCTCACCGGCGGCTCGCCGCTGCCCAACGAACTGGCCAACGCCTTCGAGCAGAAATTCGGCATCCCGGTGCGCAACATCCTCGGCATGACCGAGTGCGCGGGCGTGGTCAGCATCGAACCCTTTCTCGCGCCGCGCGTGCACGGCTCCTGCGGCATTCCGCTGCCGTTCACCGAGGTCAAGGCCGTGTCGCACGACGGCCGCGACTGCGCGCCGGGCGAGAGCGGCGTGCTGCGCCTGCGCGGCCCCAACGTGGGCCCTGGCTACACCGAAGCGCACCGCAACGCCGGCACCTTCGAGGACGGCTGGCTGATCACCGGCGACATCGGCCACGTCGATGCGCAGCGCCGCGTGTTCGTGACCGGGCGCGCCAAGGACCTGATCATCCGCAGCAGCCACAACATCGATCCGCAGGTGATCGAAGCGGCGCTGCTCCAGCATCCCGAGGTCGAACTGGCCGCGGCCGTGGGCGAGCCCGACGAGTACGCGGGCGAACTGCCGGTGGCCTACGTGTCGCTGCGGCCGGGTTCGCGGATCGATGCCGAGGCGCTCTCGGCCTTCGCCAACGCACGCATTCCGGAGCGGCCCGCGTTCCCGAAGCGCATCGAGATCCTTGCGGCGATCCCGCTGACCGCCGTCGGCAAGGTCTACAAGCCGCGGCTGCGGGCGCTGGCCTGCGAGCATGCCTTGACGCAGCGCCTGCGCGACGCCGGCCTGCTCGATGGCGTGGCGGTCGCGGTGGAAGACGGCGCGCGCGGGCTGCATGCGCGCTTTCGCCGACGCGCCGCGGCGGATGCCGCACCCGACGCCGAACGCCTGCACGCGCTCATGCGCGCGTTCGCGATCCCTTACGAGATCGACGATCGCACCGGAGGCGGCGCATGAGCCCGCCGGTGCGCCTCGACATCGACGGCGCGATCGCCACCATCACGCTCGATGCCCCCGCCACGCACCACGCGCTGACGCCGCGCATGCTGTGCCTGCTCGCGGATGCGGTGATGCGCTTCGCGGCCGACGACGCCTTGCGCGTGGCCATCGTCACGGCGACCGGCGAGCGCGCCTTCTGCGCCGGCGGCGACCTGTCGCTCACGCTGCCGCTGATGAGCGGAGCCCGCGCGCCGCAGGACGCATGGGACCACCGCTTGCTGTCCGACCCGCGCGTGCTCGCGGCCTCGGGGCTGCGCGACTTCGAACTCGACAAGCCCGTGATCGCCGCCATCAACGGCGTGTGCATGGCCGCGGGCTTCGAGCTGATGCTCGGAACGGACCTGCGCATCGCCGCCGCGCACGCCCGATTCGGCCTGCCCGAGGCCACGCGCGCGCTGATTCCCTTCGCGGGCTCGATGGTGCGGCTGCCGCGGCAGTTGCCGTGGCCGCTGGCCATGGAACTGATGCTGAGCGGCGAGCCCATCGACGCCGCGCGGGCGCGCGAGATCGGCCTGGTCAATCGCGTGGTGCCGGGCGCGGCGCTGATGGCCGAGGCACGCGCGCTGGCCGAACGCATCGCGCGCAACGGGCCGCTCGCGCTGCAGGCGATCAAGCGCACCGCGCGCGCCGCGAGCGGGCTGTCGCTCGCCGAAGGCTTCGCGCTCGAGAACCAGGCCAAGGCCAGCGTGCTCGCCAGCGAGGACGCGCGCGAAGGGCCGCGTGCCTTCATGGAGAAGCGCCCGCCGGTCTATCGCGGGCGATGAGGCCGACAGGAATTTCCAACACGGACGCAGGAGACGACGAGATGAACAAAAGCTACAACCCCACGACCCATGTTTCGAAGCGAAGGATCTCGCTCGCGGCCTCGGTCATCGCGCTCGCGGTGCAGGCCGGATGCGGTGGTGGCGGCGGAGGCAGCGGATTCGCCCCGGTGGCTTCGGGCCTGGCAGGCGCTCCCGCGCCGGCCTCCGATACGCCCGCACCACCTCCCGCACCCGCGCTGAGCGCGGCCGAGGCCTGCGCCGCCCTGAACGGGCTCAGCATCCCCGCCGCCGACATCGCGTTGCCGACCTCGGGCGCCGTGGTCTCCAGCACCACGCTCGTCGCACCGGCGGGCAGCGGATCGACCGCGGTCGGCGAGTACTGCCGCGTCACCGGATCGATCGCACCGGTCGACGCCAGCGCACCCCCGATCCAGTTCGACCTGGCCCTGCCGACCGCCTGGAACCGCAAGGCCATGCAGCTCACGGGCGGCGGCTACGACGGCAGCGTGATCGCGGGCAACGACAATGCGCCCGGCGCCTCGGGCCTCGCCACGCCGCTGGCGCGCGGCTATGCCGCCTTCGGCAGCGATTCGGGCCACAGCGGCAGCGCCGCCGAGGCCAGCTTCGCGCTCAACGACGAGGCGCTCGAGAACTACTTCGGCGACCAGCTGCGCAAGACGCGCGACGTCGCGGTGAAACTGATCGCGCGGCGCTACGGCGCGGCGCCCGCGCGCACCTATGCGGCCGGCGGCTCCGGCGGCGGCCGCGAGGCGCTCTACGTAGCGGACCGCTGGCCCGCGCTCTACGACGGTGTCATCGCCTACTTTCCCGCCTGGTCGCTGACGGGCATGCTGACCAACTACGCGATCACCTCGAAGGCGCTCGTCGCGCCCGGCGCCTGGTCGAACCCGGCGAAGCAGCAGCTGCTGACCCGCTCGGTGATCGCGGCCTGCGACGCACTCGATGGCGCGACGGACGGCGTGATCGCCAAGGTCTCGGCCTGCACCTTCGATCCCGCGACCCTCGCCTGCCCGGGCGGCGCCGACAGCGGCGACGGCTGCCTGTCGACGGCCCAGATCGGGGGCTTTCGTGCCTATGCCACGCCATTGAAGCTGCCCTACCTGCTGGCGAACGGCACCGATGGCTATGCCGCACTCAATATCTTCGATGGCGGCGTCATTCCCGCGATGGGCAGCAGCGCACCGGCCACGCCCTCGCGCTTCGACATGGCGTTCGCGACCTACATCGGCGAGTCCTTCGTGAAGTACATGGTCTACCGCGATGCCAGCTACGACCCCTTCCTGTTCGCCGTCGATGCCAACGGCTACGTCCAGCAGCGGCTGCGCTACATCTCGTCGCGGCTGGACGTCAACCCCGACCTGAGCGCGTTCGCGAACAAGGGCGGCAAGGTGTTGATCGTGCACGGCATGGCCGATCCGCTCATTCCCGCGGGCTCGTCCGAGGAGTTCCACCGGCGCGCCGTCGCGGCGATGGGCAGCGAACGGGTCGGCGCCTTCCTCAAGTACTACGAGGTGCCCGGCTACGGGCATGGCGGCGGCGCCTACGACGTGCGCTTCGACGCGGTCGATGCGCTCGAACGCTGGGTCGAGCAGGGCGTGGCGCCCTCCAAGCTCACGGTGACCGATGCCAACGCCGGCAACAACGGCCGCACCCGTCCGCTGTGCGAGTACCCGGCCTGGCCGCGCTACGACGGGACGGGCGACGTCGATCTCGCCAGCAGCTTCACTTGCGTGCGCTGACATCCCACGGCGCCCTCACGCGCGGCGCTGCGGTCCCCGCATCAGCTTCCCGGGCAGCGCCCCCGTGCGCTCCCCGTTCTCCATGATGGTCTGCCCCGCCTTGAGCGTCGCGCGATAGCCCTCGGCGGTCTGCACCAGCCGCCGTCCGCCGGCCGGCAGATCGAAGGCGACATAGGGCGGCGGAATGCGCAGCCGGTCGAAATCGATGATGTTGATGTCGGCCAGGTAGCCCGGCTGCAGCAGCCCGCGGTCCTCCAGACCGTAGATGCGCGCGGTGTCGCGCGTCTGCCGCTGCACCATCAGCTCGAGCGGCAGCGTCGGCCCGCGACTGCGGTCGCGCGCCCAGTGCGTGAGCATGTAGGTCGGCATGCTCACGTCGCAGATGTAGCCACAGTGCGCGCCGCCATCGGCCAGGCTCATCATCGTGCGCGGATGCTGCAGCTCGGCATGCAGCTGGCTCAGGTCGTTGTAGGCGTAGTTGAAGCTCGGGAAGTAGACGATGCCCTTGCCGTCGAGGTCCATCAGCATGTCGTAGACCACCTCCAGCGGCGTGCGTCCGTCGCGCTGCGCGATCGCGGCCACGCTGCATTCCTGCGGCGGCTCGTAGTCGGGCTCGGCGCCCAGCGCATACATCTTGTGGAAGCTCTGCGTCAGGTAGGCCATGCGGCTGTCATGCCGAGCCGAGCCTGTCAGCGCATCCATGTCGGTCAGTTGCGCACGCACCGCCGGGTCGCGCAGGCGCGCGAGCTTCTCGGCCCACGGCAGCGGCGCGATCTGCTGCCACAGCGGATGCGCCATGAACGGATGGGTGGAACCGAGCCACGCCATCAGGATGCCGGCGGGCCGGCCCGCCACCGCGCCATAGAGCGGCACGTTCTGCCGGTGGGTCTCGTCGAGCGCGGCCAGCAGGCGCTTCCAGGTGTCGGGCGTCTGGTCGGTCTGCACCAGCGCGAAGGCCACCGGCAGGTTGTTCTCGCGCGCGAGCTGCGTCATCCACGGCAGCTCGGTCTCCATCTGGTAGTGGTTCGACGTCATCTGGAAGACGCCATGGCCGACCTCGCCGAGCGCGCGCGCGATGCCGAGGATCTCGTCGGGCGAGGCGAAGGTGCCCGGCGGGTACTTGCGGCCCTGGTACTTGTGGATGATGGTGCGGCTGGTCGAGAAGCCCAGCGCGCCGGCCCGCATGCCTTCGCGCACCAGTTGCACCATGGCCTGGATGTCGGCGGGCGTGGCCTCGTCGTGCGTGATGCCGCGCTCGCCCATCACGTAGGTGCGCAGCGCCGAGTGCGGAATCTGCGCGCCGACGTCGAGCGCGCGCGGCATGCGCTCGAGCGCGTCGAGGTACTCGGGAAAGCTCTCCCACTGCCAGTCGATGCCCTCGGCCAGCACGGTGCCCGGAATGTCCTCCACGCCCTCCATCACGCTGATGAGCCATTCGCGCTTGTCGCGGTGCACCGGCGCGAAGCCGACGCCGCAGTTGCCCATCACGACGCTGGTCACGCCATGGTCGGTGGAGGGACTGAGGTAGGGGTCCCAGGTCACCTGGCCGTCGTAGTGCGTGTGCACGTCGACCCAGCCCGGCGTGACGATGGCGCCGCTGGCGTCGATCTCGCGATGCGCGGCGCCCAGCTTGCCGCCGACCTCGGCGATGCGTCCGCCGGCGATGCCGATGTCGCCCGTGAAGCGCGGGCCGCCGTTGCCGTCGACCAGCGTGCCGCCGCGGATGATGGTGTCGAACATTCCGATGTCTCCTGCGCTCAGTCGAGCTTGATGTTGGCGGCCTTGATGACCTCGCCCCAGCGCTCGCTGTCGTTCTTCACGATGGCGGCGAAGGCGGGGCCCGAGGCGCCCGATGGTTCGTTGCCCTGCGTCTCGATCAGCTTGAGCATCTCGGGCGAGCGCGCGATCTTCGCGAGCAGGTCGCCGATCTTCTTCGCGACGGCCGGGTCCATGTTTCCGGGGCCGAAGATGCCCTGCCAGCCCACGATGTCCAGGCCCTTGACGCCCTGCTCGGCGATGGTCGGCATGTCGGGCAGCACCGGCACGCGCGCCGGCGTGGCCGTGCCGAGGCCGATGGCCTTGCCGGCCTTGATCAATTGCACCGCCGTGGCGGTGCCGTCGAAGTACAGCTGCACCTCGCCCGCGACCAGCGCGCGCGAGGCATCGGCCGTGCCCTTGTAGGGCACGTGCGTCATCTTCGTGCCGGTGCGCATCTGCAGCAGCTCGCCGTTCAGGTGGGACGTGGAGCCCTGCGAGAACGAGGCGTAGTTGAGCTTGCCCGGGTTCGCCTTGGCATAGGCCACGAGTTCGCCGATGTTCCTGAACGGCGCATCGGGCGGCGCGATCAGCACCGTGGCCGACTTCACCATCTGCGCCAGCGGCGTGAAGTCCCTGACCGGGTCGTAGGGCAGCTTCGCGTAGAGGTGCGGGTTCTGCGTGTGCGTGATGACGATGGTGTAGAGCAGCGTATGCCCGTCGGCCGGCGAGCGCGCCACCTCCTGCGCGCCGATGAAGGTGCCGGCACCGGGCTTGTTGTCGACGATCACGGGGGCGCCGCCGAGTTCGTCGGTCATCAGCTTGGCGATCACCCGGGCCGTGGCATCGGAGCCCGAGCCCGCGGGGAACGGCACGACGATGCGCACCGGCTTGCCGGGAACCGGCCATGCCGCGGGCTGTGCCAGCGCGAGCGGCGCCATCGTGCAGGTGGCGGCGAGCACCGCGGCAGCGAGCAGCGCGCGGCGAAGCGTGGGGATCGGATGCATCGGACTGTCTCCATTCGTGGGCCCGCCAGCGCGTTCCAGGCGGTTTATGCAAGCGCTTGCACGAAGCATAGGAGCAATCGAATCCACGTGACCCCGGGGTTAGCACCTAGGCCTGCATGCGCTTGCACGGGGCGGCTAACATGCGCTGTCCATCGCCCCTCCATGACCGCCTCGCGCCCGTCCTCCCCTCTTCCCACGCCCGGTGCCCGCGCCGCCTCGCTGGCCGATGTCGCGGCGCTCGCGGGCGTGTCGACCGGCACCGTGTCCCGCGTGCTGAGCCGGCCGAACATGATCAGCGAGGCGACGCGGCTGCGCGTGATGGATGCGGTCGACCGGCTCGGCTATGTGGCCAACGGCACCGCGCGCGCGCTCGCGATGCGCCGCACCATGACCGTCGGCGCGATCGTGCCGCGCTTCGGCAGTTCGTCGTTCCCGGCGCTGGTGCAGGCGCTCGAGTCGACGCTGGCGGCCGGCGGCTACACGCTGCTGCTGTCCGCGCCCGAGCCGCGGCCCGCCACCGACACGAGCATCCTGCGCGCCTTGCTCGAGCGCGGCGTCGACGCGGTGGCGCTGCTCGGCGCCGAGCAGCCGCAACAGGTGCTCGCCATGCTCGGCGCGAGCCGCACGCCCTTCGTGTGCATGTGGGCGCCACCCGACGCCAGCGGCAGCAGCATCGGCTTCGACGAGAAGGCGGCGGCGGTGCTGATCGTCGAGCACCTGCGTACGCTCGGCCATCGCAGCCTCGGCTACATCGGCGGGCGCACCGCGGACAGCGAGCGCGCCAGGCGCCGCCTGCGCGACCTGAAGCTCGCCATGGCCGAGCGCTCGCTCGTGCTGCGCGCCGAGGCCGTCATCGAGACCGACCATGGCTTTCGCGAAGGCTTCGAAGCCATGCAGGCCATCGCGCGCCGCGAGCCGCCCGTGAGCGCCATCGTCTGCGGCAGCGACTACCTCGCGGCCGGCGCGCTGGCCGCGCTCGACCAGGCCGGCATCGAGGTGCCGCGCCGGCTGTCGGTCGCGAGCTTCAACGACAACGACTTCGCGCCCTATCTGCACCCGCCGCTGACCACCGTGCACCTGCCGATCCGCGAGATCGGCGAACAGGCGGGACGGCAGTTGCTGGCGCGGCTGGGCGCGGGCAGCGCGACGGCACCCGTCGCGCTGCCGGTCCGGCTGATGGAACGCGCGAGCACGGGGCCGGCGCCGCGCTGAAGGCACGGCGTCGGCACCCACCCATCTCACTCGCTCAGAGCGACGCTCCGGTACGCCGGGTCCGCGGCGATCTCCGCCTCCGTGTAGGGAACACGCAGCCACTGCTTGGCGCTGTAGGCCCGCGTGTAGTCGGCATGGTGCGCCGAGGCCGGGTCGTCCGAGAGCGAGTAGGTCAGGAAGGTGTCGGCCTCCACCTTGCCGGCCGGGAAGCGGACGATCTGCATGTAGCTGTTGGCGATGACGGAATCGCCATCCAGGCTGTAGCCGCCGCGGTCGAGCCGGTTGAAGGTGGCGGTGGTGGTGAAGACACCCGTGAGGTCGCTCATGCCGCCGAACAGCGGAATCTTGCGGCCGTTGCGCGTGACGAACAGGTAGTCGCCGCGCGGCGCGTTCACCGGATAGGGGCTGGCCTCGATGCGCATCAGCGCGGCGCCGAAAGCCTGGCGCAACGCATCGCTCGCGCTGCCCCGGATCTCGCGCGGCGTGTTGAGCGGATCCTCGGTGGAGAAGGGCACGGCATAGAGATCGCTCTTGGGAATCGCGTTCTCCACGCGGCCCCAGAACTCGTCCCAGACATGCGCGCCGCGCGCATCGATGTTGTCGGTGTCGTCCCAGGCACGCAGCGCGGCGCAGGCCTCGGCGGTCCGGACGCTGCCCGCGGGCGTGTCACCCAGGTAGGGATCGTTGGCGGCCGCCACATCGATGCGGGGCACCGCGCACACCAGCGCCAACACCTGCGCCTTGAAGCGCTCCGCGGTGTAGACCCGGCTGTCGAGCACCATCCGCTGCACCGTCGCCGCGGTGGCCGTCCTGCCCGCATAGCCGTCGGTGCCGCTCAGCCGGCCCTGCGCCATCAGGTGGCCGAGACGAGAGCGGGTGGTGAACCCGGTCTCGACGCCACCGAAGATGGCCGGATAGCCGGTGAGCCGCTCGTTCGGGTTGGTGAGCCAGGCGCTCGCGTTCATGTTGGCCACGTAGTCGTCGCGCAGCAGGCTGGGCATGCGCGACGGTCCGACGGCGCCCTTCTGCACCGAGTCGGGGTCGGTCTGCCAATCGCACTCGCTGCGCGATCCGTCGAAGACCGGCACGCGTTCCAATGCCACGGCCAGCAACTGGCCCACGGCCGTGGTGCAGCGCGCGGTCTGTTGCGGCGAGACGTTCGGCACGGCCGTGATGTCGGCGTACCAGGCCTTGGCGCTGCCGCGCCCCACGGCGGTGGTGTTGACCCACGGGATCCCCGCCTCCTCGCGCTGGATGGCGATGAACTCGTCGAGTGATTTCGCCTGGTCCCAGCGCAGCCAGGTCCGGAAGGCGCGGAAGTTGTCGGCGTTGATGTCCCGGATCGCGAAGGCCGTGCGCGGGCTCCAGGCCAGCGCGGGACTCATGCCCGCGAGGTTGATGAGGGGGCCGTACTCGCTCTTGTAGAGCGTGCGGGTCTGCGCGGGGCCGCCCTTGACGTCGACGGCGATGGTGCTGGGCTTCATCTTCACCGCCTTGCCGTCGCGCAGGTAGCTGGTCGGGTCGCCCTCGGCCAGCGCGAGTTCATAGAGGCCGAAGCGCCGCGCGGCCGAGACGGTGTGGCTCCAGGCCACGTTCTGGTTGAAGCCGATCAGGATCAGCGGGACGCCGAGGAAGGAAGCGCCGCTCACATCGAGTTCGCCCGGAATGGTGAGCTGGGCCTGGTAGAAGCGGTCGGGGCCGCGCCAGTACCAGTGCGGGTTGCCGAACTGCAGCGCGCTGTCGTCGCCCGTGCCCGCGGTGCCGAAGGCGTACATGTTGCTGCCCACGCCATGCTTGCCTCCCACCTCGAGGGCGGGCGCCTTCGGGGGCTGCGTGCGCAGCGCGGCGAGTTGCGTGCCTTGCGCGCGGCGCAATGCGCGCGCCGATGCCTGCGCCTGCCCGGCCGTCGATGCGGGCGCGACCGCGCTCGCGATCTGCGTCACGAAATTGCCGTAGCCGGCCGTGAGGTTGGCCGCGTAGAGACGGCGCCAGATATCCCCCGACGCGATGGGCGCCACCCAGGCTTCGCCGCGGCAGGCCGCATGCGCGCCGGCTTCGCCACCGCCCTTCAGGTCGCGCACATAGCGGCTGTAGCCCGCCGCGAAGCCTTCGACCAGCTTCTTCAGCTTGTCGGGCTGCGCCTGCGCGAAGGCGTCGACCGCCTCGCTCGAGAACACATGCTTGTGAAAGAAATCGGATTCGATGTTCTTCGGCCGGCCGATCGTTCCCGGGTACACGAGCAGCGCATCGGCGCCGAAGTTCTTCGACCGCTCGCCGCGGTAGGTGAGGAAGGCATCGGCCATGGTGCAGAGGTTGTCCTGCGCCTGCGCATAGCCATAGCCGTAGCCCACGCCGCCCCAGTCGGCCGCCTTGATGTGCGGCACGCCCATCGCGGTGCGGCGGATCTCGGCCTTGAAAGCGGGAGCGCCAGTGCTCGGAGGCGCCGGGTTGCCGGGCGCGGGCGGTGCCGTGCCGGCGAAGGAAAAGCCGTTGTTGCCACCGCCCCCGCCGCATGCGGCGAGCGTGGCTGCGATGGCCAGCAGGCCGAGCGGCCTGCTGGCGCGCCAGAGTTGTCGTTGTTGCATCGTGTCTCCTGTGAATCACTCCGCGGGGGAGTGGCGAGGAGCTTAGGGACGGCAGCCGCGCGCCCGTTGTACGCACCCGCCGTCTTGCTCAGGGTGGACCCCAGGTGTGCAACGCACCGACATCGGAGCGCACCTGCACCTGCGCGCCGTTGGCGAGGAAGGAAGGCACCAGGCCGAAGCAGCGCTGGTAGGTGCGGCTCATGTGGGCCATGTCCGTGAAGCCGCCCTTGTGGGCGATGTCCGCCAGCGGGCCGCTGCGGCCCGCGAACTGCTGGACCGTGCGCCGCACCTTGGTCCACAGCAGATAGCGCTTGATCGACAGCCCCAGTTGCTGGCGAAACAGATGCGTCAGCCGATCGGGCGAGAGGCAGGCCTCGGCCGACAGGTCGCGCAGCGGCAGCGGGCCGACATGGGTGCGCGCGCGCTCCAGCACGCGCTCGATGCGCGGGTCCAGCGGCACATGCCGCAGCGGACGGCCGGCCACGGCCTCGACCATGCGCGTGCTGAGTTCGCGCAGCTGGCTGTCGCGCAGTTCGCCCTGCAGCGCGGCCTCGAAGCGCTCGCGCAGGCGGCCGAAGCATTGGGCATCGATGACCTGGATGCCGCGATCGCCCTGCACGCCCTCGAGCATGCGCGCCACGTTGGAAGACGGCTCCATGTTGAGCGACAGCAGGCCGCAGCCGTCGACATCGAGCCGGCGCGGCACGTGCGGTGCCACGAGCGCCGCGGTGCAGCGCACGCGCGTGCCGTCCATCCCTTCGAGCGCGAAGGGCCGCCCGCTGGCCGACACCAGCAGCGTGGCCGAGGGGCGGGCCGTCAGGCCCGAGCGGATGGCCGGCGTGATGTAGAGGAAGCGGTCATCCCACAGGTGGAGATAGT
Organism: Variovorax sp. GW821-FHT10D07; assembly: GCF_059415325.1. Classification (NCBI taxonomy): domain Bacteria; kingdom Pseudomonadati; phylum Pseudomonadota; class Betaproteobacteria; order Burkholderiales; family Comamonadaceae; genus Variovorax; species Variovorax sp. GW821-FHT10D07. The sequence goes on along the minus strand of NZ_JBWKMZ010000007.1, from coordinate 372,542 downwards.
TCTGCGTACCCATGGCGAACGAAGCGCAACGCTCTTGCGGCTACGCGCCGTGCGCGACGGCCTGCTTCAGCAGCCTCGTGCCGAGCTCGGCCTCCGCTTCGCTCGCCTGGACGCCGTGCCGGCCATGCAGCGCGACCACGTCCATGCGCAGGCCCAGCGTCGCGCGTTCGCGCGCCTGCACGATCTCGATGCCCAGCAGCAGTCCGCGGCCCGGTGCATTCCCGGCCTCGTCGCTGTCGAAGGATCGCCGCAAGGCGTGCAGGCCGCTGTCGGGCCAGGCATCGGCGCGCACCGCCACTTCGAGCCGTCGCGGAAGTACCGCGGCGACCCCATCGCCCGCGCGAGGCAGATAGAAGAAGCCGCCGGCGTGACGGCCCTCCGCGGTCTGCCCCGGTGTCAGCCACGCCGCCAGCGGCAGTTCGACGCTGAGCGCCTGCGACAGCGCATGAAGGTCGGGTGCATCGCCATCGATGCCGACCATCACGCCGGCGCGGCCGTACCGGATCAGGTGCCGGCGGGTATTGGCCCAGAAGGCGGAATCGACGCCGCAAGACATGGAGAGCTCCCTTTGTTCGAGGCCGCGAAGTCTAGGAACACGGGGGGCGCGCGCCAAGCCAATATTTCTTATTCCAGCTATCAGCGCCGGTTGCGGCAGCGAGCTCACAGACCACTGTGGTTGCAATCAGACCGAATCGGTACGAAAATCGCGCACCCCAGAAATCGCCATGCCTTGAACCGCCATCTCGACATCGACCTGCTGCGCACCTTCGTGGCGATTGCGCAGGCGCGCACGCTCGGCCAGGCCGCGGCCCGCATCGGCCGCACGCAGGCCGCGGTGAGCATGCAGGTCAAGAAGCTCGAGGAGACGCTGAACCAGCCGCTGCTGCACCGCACCGGCCGCGGCGTGGTGCCCACGCTGCACGGGGAACGCCTGCTGGGCCATGCGCGCACGATCCTCCAGCATCACGATGCGGCGCTGGCCGAAATCTCGGGCGCGACGCTGTCGGGCACGCTGCGCTTCGGCTGCCCCGAGGACTACGCCGTCGCCTTCCTGCCGCAGATCCTGCGCGGCTTCGCGGACCGGCATCCCCAGGTGCGTGTGGAGGTGTTCTGCGCGCCGACCGCCCGGCTCGACGACCAGCTCAGGAAGCACACGCTCGACCTCGCGCTGGTCTCCACCATCGGCGCAGAGCGCAAGCTTCCCGTGATTCGCCACGAAGCGCTGGTGTGGGTCGGCCTGCGGCATGACCTCGCGGCGGCGTGCGAGCCGCTGCAGCTCGCGCTGTCCGACCCCGACACGCTGGACCATCGCGTGGCCTGCGAGCAACTCGATGCCGCCGGGCGCCGCTACCGGCTGGCCTATGCCAGCGCCAGCATCTCGGGCCTGCTGGCCATCGTGCGCTCGGGCCAGGCCATCGCGGTGCTCACCCGGTCCGCCGTGCCGCCGGACCTGCAGATTCTGGAGACCGGCGATGTGCTGCCCGCGCTGCCCACGATCGGGCTGGCGGTCGAATTCAGCCTCGAGCCCGCGACGGCCATGGCGGCGGCATTCGCCGATCACCTGCGAGCGACATTGCCGACGCTCTAGCGACCGTGCTCAGTGGCCCAGCGCATTCATCGCCGACGCGATGATGTCGTCGCGCCATTCCTTCTGCTGACCCAGGCGAACGGCCGAGATCGCCGCGATGCCCAGGCCGGAGAACGCGAGCGTGATGCGCACGATGCGCTGCGCCTTGGCCTTGAACGGATCGGTGCCGAGCGCCTGGTAGATCAGCAGCGCGATCTCCATGAGCTGCGGCTCGGTGCTCTCCTCGGCGCCCGAGAGCCGGTTGGCGAAGGCCGACACGCCCGGCCATTCGAAGGTGAAGTCGACATAGGAAGCGACGACGGTGCGGTCGCGCCGGATGCCGGGGCGCATGCCTTCGACGCTGGCCAGCAACGCCGTCACGTGGTCGCGCCCGGCCTGGAAGCCCGCCTCGTAGATCGCCTTCTTGCTCGGGTAGCGATAGAGCAGCCCCGTCTTCGAATAGCCGATCGCATCCGCGATCTGCTGCAGCGAGGTGTTCTCGAACCCATGCTTGGCGAACAGGCCGGCGGCGCAATCGACGATCCGGGCATTCATCTGGGACTTGGTCGGCCTGAGCATGCGGGCAGTCTAGCGCAGGGTCCGACCGAAGCAGTCGACTTCCGTTCGAGTCGGTACAGACCCGACCGATGCCCCGCCGCGCTCAGTGCTACGCGAACGACTTCACGTGATCGACCAGCGCGCGCAGCTTGCGCGGCTGGTTCCGGCGGCTCGGAAAGTACAGGAAGAAGCCCGCGAAGCTCGGCAGGAAATCGTCGAGCACCGAGACCAGCTCGCCACGCTCGATGTAGGGCCGGAAGGTCTCCTCCATGCCGATCGTGATGCCGGTGTCCGCCAGCGCGGTGCGGATCATCAGCAGCATGTCGTTGGTCGTGATCCTCGGCGCCACCGTCAGCGCGAAGTCGCGCCCGTCCTCGCGGAACTCCCAGCGGTACGGCGCTTCCTTGGGCGAACGCCGCCATCCGATGCAGCAGTGCGCGAGCAGCTCGCGCGGATGCGTCGGCACGCCGTACGCGGCCAGGTAGGCCGGACTCGCCACGACCATCTGGCGCTGCGGCCCGGTGAGCGGGACCGCCACCATGTCCTGCTCGATGACCTCGCCCAGCCGCACGCCGGCATCGAAGCCCGCGGCGACGATGTCCGACTCGTCGTCGGTCACGGTCACGTCGAGCGTCACGCCGGGATGGGCCGTCGCGAAAGTGCTGATCAGCGGACCCGAGAGGAAGCGCTCGGCGATCGAGGTCACGGCGACCCGGAGCACGCCGCGCGAAGGGCCTTCGACCGCGGCCTCTTCCAGCGCCGCGCCGACCGTCGACAGGGGCTCGGCAATCTGCCGGTGCAGCGCTTCGCCCGCCTCGGTCAGGCGCACGTGGCGCGTCGAGCGCTGGACCAGCGCGATGCCCAGGCTGTCTTCGAGCCGCCGGATGCCCTGGCTGACGGCCGAACGCGTCACGCCCAGATGGTCCGCCGCGGCGCGGAAGTTCTGCTCCTTCGCGACCGCGAGGAAGAAGCGCAACAGGTTGAAGTCGGCATCCATTGGTTAGTAATGCTAACCGGCGCAGTCAGCGCTCGGGGAGTTCTCCTAACCGTCGCGCCTTCCTAAAGTCCGCCCATGACTTCACGAACCACCCTTTCTCCAGCGGCTCGCAACCGCCGGAAACCCACGCGGCGCGGTCTGCTGGCCCTCGGGCTCCTGGCCCTTGGCACGGCCCTCGCCGCCCCTTACCGAGCCCAGGCTCGATCTCCAAAGGAATCGGACATGACAACCCATCCCTACCTCGGCATGTGGGTGACCGGCGACGGCCACGTGCGCCATCAGCTGCTGCCCAACGGCCGCTACGACGAGGCGCGCGGCAGCCGCGAGAGCGCCTACCGCGGCCGCTACGTCGTCGAAGGCAACCACATCGAGTACGTCGACGACACGGGCTTCACGGCCGATGGCGACTTCATCGACGGCGTGCTGCATCACGGCGGGATGGTGCTGCGGCGCGGCGCGCCTGCCAGCACCCGATGACCCGAACCCTCGTTTCCAACCTTAGAAAGACCCAACCATGAACGCCAAGACTTCCAGGATCGTCCTCATCACCGGCGCCAGCAGCGGCATCGGCGAAGCCACCGCCCGCCTGCTCGCGAAGAACGGCGCCACCGTGCTGCTCGGCGCCCGCCGCACCGAGCGGCTGGACCGGATCGTCGCGGACATCGTCGCCGCCGGCGGCATCGCCGAGGCGCGCGCACTCGACGTGACGCGGCGCGAGGACGTGCAGGCCTTCGCGGCCCACGCCATCGCGCGCTTCGGCCGCATCGACGTCATCGTCAACAACGCCGGCGTCATGCCCCTGTCGCCGCTCGCCTCGCTCAAGCTCGACGAGTGGGACCGGATGATCGACGTCAACATCCGCGGCGTGCTGCACGGCATTGCCGCCGTGCTGCCCACGATGCAGAAGCAGGGCGCGGGCCACGTGGTCAACGTCGCGTCGATCGGGGCGCACGCCGTCTCGCCCACGGCCGCCGTCTATTGCGCGACCAAGTACGCGGTCTGGGCCCTCTCCGAGGGCCTGCGGCAGGAGCATCAGGACATCCGCGTCACGACGATCAGCCCGGGCGTGACCGAGTCGGAACTGGCCGACACCATCTCGGACCAGAAGGGCCGCGAGGAGATGAAGGAGTTCAGGAAGGTGGCGATCAGCGCATCGGCGATCGCGCGCGCCATCGACTTCGCGATCTCGCAGCCGGAGGACGTGGATACGAGCGAGATCGTCATTCGGCCCACTGCCAGCGCGCATTGAGCGTCGCTTCGACGCGCGCCGGGCGCCGCTTCAGGCGTCCGGCGCGCGATCGCCGCACCCGGCCGCCCGATGGCGGCGCACCACTTCTTCCTTGATCCTGTCGAAGAGGCCGACCACGAGATCCAGCGGCAACCGATGCCGACCGGCCATCTCGTGGAGCAGCTGCCTGCGCTGCAACTGGCGCCGCGGATCGACGGCCGCCTCACCAGCCAGCGCCTTGAAGGCACCGAGCGCATCGGTCCTGGCGAACCGATGCGCGAGCAAGGCGCCCACCTGTTCATCGATGGCATCGATCTCGCCGCGCAGCCGCGCGAGTTCGGCGTCCACGTCGTGCACGGCTAGTCCATCCGGATGCCCAGCGGCGCGATGTCGCGGCGCAACCGCACGATCTCCTTGCCCAGCGAGTCGCCGAACTGGGTCGGCGTCGATGCCAGCTTGAACGTGCCGGGCGTGTTGAAGGCTTTCACGAATGTCGGGCTCTGCATCGCCTTCGCCACCTCGCGCTGGATCCTGTCGGCCGTTTCCGCGGACATGCCCGGAGGACCGAACAACCCGGCCCAGGCCGGAACGTCGACACCGCGCAAGCCCTTCTCGCCGAGCGTCGGCACCTCGGGCAGTTCGTCCACGCGCCTGTCTCCGGCCAGCGCGAGCGCGCGCGCCTTGCCCTGCTGGATGATCGGCGTCGCGAAACCGGAGCCCCAGAACAGCAGGTCGATGTGTCCCGCGATGAGGTCGTTCATCGGCGTGCTCTTGTAGGGGACGTGGATCAGCTTGATGCCCGCCGCCTTCTCGAACAGTGCGCCCACCAGATGGGTCGTGTTGCCGTTCCCCGCGGAGCCATAGCTGATCGTGCCGGGACCGGCCTTGGCGGCGGCCACCAGTTCCTCGAGCGTTCGGTACGGCGAACCGGCCGGCACCATCAGCAGGAAGCCGGCGGTCACGGTGAGCTGCGAGATCGGCGTGAAGCCCTTGAGCGAATCGTAGGGCAGCTTCTCGTACAGCACGGCATTGGTGGCGTGGCCGCCGGTGGTCATGAGCAGCGTGGTGCCGTCCGGCACGGCCTTGTGGACGTCGGACGAGCCGATGATGCCGCTCGCGCCCGGCTTGTTCTCGACGAGATAGCGGTTGCCGTTGACCTCGCGCAATGCCTCGGTCAGTTGCCGCGCCAGCTGGTCGGTCGAACTGCCCGCCGCGAAGGGCACGACGACGCGCACCGTCTGCTGGGCCGTCGCCTCGGCGAACGGCGCCGCGAGCGCCAGGCAGGCGAGTGCGTTGACGAGACTGCGGCGACTCGATGCGAACGTGGACATGGGCTGGACCTTTCAGGAGTTGCGGGACGAATCGGTTGCATCGGGCGAACGGGCGCCGGCCTGCTGCCGCGAGAGGAAGTGCGCGATCAGCGCGGCGAGCGCATCCGGCGCCTGCACCGCCATCGAATGCCCGACGTCCGGCACGGCCTCGAATGCCGCATGGCCGATGCGATCGGCCAGCGCGCGCATCACGGCGATCGGCACCACCTGGTCTTCTTCCCCGGCGATGCACAGTGTCGGAGCCCCGATCCTTGCGGGCGCGAGCGCGTGAACCTCGAGCGCGAGCGCGCCGCGGCGCGATCCGCTCTTCGGATGCGCGAAGCGCCGGGCCAGGGCGGGATGCCGGGCCGCATGCGCCGGCGTGTAGAACATCGCGGCAAGCTCCAGTGCCGTGGCGGGCAGCCCCTCGCGAAGCCTGCGCAGGCGATCCACCCCCGCGGGGCTCAGTTGCGCCAGCGTTCGGTCGAGCGGCCAGGTATTGACCAGGCACAGTGCCTCGACCCGCTCCGGGAAGGCGATGGCCAATGCCTGTGCGATCCGGCCGCCGAGCGAGGTGCCCATCACGGCGAAGCGCTCGAAACCCAGGCGGGCCATCAGTTCCACGCCGTCGCTTGCAAGGTCCGGAATGCCGTGCGGGCCACCATCGCTCACGGTGTCGCCGCACTCGCGCTGGTCGTAGCTGACCACGCACAGCGGCACCTCTGTTTGCGACGACAGCGCCAGCGACAACGCCGAGAAGCTTTCGCGGTTGGCCTCGGCGCCATGAACGAGCAGGATCGCGCTGCCGCTGCCCTGGATCTCGTAGGCGGTGCGCGAGGCTCGCAGATCCGCGAACCGCGTCATGGCGCATCCCCCGCCTCTTCGGCTAGGTCGAAGGTCAACTCGAGCTTGAGGCCGAGCGGATCGCGGATGAACAGCTGATGCAGGGTCCATCCCGGCACCGGGGCCTCCGTGTAGCCGATGCCTTCGACATTCAGCCGGCGCCGGGTCGCGGCGAGCCCGCTGGCGCGAAACGCGATGTGGTCCAGTGCAACGGCCTCCGGACTCGCGGCCCGGCCAGAGGCATAGAGATGCACGACGGGCCGGCCTGCGGCGTACAGCCAGCAGCCCGCGAACTTCAGGTCCGGACGCGCGCCCGGCACGAGGCCCAGCGCGCGCACGTAGAAGTCGCGCAGCCCGTCCAGATCCTCGGCATCGCAGCGCAAGGTGAAGTGGTGCAGCCCATGCACGAGCGCGTTCATGCCACCCTCCGCAACGCGGTGGCATCGCCGAGGGCGAGGATGCGCGCCAGCGCCTGCGCCAGGCTGGCCGCGGGGTCCTGCGGCACCCACGGCATGCGCCAGGCGACATGGCCGTCGGGGCGCACCAGCACCGCGCCATGGAGGCTCATGTCCAGTCCATCGCGCGGATCCACGGCATCGAGCTGGAAGGTGCGCACCGTGACACCCAGGCGCCGGCCCACGTCCAGGGCAGCCGCGGCCCAGTCGGCGGACCGGGGACCGTGCACGATCACGAAGTCGCGATCGAACAGGTCCAGCGTCGAGCGCTGCCGCGCGAGGTCCAGCCACAGGTGCGGGAAGCGGCCACCGGGCCGGTCCGACGGGTCGTAGCGGCCCAGCGTGAGGCCGCGCGAGGCCGTGCCGTCGGGCACCAGCGCGCCGTCCTCGTAGGCGAATCCCAGGCCCAGCCCGATGCTGTGGCTGTGGTGCACCACGTCCTTGATCCAGAAGTTGATGGCCTGGAGATTGCGCGCCTGGAAGGCCTCCTCCATCTTCATGAAGCGCACGGTGTTGCCATGGCTGAAGTTGGCGTTGGCCTGGCCGATCGGGCGCCGCTCGGCGTCGTAGCTGTCGAGCAGGCGCTCGCCCGCCTGCTCGCGCAGCACCAGCGCGAGCTTCCAGGCGAGGTTGTGCGCATCCTGGATGCCGGTGTTCATGCCATAGCCACCGGTGGGAGGAAAGCGGTGCGCCGCGTCGCCGATCAGGAAGGCGCGCCCGCGTGCATAGCTGGCGGCGACCTGCTTGCTCACGCGCCAGACCGAACGGTTGATGATCTTGACGTCCAGGTTGGGGATGCCGGAGTGGGCGCGCGCGAGCCGCACGACCTCGTCGTCGCTGCGCTGCGGCGGGGTCTGGTCGTGCCCCTCGCCCACCCTCGTCACCGTCAGCCAGCGGTCCGCGCCGTTGGTGTTGAGCACGCTGGCGGGCACGACGTCCGGCGCGTCCGGCATGATCCGGAACACGCCGACCTGCCGCACGCTGGGCAGGTGCGACAGATCGCCCTGCCAGTAGTCGTTGTTCATGATCGCCAGGCTCGCGGGCCCAGTCATGGCGATGTCCATCTGGCGGCGCAGGCCACTGCCTGCGCCATCGGCCGCGACCAGATAGCGCGCCGACCAGCGCGTCTCCTCGCCGGTGGCCGTGTCGCGCGTGAAGGCATGGATGCCCTCCGCGACCTCCTCGTGCCGCAGGAACTCGGTGCCGTGGCAGACGCGCCCCCAGCGCGAGCGACGCACCACCTGGAACAGCTCGTCCTCCACCACGTCCTGCGACACCGTGCATTTCCAGGCCGGGGTCTGGCCGAGGTCGATCTCGCGCGGAACGCGCCCGTACTCGTGGCCGGCGATCGACGTCACGAAGGCGAAGCCGTTCGCGTCGTCGGGCAGGCCCCGGGCCTTGACCGCGCGCTCGATGCCCCATTGGCGAAACAGCTCCATCGTGCGCACCCAGGCGCCGCGGGCGCGCGGATGATCGGTCAGGCCGGCATTGCGCTCCACGAGCACGAAGGGGATCTCGAAGCGGTCCATCAGCAGCGCCATGGCCAGGCCGCTCGGCCCGCCCCCGACGATGAAGACGGCCGTGGTGTTCGGTGCTGGCGCGAGGGGGATGGGTTTCATGGCTCGAATTCGCTATAACGGGTGGAACATCTGCCTGCGTTCCCGCAGGACAGATGGAATCTCTCACCGGCAGTGCATCCCGCGGTAGCGTGGGGCTGCAAACAAATAGCGAGATCGGGCCATGAATGGTGCGCCTCTGTCGTTTCCGACCCTGCTCGCCTACAGGCAGGCGCTCAACGAACTCGGCGACCGCCGCGGCGGCCATCGCGTGCTCGCCATCTCGGCCGCCAACATGCCCTCGTTCTCGGGCCGCAACGCCAAGCACGAGGGGCGCTGGCACCAGCACCACCGCGGCCAGCTGATGTGCATTGCCGACGGCCTGCTCCAGGTGCGCACCGAACGCGGCGCCTGGGCCGTGCCGCCGCGGCGCGCGGCCTGGGTGCCTCCCGGCGAGCGGCATGCCGTCAACAGCAACGGCGTCACCCACACCTGGAACCTCTACCTGTCGCCCGCGGCGAGCAAGGTCCTGCCCGACAGGCCGTGCGTCATCGAGGTCAACGATCTCGTCGAAAGCATCGTGGCGCGCGCCGTCGAGTGGACCTCGCAACCGGCCCTGTCCGCCGCGCAGGGCCGGCTGATGGCCGTGCTGATCGATGAACTGGCCGCGGCGCCGCACGACCGCATGCAGCTGCCGATGCCGCGCGACCGCCGGCTGCAACGGATTGCCGCGGCGATCCTCGACGACCCGGCCGATCCGCGCACGCGCGAGCAGTGGGCCGCATGGGCGGGCCTGTCCGCGCGAACGCTGAGCCGGCTGTTCCAGGAGGAGGTGCAGATCAGCTTCGCCCACTGGCGCGAGCAGGCGGTGCTGATGGCCGCCATGGAGCAACTGACCCAAGGCGCCAGCGTGGGCAGCGTCGCCGATGCGCTCGGCTATGCCACGCCCAGCAGCTTCATCGCGATGTTCCGCAGGCACTTCGGCGTGCCGCCGGCGCGCTACATCAAGGCCCAGTAAGACCCGCGTCGCCAGCCTGGCGCGATCTTCATGACAGCCGCAAGCGTCACGCCGCTGACACGCCCACGTCACCCCGTCTTCCTACGCTGCGCGCCTTCATCCTTTCGTTCAGCTTGCAATGAATTTCTCCGACGATCCGCGCGGTACGACCTCGCCGCGCGACGCCTCGCCTTCCACGCCGCATCCGGCCCCCGCTCCCGAATCCACCACGCCGCCGCGGCGCGACCTGCTCAAGCTCGGCGCCTCGCTGCTGACCCTCGGCGGCAGCGGCGCGCTGCTCGCCGCCTGCGGTGGCGGCGGCGGTTCGCCGGTGCTGGGCGCCCTGCCCGCGCCCGCCCCGGCAGCCCCCGCGCCGGCACCGGCGCCAGCGGTCGCCGCGAAGATCTCGAGCTTCGCGCTGGCCGTGATGCCCGACACCCAGTTCTACGCGCGCTACGCCACCGCGGCCGAGAGCGACCAGTACGACAAGCGCTTCGGCAGCGCGCCCTTCGCCGCGCAGACGAAGTGGATCGCCGACAACGCCAAGGCGCTCAACATCCCCTTCACCATCCATCTCGGCGACGTGGTCGACCAGGTCGGCAAGCCCGACCAGTGGAAGGTGGCCGATGCGGCGATGAAGCTGCTCGAGGACGCGAAGCTGCCCTACAGCGTGCTGGCCGGCAACCACGACGTGCTGCGCGACGTCGACTACGGCGTCGATCCGGTCGGCGGCACCGACGCCGACCGCGACCCGAGCAAGGAGCCCTACATCCAGTGGTTCGGCACCGAGCGCGCGAAGAAGCAGGCCACCTTCGGCGGACGCGACCCGAGCGGTTTCCACGAGTACCACGTGTTCGAGGCGCAGGGCCAGAAGTTCATGGTGCTGTCGCTGTCTTGGCGCATCTCCGCCGCGGGCATCGCCTGGGCGCGCCAGGTGATCGCGAAGAACCCGACCCTGCCGGTGATCCTGTCGAACCACCAGCTGCTCAACATCGATGCCGACGGCACCAGCCCGCTCGAGACCGACTACGGCAAGATGCTGTGGGAGAAGCTGATCCGCGACAACGACCAGATCTTCATGACGCTCAACGGCCACCACCACGGCGCCGCGCACCTCACGAAGACCAACGACTTCGGCCACAAGGTCGAGGAGATGGTGGTGGACTACCAGATGGCCTACCAGGGCGGCAACGGCCTGATGCGCCTCTACGAGTTCGACCTGACGAACAAGAAGATCAAGGTGCTGTCGTTCTCGCCGTGGGTACCGCAGAAGCCGGCCGCCACGCTCAACACCTTCGACCAGGCGGTGCTGACCACGCCCAACGAGGCCTTTGAGATCGAAATGGATTTCGCGCAGCGCTTCGCCGGCTTCAACAAGACCTTCGGCAGCGGCAGCGCGGTCATCGAGGGTTCGCTGGTCGACAAGGCGCGCGCGATGATCCTCGCCAACTACAAGGATCCCGAGACCGTCGCGCAGCGCCCCGCCGCCGACGCGGAGGACTATCCGAAGGTCGCGAACACGCTGGCGCACTGGCGCTTCTTCGGCGGCGCGCTCAACCAGCCGGTGCTGCCGGGCACGGTGGTGGCCGACGTCACGGGCAACAACCCGCTGCACCGCGATGCGCTCGACCAGGGCGGCGTGAAGGGCGCGGCCAATGGCGACGTGGTCTGGACCGACGACCGGCATCACCTGTCGGCGGCGCCGGGCTCGGTGCGTTTCCTCAACACCAACAAGAACACGCCGCGCCTGAGCTACTTCCTCACCGACGCCAGCGCGCCGATCAATGCGCAGACGCTGGAGAACGGCTACACGGTCGAGGCCTTCGTCAAGATCGACAAGAGCTGGACCAGCGGCAACCAGGCGTGGATGAACATCATGACGCGCGACGGCCGCCGCGGCGACCTCGCGGGCTATGCGGGCGGCGACGGCGAATCGCCGCCGATGCTGTTCGCGATCTCGAGCCTGCGCGAAGTGCAGTGGGAGGTGGTGCCGAGCCCCGCGGGCCGGCGCGAGCCCAAGGCCAACTGGTCGGGCGAGGTGATCGCCGACCGCTGGGTGCACATCGCCATCGTGAACGACCCGGTCTCGCACGACACCACCATGTACGTCGAGGGCGCACCGGTGCTGCGCAACGCCGCCGCGATCCCCGGCCTGGCCACGCTGTCGGCGAGCTCGCCCTGGGTGGTGGGCGGCGGCTCGTGGGACGGCGACCGCGCCGATGGCTTCTTCGGCAACATCGGCGAGGTGCGCGTGGTCGCGGCGGCATTGACGCCGTCGCAGTGGCTCACCGCGCGGCGCTAGGCGCTACGGGCGCGAGACGACCTCAGGCCGTGGCCGGAAACGCTTCCGGCCTGCGGTCCGCCCACGGCGCCTCGCGCTCGATCTGCCCCGCGAGCTGGTACAGCGTGTCCTCCGCGCCGAAGCGCCCCGTGAACTGCACGCCGATCGGCAGGCCTTCCTTTGACCAGTGCAGCGGCACCGACATCGCGGGGTTGCCGGCCACGTTCCAGATCGAGGTGTAGCCCGTGTGGCTGCGCGCGATGGCCTTGTAGGTCGCGAGGTCGGTGCTCTCCATGTCGACCTCGCCGAGCTTGTGCGGCGGCGTGGCGCAGACGGGTCCGAGCAGCACGTCCCACTTCTCGAACTGCTGGCCCAGCGCGCGGCTCGCGCGCTGCAGGGTCTGGATGGCGTTGAGGTAGGTCTGCGCGCTCACCTCGCGGCCGGCCTCGGCGAACAGCGCGGTCACGCGCTGCAGGTCGCGGCCGCTGAAATCGCGGCCGAGCTGCCGGTTGCGGCGCAGCAGCGAGGTGTACATGCTGGCGTGGATGATGTCGGCGCGGCACTGCAGGTACTCGTCGTCGGAGATCACGTCATCCAGCGCAGGATCGACCCACTCGACCTGGTGGCCCAGCGATTCGCACAGCTTCGCCGCGTTCTCGACGCCGGCGCGCACCTGCGGATCGAGCGTCACGGCCTCGAAGGACTTGAGCGAGACGGCGATGCGCAGGCGCTGCGGATCGCGCTTCGTCAGCTCGAGATACGAGGCCGCGGGCGGCGGTGCCCAGTAGGGATCGCCGGGCGCGGCGCCCTGCGAGACGTCGAGCAGCACCGCGCTGTCGCGCACCGAGCGCGTCACCACGTGGTGGATGGTCATGCCGGCCCAGCTCTCGCTGATGTGCGGGCCGAGCGGCACGCGCGCGCGCGTGGGCTTGAGGCCGAACAGGCCGCAGTGCGAAGCGGGGATGCGGATCGAACCGCCGCCGTCGGCCGCGTGCGCGCTCGGGATGATGCCGCCGGCCACGGCCGCGGCCGCGCCGCCGCTCGAACCGCCCGTGGTGTGCTCCAGGCTCCACGGGTTGCGGCAGGGGCCGAACATCTCGGGCTCGTTGGTGGCGCTGATGCCGAACTCCGAGAGACTCGACTTGCCGAAGATCACGAGGCCGGCGCGCACGTAGCGCTCGGCCAGGGTGCTGTCGATCGGCGAGCTGAAGTCGGCGAACAGGCGCGAGGCGCTGGTGGTCTTGGTGCCGGCGTAGAACACGCCCAGGTCCTTGAGCAGGAAGGGCACGCCGCGCAGCGGGCCGTCGGGCAGGCCCTGCGCGATGCGGTCGCGCGCGAGATCGAAGAAGCGCGTGGTGACGGCGTTGAGCACGGTGTCGCGCGCCTCGGTGCGGGCAATGGCCTCGTCGAGCAGTTCCTCGGCCTTGAGCTCGCGGCGGCGGACCAGGTCGGCCATGGCCACGGCATCGAGCTTGTCGTATTCGGCAATCATCGGTATCGCTTTCCTTGTGTGAGTGGATTTGCAGTCAGCGGAAATGGCAGGCCACCCATTGGCCCGCCGTCTTTTGTTCGAGCACCGGCTCCTCCTCGGCGCAGCGCGCCTGCGCCATCGGGCAGCGCGTGTGGAAGCGGCAGCCCGAGGGCGGCGCGGCCGGGTTGGGCGGATCGCCCTTGAGCAGCCGGCGCTGCGTGCGCACGCGCGGATCGGGCACGGGCACCGCCGACAGCAGGATCTCGGTGTAGGGGTGCAGCGGCGCGCTGAACAGCGTGTCGCGCCCGGCGATCTCGACGATCTTGCCGAGGTACATCACGGCCACGCGGTGGCTGATGTGGCGCACCACCGCGAGGTCGTGCGCGACGAACAGGTAGGCGATGCCGAACTCGGCCTGCAGGTCGGTCAGCAAGTTGATCACCTGCGCCTGCACCGACACGTCGAGCGCCGACACCGGCTCGTCGCAGACGATCAGCTTCGGGTTCAGCGCCAGGGCGCGCGCGATGCCCAGGCGCTGGCGCTGGCCGCCCGAGAACTCGTGCGGCAGCTTCTTCATGGCCTCGGGCCGCAGGCCGACCTTCGAGAACAGCCAGGCCACGCGCTCGTTGCGCTGCGCGCCGTTCGACTCGCCGAAGTTGCGCAGCGGCTCCGCCACCAGCTCGCCGGCGGTCATGCGCGGATTGAGCGAGGCGTAGGGGTCCTGGAAGATGATCTGCATCTCACGCCGCTGCTCGCGCATCGCGCCCGCGTCGAGCGAGAGCAGGTCGCGGCCGTTGAGCCGCACCGTGCCCGAGGTCGGCTCGATCAGCCGCAGGATCGACTTGCCGGTGGTGGTCTTGCCGCAGCCCGACTCGCCGACCAGCGCCAGCGTCTCGCCCGCGGCCACCGAGAAGGACACGCCATCGACCGCATAGACCTTCGAGGCCTTGCGCCGCGAGATCCACGAGCCCGGCGACTGGTAGTGCTTGCGCAGGTCGCGCACCTCGAGCAGGGGCGTGCCCGCCTCGGTTGTCGCGTTCGTGCTCATGCGCCGGCCTCCTGCAGCAAGACAGCCTGGGCCGTCGGTACTTCGGTCTGGCGCACCAGCTCCTCGACATGGAAACAGGCCGACAGGTGCGACGCGCCCGCGCCGTGTTCCTCGAGCGGTGGCACCTCGTTGCGGCAGCGCTCGCTCGCGAAGCCGCAGCGCGGCGCGAAGGCGCAGCCGTGCACCGCCTCGTGCGGCGAGGGCACGATGCCGGGGATCTCGGTCAGCCGCGCGCTGTGGGTGTTCATCGAGGGCATCGAGGCCATCAGCGCGCGCGTGTAGGGATGCAGCGGCCGCTCGAACAGGTCGAGCACGTCGGCCTCCTCCACCTTGCGCCCCGCATACATCACGACCACGCGGTCGCAGCATTCGGCCACCACGCCGAGGTCGTGCGTGATCATCACGATGCCCATGCCGAGCTCGCGCTGCAGGCCGCGCAGCAGCTCGAGGATCTGGGCCTGGATCGTCACGTCGAGCGCGGTGGTCGGCTCGTCGGCGATCAGCAGCTCGGGATGGCAGGCCAGGGCCAGCGCGATCATCACGCGCTGGCGCATGCCGCCCGAGAGCTGGTGCGGGTACTCGTTCACGCGCCGCTGCGGCTCGGGGATCTGCACCAGCCGCAGCATCTCGGTGGCGCGCGCCAGCGCCTCGCGACGGCCCACCTGCTGGTGCAGCATCACGGTCTCGGCGATCTGCCGGCCCACGGTCAGCACCGGGTTCAGCGAGGTCATCGGTTCCTGGAAGATCATCGAGATGCGGTTGCCGCGAATGCGGCGCATCTCGGCCTCGCCGAGTTTCAGCAGGTCGGTGCCGCGGTAGCGGATGGCGCCGCCGGCGAAGCGCCCGGGCGGGGTCTGGATCAGCCGCATCACGGACAGCGCCGTCACGCTCTTGCCGCAGCCCGACTCGCCGACCACGCCGACCGTCTGGCCGGCCTCGACGCGGTAGGAGACGCCGTGGACCGAGCGCACCTCGCCGGCCAGGGTGTCGAAGTAGGTGTGCAGGCCGTCGATCTCGAGCAGCGGCGCATCGCCCGCGCGGTGCGCCGCGCCCTTGGCGGCCAGGGGGGTGTCGTTCATGGACATGTCCTCAGAGCTGGCGTGCCACGTGCGGGTCGAGCGCATCGCGCAGGCCGTCGCCCAGCAGGTTGATCGCCAGCACCGTGAGACCGAGCAGCAGGCCCGGGAACACGATGGGATAGAACACGATCGCGATCAGGTTGCGGCCTTCCGAGATCATGTTGCCCCAGCTCGGCACCTGCGGCGGCACGCCGACGCCGAGGAAGGACAGCGCGGCCTCGGCCAGCACGGCCGACGCGGCGATGAAGGTGGCCTGCACCAGCAGCGGCGCCAGGATGTTGGGCAGCACGTGCCGCCACAGGATGGTGCGCAGCCGCGTGCCCAGCGCATGCGCGGCCTCCACGTAGAGCCGCTCGCGCAGCGACAGCGAGAGCGCGCGCACCAGCCGCACCATGCGCGGCACCTCGGGCACGGTGATGGCGACGATCACCGTCGTCAGGCTGGCCTTGGTGAGCGCCATCAGCGCGATCGCCAGCAGGATGCCGGGGATCGCCATCAGGCCGTCCATCACGCGCATGATCGGCCCGTCGGTCCAGCGCACGAAGCCCGCCAGCAGGCCGAGCAGCACGCCCAGCAGCGTGGCCAGCAGCGCCACCGAGGCGCCGGTCACGAGCGAGACGCGCGCGCCCCAGACGGCGCGGCTGAAGGTGTCGCGCCCGAGCGCGTCGGTGCCGAAGTAGTGGTCGGCCGACGGCGGCTTCATGCGCGCAATCGGGTTGATGGCCTGCGGATCGTGGGTCGCGATCCACGGCGCGCCCAGCGCGGCCGTGACCACCACCAGCAGGATCAGCACGCCGAGGATCAGCGTGTAGTGCTTGCGCAGCAGCCGCAGCGCCGGCGAGGGAGGGCGCCGCGCGGCGCCGGGGTTCAGGATGGCTTCGGTCATTCGCGGGGCCTCAATAGCGGATGCGCGGGTCGAACAGGCTGTAGCTCAGGTCGACCAGCAGGTTGATCAGCACATAGGCCGCCGCCGACAGCAGCAGCAGGCTCTGGATCACCGGGTAGTCGTGGTGCTGCACCGCGTCGACCACCAGGCTGCCGAGTCCGGGGATCGAGAACACGGTCTCGGTGACCACCACGCCGCCCAGCAGCAGCGCGATGCCCACGCCGATGGTGGTGACGATCGGAATCGCCGCGTTGCGCAGCGCATGGCCCAGCACCGGCAGCACGCCCAGGCCCTTGGCCCGCGCGGTGCGGATGTAGTCCTCGTGCAGCACCTCGAGCATCGAGGCGCGCGTCATGCGCGTGAGCAGCGCGGTGTAGAGCAGCCCGAGGTTCAGGCACGGCAGCACCAGGTGCCTGAGCCAGGGCAGCACGCCCTCGGCGATGCCGCGGTAGCCCTGCACCGGCAGCCACTGCAGCTTGAGCGCGAAGGTGTAGACCAGCAGGTAGCCGGTGAGGAACACCGGCATCGAGAACGCACACACCGCGAACACCATCACCAGCCGGTCGATCCAGCTGCCGGCGCGGTAGGCCGCGAGCACGCCCAGCGGGATCGACAGCAGCACCGCCACCAGGATGGTGAAGAAGGCGATCGACAGCGTGGCGCCGATGCGCTGGCCCAGCAGCTGCGACACCGGCATCTGGTTGAACAGCGAGACGCCGAAGTCGCCGCGCACCACGTTGCC
Organism: Variovorax sp. GW821-FHT10D07; assembly: GCF_059415325.1. Classification (NCBI taxonomy): domain Bacteria; kingdom Pseudomonadati; phylum Pseudomonadota; class Betaproteobacteria; order Burkholderiales; family Comamonadaceae; genus Variovorax; species Variovorax sp. GW821-FHT10D07. Next base: position 355,524 of record NZ_JBWKMZ010000007.1, on the reverse strand, counting down.
GACCCAGACCACGAACTGGTGCCACAGCGGCTGGTCCAGCCCCAGGGCGGCGCGCGTCTGCGCGATCTGCTCGGGCGTGGCGAAGTCGCCGACGATCAGCAGCACCGGGTCGCCGGGGGCGAGGTGGATCAGCAGGAACACGATCACCGACACCACCAGCATCACCGGCACCGTGGCGAGCACGCGCCGGATCACATATTCCATGCCGCGGTCCCCTTACTTCTCGACGTTCCACATGATCGGGATGCCCATGCCGAACAGCTCGGTGCCCTTCACGTCCTTGCGCGCCGCGAAGGTGGCCGGGTACTGGCCGTAGGGGATGTAGGGCGGCGCTTCATAGAAGCGGCGCTGCAGGTTGTCGACCAGCTGCTTGCGCTTGGCGGCATCGCCCTCGCGGATCCAGGCGTCGCGCAGTTCGTCGATCTTGGCGTCGCAGGGCCAGCCCGGCACCACGCTGCCCTTGCACGACGAGAGCACCCAGCCGTTGGTCAGCGGCGTGTCGACGTCGGCATTCTTCGAGGCCGTGAGGTAGAGGCTCCAGCCGCCTTGCGCCGGGCCTTCCTTCTTGTAGACGCGCGCCAGCACCGAGGACTGGTCCATCACCTGCACGTCGAGGTTCAGGCCGGCCTTCTTGAGGTACTGGATCCAGATCAGCGCGGCCATCGACTGCGTGCCGTCGGTGGGCTGCAGGAACACGATCTTCTCGCCCTTGTAGCCGGCCTCCTTGAGCAGCGCCTTGGCCTTCTCGAAGTCCTGCTTCCTGAACGTCTCGGCGCCCGCGGCGGTCTCGTTGGGCGCGCCGCACATGAACACGGCCGGGCAGTAGAAGGACTTGCCGGGCTCGGGCGTGAAGCCCATGCCCGCGAGGATCTCCTCCTGGTTCACCAGGTGCATCAGCGCCGCGCGCGCCTTCGGGTTGTTGAACGGCGGCGCCAGCGTGTTGGCCACCATGAACGGCTGCCAGATGCCGGTCTGCGCCAGCCGCACGTTGGCGTCGGTGCGCAGCGCGGCCTGGTAGTCGGGCGGCACCACGTTGACGATGTCGACCTCGCCGTTCTTCAGCGCCGAGGTGGAGGTGTTGGCATCGGGCATGTAGCGCCACTCGACGCGGTCGAGCTTCACGCGCTTGCCGCCGGCCAGGCCGTCGGCCGGCTCGCTGCGCGGCACGTAGTTGGGATTGCGCACGAACACCATGCGGTTGCCGGGGATCCATTCGTCGCGCTTGAAGATGAACGGGCCCGAGCCGATGGGTTCGGGGATCGGCGCGTCGGGGAAGGCCTTGGCCTGCTTCTCGGGCACGATGAACAGCGTCTTGGCGGCGAGGATCAGCGGCACCTGGCCCATGCCTTCCTTGAGCTGCAGCGAGAAGGTCTTGTCGTCGACCACCTTCCACTCCGCGCCCGAATCGGCCAGCAGCAGGCCCATGGTCGCGCGCTTGGCCCAGCGCTGCAGCGTGGCCACCACGTCGGCCGATGTCACGGCGCTGCCATCGGAGAACTTCAGGCTCGGGCGCAGCGTGAAGGTCCAGGCCTTGTTGTCGGGCGACTGCGTGAAGCGCTCGAGCATCTGCGGCTTGGGCTCGCCCTTGCTGTCGCGCGAGAACAGCGTGTCGAAGGCCATGTAGCCGTAGTCGCGCGTCACGTAGGTGTTGCTGAACAGCGGGTCGACCACCTTGAGGTCGTTGTTGATCGCCATGCGCAGGGTCTTGGCCGGCGCGGGTGCGTTCTGCGCGCACACGGCGGTCGCGGCCGCGCCCATCGCGCATGCCACCGCCCAGCCGGCGAGCCGTGCGTACAGGGGAGGGGAATTCTTCATGAGCCGGGTTCCTTTCAGGGGCTTCGAGGGTTCGTGGAAAAACGCTGGAAATCTCTCGATATGAAATTTGATACACGATATATCATGTGTCAAACGAAGACAATCCGGGCATCTCCCATGCAAGAGCTGTGCGCGCTTTCTCTTTTTTGCGCCGACCTTGCGGCAGGCGCCGTGCTCGCGATGCCGGCGGCGCTCGCGCGCCGCGGCTTCAGGCCGGTGTGAGCCGCGTGTGCGAAGCGGCCTCGGCCGCGACGGTGCGCCAGTCGTAGTGCATCGGCACCGTTTCCGCGCGCCGCCAGGTGTCGCTCTGGTCGGCGTAGTGCGCATCGCGCGGATCGCCGGCCGCGCCGTGGAACACGATCCAGCGGCAGGCCTCCCACTGCCCCACGTCGAACACGTAGCGCGCCAGCGAGGCGTAGTGCGCGTGCAGGCCCAGGTGCGGCAGGTAGCCGGTGGTGAAGACGGTTTCGTTGTCGCCGCCGATCGCGCCCATGTCGCGCGGCGCCACCAAGGGCTCGGCGGGGAACACCGGCGCCAGCGGATGGCGCAGCTCGAGCCGGTGCCGCTCGCCCCATGCCGCCACCGGCAGGCGCGCGACCTCGGCCAGGGCCTCTGTCAGCACCTCGTCCCAGCCCGCGCCGCCGAGCAGCGCGCGATCGTCGGCACGCAGCAACTGCGGCACGCACCAGCCGAGCTGGTAGTCGATCGCGAGGCCGGGCGGCACGGTGCGCTGCCGGCTCACGTCGAGCGCGGCGAGCCCGCTGCGCCGCGCCACCGCGCGCGCCAGCGCCATGCGCAGCGAAACATAGGCATCGGCTTCCTGCGAGTCGGCCTCGAGGCGCGCGTCCCAGGCCACGAGGCGGTCGCGCAATGCACGCGACGGGGCATCGGCCAGCGCCAACGGTGCGAGCCGCGCACAGATTTCGCGCGCCGGCAGGCTCAGCGTGTCGCGGTGCACGGCCTCCATGCCGGCGACATCGGCCGCTTCCATCGCCGCCAGCAGCTGCCAGATGCGCTGCGCGCGATGCGGCGGATGGCAGTCGGTGCAGAGATAGTCGTCGTGGCGCTCGACCACGCGGTTGTTGGCGGTGACGATGAGGCCCGCTTCGGGATCGATCTGGCGCGGCATGCGTTCCCAGTCGATCCAGCCTTTCCAGGCATGGCGGTCGAGCCAGCCCGGCACCGGCAGCCAGCCATTGGCGGCCGCGCGCCGCGGCACCTTGGCGCGCACATGGTGGCCGATGTGGCCCTGCGTGTCGCCGGCCACCAGGTTGTGGTCGACCAGGCCCCAGCCGCGCACCGACTCGAACAGCGCATCGACGCTGCGCGCCTCCATCATCGGGCGCATGCAGTCGAGCGAGCGGTCGGCCTCCACGTCGGCCGAGTGGCGCAGCACCAGCGCGCTGCCGCTCTTCGCATCGCCGGCCACCACCGGGCCGCGCGCGGTCACGAGGATCTCGCAGTCCACGTCGGCCTGGCCGCGCACGCGGATGCGTTCCACGCGGCGCTCGACCTCGGCCCATTGCGCATCGCCGCCGCCGGGCGCGTCGCTGCGCAGGTAGCGCCGGCCCTCGTCCGCGAAGCGCTCGAGGTAGACGTCGGCCGTGTCGACGAAGGCCACCGTCACGCACCACGCCACGTCGGGGTTGTGCGCGAAGTGCGGAAAGCCCGGCACGCCCGGCGAGGTCAGGCCGATCACGTCGAAGGCATCGCAGGCCAGGTGGCACTGCAGGTACATGTTGGGCATGTCGAGCACACGGTGCGGATCGCCGGCCACCAGCGGCCGGCCGCTGCGCGTGCGGCTGCCGTGCACCGCCCAGTTGTTGCTGCCGCCGCCGGCCGCTTCGGTGTCGGCCTCGCCGATGAAGGCCGAGATGGCATCGGCCAGCTCGGCCATGTCGGGCGACAGGCGCCCGGCCAGCGAACCGGGCGGCAGGCAGACCAGCTCCTCGCCGCCGTCGTCCATGCGCAGGCGGTCGATCGCCTCGGCGCCGATCACCGGCAGCGCGATGGCGCGCCACAGCTTCGGATAGACCGAGTTCAGCAGCAGCCCGGTCTGGCGCAGCACCGCGATGCTGTGCCATTCCTCCCAGGGCTCGGGCGTCTCGCCGAGCAGCGCGTACTCGGGCGACAGCTGGCCCTCGGCGATGAAGGCGTTCACGCCCGCGGTGTAGGCCGTGAGCATCGCGCGCGCGGGCGCGCCGAGCGCGGCGAGGTCGCGGCGGCTGCACTCGGCCAGGCCGAGCCGGCGCACCAGCATGTCCATCGGCAGCGCGGCCGGGCCGATCCATTCGGCATAGCGGCCGATCGCGCGGCGGCGCAGCGCGTCCATCTGCCACAGGCGGTCGCTCGCATGCACATGGCCAAGCGCGAAGAAGGCGTCGTCGGCATTGGCGGCGCGCAGATGCGGAATGCCCCAGGCATCGCGCCACAGGTCCACCGGGGCGTGCAGTCCCTTGAGCGGGCGGGTCGGGTTCATCGGGTGGCGCTCCTTGTCTCGTTCGTTCTGTGTGTGTGCGGGAGCCCGCCCCTCAATCCATGCGCAGCGCGGGCGGCGCCATCCGCAGGAAGGGACTGAGGCTTTCGTAGAGGTGGGTGAGCTGCAGCACCGACAGGTCGTCGCGCGGGCGGCCGATGATCTGCATGCCCATCGGCAGGCCGCGCGCATCGAAGCCCACGGGCAGGCTGATGACCGGGCAGCCCGACAGCGTGCCGGGCGTGACCACCTCCATCCAGCGGTGGTAGCTGCTCATGGCACGGCCCGCGATCTCGCGCGGCCAGTGCTCTTCGATCGCGAAGGGAAAGACCTGCGCGGTCGGCAGCGCGAGGAAGTCGTGCCGCTCGAACAGGCCCAGCAGGCAGTCGTACCAGGCGGTGCGGTCGAGCGCGGCGCGGTAGAGGTCGTCGGCCGAGAGCCGGCGGTACTGCTCGATCTCCCATTGCAGCTCGGGCTTCTGCAGCGCGCGCGAGGCCGGCACGTCGTAGTGCGCGCCATGCTTGCCGCCGATGATGAACTGGCGCAGCACGGTGAAGGCGTGCCAGACGCGCTCCCAGTCGAAGTCGGTACGCACCGGTTCGACCCGCAGGCCCGCATCGCCGAAACGCGCGAGCGCCGCTTCGCACAGCGCGAGGATGCCGGGCTCGAACGGCAGGTGGCCGCCGAGGTCGCCGAGCCAGCCGATGCGCGCACCGGCGAAATCTCGTTCGAGGCGGTCGTGCCAGTCAGGCACCGCGCCGTCGAGCGACAGCGGCGCACGCGCGTCGTAGCCCGACTGCACCGACAGCAGCAGCGCCAGGTCGTCGGCGCTGCGGCCCATCGGGCCCTCGGTGGTCAGTTGCCCGGCGAAGGCATCGCCGCGCGGCCAGAACGGCACCCGCCCCTGCGAGGGCCGCAGCCCCAGCACGTTGTTGAAGGCCGCCGGGTTGCGCAGCGAGCCGCCCATGTCGGCGCCATCGGCCACCGGCAGCATGCGCAGCGCGAGCGCCACCGCGGTGCCGCCGCTGGAGCCGCCGGCGCTGAAGCGCGGGTCCCAGGCATTGCCGGTGGCGCCGAACACCGGGTTGTAGGTGTGCGAGCCCAGGCCGAACTCGGGCACGTTGGTCTTGCCGATGAAGATGGCGCCGGCCGCGCGCATGCGCTCGACCATGATCGCGTCGGCCGCCGGCAGGTGCTCGGCGAACAGCGGCGAACCGAAGGTGGAGCGCAGGCCGCGCACCGGCGCCGTGTCCTTGATCGCCTGCGGCAGGCCATGCAGCGCGCCCAGCGCGTCGCCGCGCGCCACCGCCGCATCGGCCGCGTCGGCCTCGGCCAGCACCTGCTCGCGCTCGACGCGCGAGACGATCGCGTTGAAGCGCGGATTGAGCGCATCGACCTGCTGCAGGAAGGCGCTCACCACCTCGCGCGACGACAGCGCGCGGCGCCGGATCAGCGCGGCCAGCTCGCGCGCGGGCAGCCGGCAGAGCTCGGGCACCAGCACGGTGTCGCTCATCGCGTCTTCTCGCCCGACGCCAATGCCTCACGCACCGCGTCGGCGATGCCTTGCGCCGTGAGGCCGTGGCGCTCGAACAGCCAGGGCATCGACGCGCCCTGCGCGAAACGGTCGCGCACGCCCAGACGCACCAGCCGCGTGCCGGCACCGGCCTCGGCCAGCACCTCGGCCACGGCCGAGCCCAGGCCGCCGACGATCGAGTGGTTCTCCACCGTCACGATCAGGCGCCGGCGCGCGAGTTGCCGCTGGATGAAGGCCTCGTCGAAAGGCTTGAGCGTGTGCGCGTTGGCCACGGCGACCGCGATGCCCTGCGCGCGCAGCGCGCGCGCCGCCGCCTTCGCGGGCTCGACCATCAGGCCGCTCGCGACGATCAGCGCCTCGCCATCGCCGTCGTCCAGCGGCTGGATGCGGCCGAGCTCGAGCGGCTCCCAGGGCGTGCCTTCGGGCAGGGCCGCGGACGCGCGCAGCAGCCGCAGGTACACCGGCCCCTTGTGGTCGGCCGCGGCACGCACCGCGGCCGGTACCTGCGCCGGGCCCGAGGGCTCGATCACCGTCATGTTCGGCAGCGCGCGCATCAGCGCGATGTCGTCGATCGCCTGGTGACTCACGCCGAGGATGGTCGACAGGCCCGGCAGGAAGCCGACGATCTTGACGTCGGTGCGCGGGTAGGCGACCTGCATCGCGATCTGGTCGAAGGGCCGGCGCGTGGCGAACACGCAGAAGGTGTGGACCCAGGCCTGCAGCCCGCTGCGCGCGAGGCCGCCGGCCACGCCCAACATGTTGGCCTCGGCGATGCCGGGGTTCAGGAAGCGCTCGGGGAAAGTGTCGCGGAAGATGTCGGTCTCGGTCGACGAGGTGAGGTCGGCCGACAGGGCGACGATATTCCGGCGTTCGCGCGCGAGTGCCAGCAGCGCCTCGCCGTAGTAGCGCGGCACCGAAGATGCGCCCGTCGACTGCGCGGCCGACATCGCGGTGTGGGCACCGCCCTGCGTGAAGTCCTCGACCTCGAGCGTGCGCGCCGGCGCCTTGATGTTCGCGTTCATGCCATCTCTCCCAGTTCGCGCAGCGCCGCGTCGGCCACCTCGGCCGGCAGCTTCGCGTTGTGGCTGATCACGCCCTCGAGCAGGCTCACGCCCTTGCCGGGCACCGTGGTGGCGACGATCATGGTCGGCCGCGCGGTCTGCCCGCGCGCGGCCGCGAAGGCCGCGAGCAGCGCCTCGAGGTCGTGGCCGTCGAGCTCGATCACCTGCCAGTTGAAGGCGCGGAACTTGTCAGCGATGGGCGAGAGGCGCAGCACGCTGTCGGTGTGGCCCTCGACCTGCATCCAGTTGAGGTCGAGCACCACGCAGAGGTTGTGCAGGCCCTCGGAGCCCGCGAGCATCGCGGCCTCCCAGACCTGGCCCTCCTCGAGCTCGCCGTCGCCGAGCACCACGTTCACGCGGTAGCCGATGCCGCGGATGCGCGAGGCCAGCGCCATGCCGGCGGCCACCGACATGCCCTGGCCCAGCGAGCCGAAGGTGCCTTCGACCACGGGGCCGAGCCGCTCGGAGACGTTGATCTCGAGCGCCGAACCGTCCTTCACGTAGTCGTCGAGCGAGGCCGAGGGGATCATGCCGCGCAGCGCGAGCGCCGCATGGAACAGCGCAGAGTTGTGCGCGGTCGAGAGGATGCAGCGGTCGCGCTCCTCCCAGCGTGCGTCGGCGGGGTCGATGCGCGCCTCGTGGAAGTAGAGGATCGCGAAGATCTCGGCGGCGCCCAGGCCCTGCTGCACATAGCCCTGGCCATGGCGGCGCACGAGCTCGATGACCTGGCGGCGCAAGGTGTGCGCCACGCGCCGGAGTTGCGGCACGGGCAGCGCGAGGCGGTCGCGGCGTTGCCAGTCGGGAGGGAATGCCGTGGGGTGCAGGGCGCTGCCGGGGTCCGTCATGTCGGGCTTTTCTTTCTGCTGGAAGGGGGTGGCTGGTTGCGCAGCGCGAGCAGTTCCTCGGCGCGCGCGGGATTGGCGTCGATTTCCTTCAGCACGCGCACGAAGTCGCGGCCGCCCTCGATCAGGTCGTCCTCGATGGCCTTGCGCACCATCGCCGTGTCGCGCTGCTGCAGCCCGCGCAGCACGTTCACGTGCTGGTGCTCGGCGTCGTAGGTCGGATGGCCGTGCGGGTAGAGGAAGTTCAGCATCGGTCCGACCTGCACCCAGATGCGGTCCAGCAGCTCGGTGAGCTGCGGCATGCCCGAGTGGCGGTAGATGCCGAAATGGAAATCGAAGTTGTGCTGCAGGGCCGCGCGGTAGTCCTTGGTCTTCTCCGCGCGCACCAACAGGCGATGGCTTTCCGTCAGCTGCTTGATCGTGGCGTTGTCGAGCAAGGGCACGGCGCGCTCGGCCGCCAGCGGCTCGAGCGCGAAGCGGATGTCGCGCAGCTCGAGGTACTCGGCCAGCGTGAGCTGGCGCACACGGATGAAGTAGCCCTCCTTCATCTCGAGCGCGCGGTCGCGCACGAGCTGGATCAGGGCCTCGCGCACCGGCGTCTCGCTGGTGCCCATGGTCTTGGCCAGGTCGCGGATCTTCAGGCGCTGGCCCGGCTGGAAGGTGGCCGACATCAGCTGCTCACGCAGATGCTCGTAGATCTGGCTCGCGAGGTTGGTGCGTTCGACCACGTTGATGACGGGGGTTGCCATGGCTTCTCTCTCCTTGAGTGCGGGTGCGTGAATCGCGCGGCTATTGTGGCGTCGGCGTTTCAGGGACTCACACGGGGGAGTGGCTCAGCGGTGGCCGAAGCGCGCTGCGACGGCGGCGAAGGCCGCGTCGGTGGCCTGCAGGGCCCGATCGATGTCTTGCACGGTGTGTGCCAGCGACAGGAACATGTTGTGCTTGGGATGCAGGTAGACGCCGCGGCGCAGTGCCTCGACCGTGAACACCGCCCCCTTGTCGAAGCCCGGGTCTTCGTCGAACAGGATCAGCGGCAGCGCCGCCGGACCCGTCTGGCGCACCGGCACGCCATGGCTCGCGGCCTGCGCGGCGATGCCGTCGCGGAAACGCTGGCCCATGGCCCGCACATGGCCCACCACGTCCTGTGCATCGGCCACTTCGATCGTCGCGAGGCCCGCGGCCATCGCCACGCCGCCCGACCAGAACGAGCCCGTGGTGTAGATGCGCGTGGCCGCTTCGCGCAGCGCATCGACACCGGTCACGGCCGCGAGTGCATAGCCATTGGCGATCGACTTGCTCCAGGCGCTGAGGTCGGGGCGCACGCCCACGGTCTCCCAGCTGCCGCCCGCATGCACGCGAAAGCCCGCGCGTACCTCGTCGAGGATCAGCGCGGCGCCGGCCTGGTCGCAGAGTTCGCGGGCACGGCGCGCGAACGCGGGCGTGGGCAGCTCCTGGTCGATGCCCAGGTCGTGCTTGAAGGCCGCGCAGACGATGGCGGCGAGGTCCGAACCCGCCTGGGCCACAGCCGCCTCGAGACTCGCGATGTCGTTGTAGGTGTAGTGGATCAGGTGCGCGCGGTCCTCGGGCGTGATGCCCTGGGGGATCGGCGTGCACCAGGGATCGGCACCGTGATAGGCCTTGGTCGCGACCAGCACCTTGCGCTTGCCCGTGGCCGCGCGCGCCACCATCAGGCACACGGTGGTGGCATCGGTGCCGTTCTTCTGGAACAGCACCCAGTCGGCATGGGCGCTGCGCGCGACGAAGCGCTCTGCCAGTTCGACGAAGCGCGCCGTGGGGCCGTCGAGACAGTCGCCCAGGGCCTGCTGCCTGCGCGCCGCCTCATCGACCACCGGATGGTGATGGCCCAGCAGGTTCGGACCCCAGCTGCACATGAAGTCGATGTATTCGTTGCCGTCGACGTCCCAGACGCGGCAGCCCTGGCCGCGCTCGAAGAACTGCGGATAGCCCGCGGGCAGCGAGGCCGCATTCAGGTGCCCCGTCATGCCGCCGGGCACGACCTTGGCGGCGCGCTGCCGGAGCTGGAGATCGTGACGGTTCGACAAAGGGGAAGAGGCGGCGGAAGACACGGACGGCATGCGGGATCCTTGGCTGCTTTTTCGAAGTTTGACACATGATATATCATGTTTGATGTAGTGCAAACCCGATGGATCGCGTTCGCGGCGCCTCCGGCGCGCGGGTTTCGCCCATGAAAAAGCCCTCGGTCCTTCGCAGGATCGAGGGCTTTTCGGCATGGGCTGGCACGGGGCGGATCGACCGCATCGGCACGCGCTGCTCCTATGATGCGGGCGCCCTCCCCTTCCCGCCCGCGCCATGCAACGCTTCACCATTTCCCTCGACGACGAACTCGCGGCCCAGTTCGATGCCTTCATCGCCGCCAAGGGCTACGTCAACCGCTCGGAGGCCGTGCGCGACCTGATCCGCTCGCGCCTGGGCAGTGCCTCGCTCGACAAGCCCGCGGCGAAGCGCTCGAACTGGTGCGTGGCCAACGTCAGCTATGTCTACGACCACCACGAGCAGACCGTGACCACGCGGGTGCTCGACCTGCAGCACGACCACCACGACCTGGTGATCACCAGCCTGCACACCCACCTCGACCACGACCACTGCCTCGAGACCGTCGTGCTGCGCGGTCCCACCGCCGCGGTGCGCGCCTGCGCCGAACAGCTGGTGGCGCTGCGCGGGGTGCGCCATGGCAACGTGCACCTCGTGCCGCTCGACGCGGGCGAGTCCCATGCCCATGGCAACGCCAGGCCACACCGCCACCTGAAGCCGCTGAACTGAGCGCCGCGCCGGCCGCGTGCGCCGATTGGCGTATGGTTTCGCGCCCTGTCGTATGAATAATTCAAAGTTGTTCATACAAAAGAAGAGGGACCCATGCGCATCCTCCCGCGGCGCTCCCCGTGCCTGTTCGCCACGGCGATGCTTGCCGGTGTTCCGGCCTGGGCCCAGCCCGTCCACCTGCCGCCCATTGAAGTGAGTGGTCCGCGCGATGCGGCCATCGGCACCGCCGACAGCGCCAGCGAAGGCGCGGTGGAGAAAGCCTCGTTCCAGGCCCGCCCCAAGCTGCGCCCCGGCGACATCGTCGAGGCCGTGCCCGGCGTGGTCGCCACGCAGCACTCGGGCGACGGCAAGGCCAACCAGTACTTCCTGCGCGGCTTCAACCTCGATCACGGCACCGACTTCGCGGTCACGGTCGACGGCATGCCCGTCAACATGCCATCGCACGGCCACGGCCAGGGCTTCGCGGACCTCAACTTCCTGATCCCCGACCTCGTCTCGGGCGTGCGCTACCGCAAGGGCCCCTACTTCGCCGACGGCGGCGACTTCGCGCTCGCGGGCACTGCCTCGCTCGACTATGTGAGCGCGCTCGATGCGCCCTTCGCCGAGGTCACGCTGGGCGCGAACAGTTTCCGCCGACTGCTCGCGGCCGGCTCGCGCACCGTGCAGGACCAGACCTGGCTCGGAGCCATCGAGCTCGAGGGCAACAACGGGCCCTGGGACACGCCCGAGCGCCTGCGCAAGGCCAATGCCGTGCTGCGCTACTCGCAAGGCTCGCCAGTGCGCGGCCTCAGCCTCACGGCCATGGCCTACCAGAGCCGCTGGAACTCCACCGACCAGATCCCCGAGCGACTGGTCGACAGCGGCGAGCTCTCGCGCTTCGGCTCGCTCAACACCACCGACGGCGGCAAGACGCGCCGCCTCAGCCTGTCGGGCAAATGGTTCGACAACAGCCCCGAGGGGCAGACGCAACTGAGTGGCTATGTCATCGATTACCGCTTCGATCTGTTCTCCGACTTCACCTACTTTCTCAACAACCCCGAGCAGGGCGACCAGTTCGAGCAGACCGATCGTCGTCGGGTCTTCGGGCTGCAGGGCACGCACAGCCGGCCTAACTCGATCGGGGGGCTGGACGGCGTCCTGAGCTTCGGAGGCAGTTGGCGCGGTGACCGCATCGGCGAGGTCGGGCTGTACAACACGGTGACCCGCGAACGGATCTCGACGGTCCGCAACGACAAGGTGCAACAAGACCTGTTCTCCGTTCACGCCCAGCAGCTCGTGAACTTCAGCGAGCGCTGGCGCGGCTACGTGGGCCTGCGCGGCGACCTGCTGCGCTACGACGTGCAAGGGCGCGAGCCGCTGTATGGCCCGGTCAACAGCGGACGCGGCCACGATTCGCTCGTGAGCCCGAAAGCCGGCCTGGCCTTCACCGTGACGCCGGCCCACGAGCTCTACCTCAACGTCGGCACGGGCTTCCACAGCAACGACGTGCGCGGCGCGACGATCAACGTCGATCCGACGAGCGGCCTGCCCGCCGAGCGCGTGCCCGCGCTCGTGAAGGGGCGCGGTGCCGAGATCGGCTGGCGCTTCCAGCCCGATGAAGACTTCAGCCTCACCACGGCGCTGTGGCAGCTGCGGCTCGACTCGGAGCTGGTGTATGTCGGCGACGCCGGCACCACCGAGCCCGGTCGCGCCAGCAGCCGTCGCGGCATCGAGGCCACGCTGCGCTGGAAGCTCGGTTCGCGCTGGCGCTTCGAGGCCGATGCGGCGATCTCGCGCGCGCGCTTCCGAGGCCTGGCGCCCGAGAGCGAAGGCAACTACATCGACAACGCGGTGGAGCGCGTGTTCGCGGCCGGCATCATCTACACCGAGGGCCCGCTGACGGCCTCCCTTCGCCTGCGCTACATGGGCCCGCGCGCGCTCGACACGCTGAACACGGTGCGTTCGCGTGCCACCACGCTGCTGAACTTCGGCGCGCGCTATGCGGTCAACAAGCAGCTCACCTTGGGCCTCGACGTGTTCAACCTCGCGGGCCGCAAGGGCAACGACATCGAGTACTTCTATGCCTCGTGCAGCGCGGGCGAAGTAGCGCGCGGTGCCTGCGGCGACGGCATCGACGGGCGCCACATCCATCCGATGGAGCCGCGCAGCGCGCGGGTCAGCGCACGCTGGACCTTCTAGCTACCGAAAACCCGGGATGGCCGCCCGCGCCGGCTGAGCAACAATCACCGCTTCCGCGGTTGATCTCCTCAGGCGAATGCGCGCTCCCTCCCTCTCGGTCCGGCTCCTGCTGGTCGCCTCGGCGGCCCTGCTGCCGCTCGCCGTCGTCTGCGGCTTCGCGCTCAACGGCCTGCTGCAGGCCCAGCGCGCGCAGACCCAGACCTCCACCATGGGCGTGGCGCGCGCGCTCGCCACCTCGGTCGACAGCGAGCTGCGGCTCACGATCTCGGCGCTGCAGGCGCTGGCGCTGGCCGAGCCGCTGGGCGCCAGCGAGGACAGCGGCCTGATCGACGCGCTGGTGCTCGCCAAGGCGCTGCGCGCCACGCATCCCGAGTGGCGCGGCGTGCTGCTGATCGCGCCCTCGGGCAAGGTGGTCTTCAGCAGCGAGGGCTCGGTGGCCGGACCCGACGGCGAGGTGGTCGAAGCCGCCAGCCTGGCCGAGGTGATCCGCACGCGCCAGCCCGGCATCGGCGCGCTGACGCCGGGACCGCGCGGCAACCTGGCCTTCGCGGTGCGGGTGCCGGTGATACGCGACGACACGGTGCGCTACGTGCTCACCGCCATCGTGCGGCCCGAGGCGATCGGCGCCGTGCTGGCGCGCCAGCGCGTGCCCGAAGGCTGGACGGTCTCGGTCTTCGATTCGGCGCTGACGCGCGTGGCGCGCTCGCGCGAGGACGAGCGCTTTCGCGGCCGCGCGCCCAGCGACAGCCTGCGCGCGCTGCTGCAGACGATGAAGGACCGGCGCGAATACGTGGGCACCACGCGCAACGTCGACGGCACCGAGGTGCAAACGGCCGTGGCGCGCATCGACGTCACGCCCTGGATCGTCGCGCTCGGCGCGCCCACCGCGGTGGCCGACGACGCGCTGCGCCGCACCCTGGTCGCCTATGGCGGCGGCCTGCTGGTGTCGCTGCTGCTCGGCGCGCTCGTGGCCTGGTGGATGTCGCGCTCGATCACGCGGCCGATGGCGCGCCTGCGCCGCAGCGCCGACGCGCTCGGGCACGGCCTGCCGGTCTCGCCCCATGCCTCGGGCATCGCCGAGATCGACGCCGTGGCGCATGCGCTGGCCGATGCCGCCACGCAGCGCACCGAGCACGAGGCCGAACGCGACAGCCTGCTGAACGCCGAGCGCGAGGCGCGCACCGTGGCGCAGGCGGCGCAGACCCAGCTCGAGCGGCTGGTGAGCGCGAGCGCGGTGCTGTCGCGCTCGCTGGAGGAGGAGTCGACCCTGCAGGCCATCGCCGGCATCATCGTGCCGCACGTGGCCGACCTCTGCCGCATCGACCTGCTCGACGAGCACGACGTGCTCGAGCGCAAGCTCACCCACCATGCCGACCCCGCGCGCAGCGCCGAGATCGCGAAGTTCGTGGACAACAGCGCGGCCCCGACCACGGGCCCGGGCTCGTTCCCCTGGGCCATCGCCAGCGGCCAGACCTTCATCGGCAACCTCGACCGTCCCGGCGATTTCGAGCTGCTCGACCCGCAGCTGCGCGGCTTCGTGCAGATGCTGGGCATCACGGCCGGCTGCGTGGTGCCGCTGGTGGCGCGCGGCCGCACCATCGGCGCGATGGCGATCCTGCAGGACCGCTCGAAGCGGCGCTTCTCGCCGGCCGACGGCGCCCTGATCGGCGAGCTCGCGCAGCGTGCCGCGCTGGCCCTGGACAACGTGCGCCTGCTCGCGCGCGCCCGCAAGGCGCAGACCCAGGCCGAGGTGGCGAGCCAGGCCAAGGACGAGTTCCTCGCCATGCTGGGCCACGAGCTGCGCAACCCGCTGGCGCCGATCTCGCTCGCGCTCACGCTGATCGAGCGCAAGGACGAGAAGGCCTTTCCGCGCGAGCGCCAGATCATCGAGCGCCAGGTGCGCCACCTGTCGCGGCTGGTCGACGACCTGCTCGACATCTCGCGCATCGTGTCGGGAAAGATCGTGCTGCGGCCCGAACCGGTCGACCTGCGCGACGTGGCCGCCAAGGCGATCGAGCTCACGCAGCCCGCGCTGCAGCCGCGCGCGCGCATGCCGCGGCTGAGCCTGCCCGACCAGCCGGTGCCGGTGCTCGGCGATCCGCTGCGGCTGGTGCAGATCGTGTGCAACCTGCTCAACAACGCCGCCAAGTTCACCCAGCCCACCGACGACATCGCGCTGGACCTGCGCACGGTCGACGGCCAGGCCGAACTGTCGGTCGCCGACGAAGGCATCGGCATCGCGCCCGAGTTGTTGCCTCACGTGTTCGAGCGCTTCGTGCAGGGCGCGCAGCAGTTGCAGCGCGCCGCCGGCGGCCTGGGCCTGGGCCTGGCCATCGCGCAGAGCCTCGCGAAGCTGCACGGCGGGTTGATCGAGGCGCAGAGCGCCGGCGCGGGACAGGGCAGCCGTTTCATCGTGCGCCTGCCGCTGGCCGGCGCCGCGGCCACCGAACCCGAGGCACCCGCCGACGCCGCCGCCATCGGCGCGCCCACGCTGCGCCTGCTGCTGGTCGACGACAACCTCGATGCGCTCGATGTGCTGGCCGAGTGGTTCGCGCTCGAAGGGCACGCGGTGCGCAAGGCCGGCAGCGCCGAGGAGGCGCTGCAACTGCTCGAGGCCGGGCCCGTGGACGCGGGCATCTTCGACATCGGCCTGCCCGGCATGAGCGGACATGAACTCGCGCGACGCGTGCGCGAGCGAGAGCGCGAATCGGGCACACGCCGGATGGCGCTGATCGCGCTGACCGGCTATGGCCAGGAATCGGACCGGCGCCAGGCGCTCGAGGCGGGCTTCGACGCCCACTTCTCGAAGCCGGCCGACCTCGGCAAGCTGCGCGAGGCGCTGCGCCAGCTCACGGACGATGCGCCGGCCACCGCCTGAGCGGCGGCACTTTCAGTCGAGCCTTTGTTGCTGCGGCAGCGAGGTGATGAAGAAGCGGATCGGCACCTCGCGCCACACCACGGTGCCGTCGTCGGGCGTGGGCTTGAACTGCCACTTCCACACCGTCTCGACCGCCGAGCGGTCCAGGCGCGGATAGCCGCTCGATGTCTGCACCTCGATCGCGGCTGGCTTGCCCGCCGGCGTGGTGCGCACGCGCAGCATCACCATGCCCTGCTCGCCATTCGTGCGCGACTCGGCGGGATACGGCGCATTGGGATTGGGCGGGTTGGGTTTCCATTCGCCGGGGTCCGCGGGCGGGTTCGCGGCGCAGGCGGCCAGCAGGGCAAGGGTCGCGCCCGCGAGAAGGGTGCGAGCGAAAGAGGAACACAGGTTCATGAGGCTGTTGTCGTGGTTGTGGTCGCTGGCGACGGGGGCATTCTGCATCGCCGCCTGCCGGTGGCGGCTTCGCATCATCCCGGATACAGGCGCGCGCTCAGGCTTGCACTCGCCTTCTGCAGCGCCGGCAGGAAAGCCTCGCGGAATTCGACCAGCGTCATGCGCTCGGTGCGCACAGCAATGCTCATCGCCGCCACCACCTGCTGCGCGCGATCGCGCACCGGCACGGCCATGGAGCGCACGCCGAGTTCGAGTTCGCCGTCGTTGCTGGCGTAGCCCTCGCGCCGGCAGCGCGCGACGATGGCCAGCACCTCGGCTGCGTCGGTGACGGTGCGCGGCGAGAGCCGCGGGCGCGGCATGGCGCGGATGCGGCGCTCGGCCTCCTCGGGCGGCAGGCTCGCGAGCAGCACGCGGCCCAGTGCCGCGCAATAGGCCGGCAGGCGCGAGCCGATGCCCAGGCCGGTGCTGAGGCTGCGCCGCGCGGTGGAGCGCGCGATGATGATCGCGTCGTCGTCCTGCAGCAGCGCGAGCGAGGCCGACTCGCGCGTGCGCTCCGACAGCGCGTCGAGCAGCGGCTGCGCCACCGAAGGCTCGGGCCGCGAGGCCAGATAGGCATGCGCCACCAGCAGCGCCTTCGGCAGCAGCCAGAAGCGCTTGCCGTCGCTGTCGAGGTAGCCGAGCGCGCGCAGGGTCAGCAGCGAGCGCCGCGCCGAGGCCGGCGTGCTCATCGTGAGCCGCGCGACCTCCGACACGTTGAGCCGGCTGTGCTGGCGGCCGAAGCAGGTCAGCACGGCCAGCCCCTTCTCGAGCGAGGCGACGAAGTTCTTGTCGGGGACGGCCTCGTCCTCGCCCGGGTCGGTGGTTTCGTTTTTGCGCATAGCGCAAATCTAGCTTGTCCGGCCACCGGCTCGCAAGGACACTGAAAACCCCTCGATGCACGAACAAGACGGAGACACACGATGTTCCACAGACTCGCCGCGCGCACGCTCGGCCTGGCGGCCCTGGCCGCGCTGATGCTGCCCGCGCTGCTGCCCGCCGCGCAGGCACAGACCGCCAACGAGAAGGTCGCGCGCATGATCGTGCCCTTCCCCGCCGGCGGCACCGCCGACATCCTGCCGCGCGTGGTGGCCGACAAGCTGCGCGACCAGTTCCCCGGCGGCCTGGTGATCGAGAACCGCACGGGCGCCGGCGGCAACATCGGCGCCGACGTGGTCTACCGCGCCGAGCCCGACGGCAAGACCCTGCTGGCCTCGCCACCCGCGCCGATCGCGATCAACCAGCACCTCTACAAGAAGCTTGGCTTCGATCCCACGCGCTGGGTGCCGGTGACGGTGCTCGCGACGGTGCCCAACGTGCTGGTGGTGAACCCGAAGCTGCCGGTGCACAACGTGGCCGAGTTCATCGCCTACCTCAAGGCCAACCCCGGCAAGGTGAGCTTCGCCTCGCAGGGCAACGGCACCACCTCGCACCTCACGGCCAGCCTGTTCATGCAGCTCACCGGCACCGAGATGACGCACGTTCCATACAAGGGCACGGCGCCCGCGCTGGTCGACCTGATCGGCGGCCAGGTCGACGTGTTCTTCGACAACATCTCCTCCTCGCTGCAGTTCGCGCGCACCGGCAAGGTCCGCATCCTCGCGGTGGCCGACGAGCACCGCAGCCCCGCGCTGCCCGAGGCGCCGACCTTCGCCGAGCAGAAGCTGCCCGCGATGAATGCCGTGACCTGGTTCGCGGTGGTCGCGCCGCCGGGCACGCCGACACCGATCGTGGCTTCGACGCAGAAGGCCATCGCCACCGCGCTCGCGCTGCCCGACGTGAAGCAGAAGTTCGCCGAGCAGGGCGCCGAGCCGCGCGGCTGGGACAGTGCCCGCACCGGCCAGTTCATCCAGGCCGAGTCCGCCAAGTGGCACAAGGTCATCCAGAGCGCCAACGTCACCCTCGAGTAAGCCCGCCATGTCCATCGCTTCATCCACCGCGCCCGCGCAACCGATCCATTGGTCCGGGCCCGGCCTCACGCGCATCCCGTTCGGCGTCTACAGCGACGCGCAACTGGCCGCCGACGAGCAGGCACGCATCTTCCGCGGCGAGACCTGGAACTACCTGTGCCTCGAGGCCGAGCTGCCCGAGGGTGGCAGCTACCGCACCACCTTCGCGGGCGAGACGCCGGTGGTGGTGGTGCGCGACGACGACGACGAGATCTACGCCTTCGAGAACCGCTGCGCGCACCGCGGCGCGCTGATCGCGCTCGAGAAGTCGGGCCGCAGCGAGAACTTCCAGTGCGTCTACCACGCCTGGAGCTACAACCGCCAGGGCGACCTGAAGGGCGTGGCCTTCGAGAAGGGCGTGAAGGGCCAGGGTGGCATGCCCGCGAGCTTCTGCAAGGAGGCGCACGGGCCGCGCAAGCTGCGCATCGCGCGCTTCTGCGGGCTGGTGTTCGGCAGCTTCTCCGAAGACGTGCCCTCGATCGAGGAGTACCTCGGCGACGAGATCTGCGCGCGCATCGAGCGCGTGCTGCACAAGCCGGTGGAGGTGATCGGCCGCTTCACGCAGGCGTTGCCCAACAACTGGAAACTCTACGTCGAGAACGTGAAGGACAGCTACCACGCGAGCCTGCTGCACCTGTTCTTCACCACCTTCGAACTCAACCGCCTGTCGCAGAAGGGCGGCGTGATCGTCGACGAGAGCGGTGGCCACCACGTGAGCTACTCGATGATCGACGCGGCCGCGGAAAAGGATGCCTCGTACAAGGAACAGGCGCTGCGCTCCGACAACGACCGCTACCGCCTGAAGGACCCGAGCGTGCTCGCGGGCTTCAAGGAGTACGACGACGGCGTGACCTTGCAGATCCTCTCGGTGTTCCCGGGCTTCGTGCTGCAGCAGATCCAGAACTGCCTCGCGGTGCGCCAGGTGCTGCCCAAGGGCAGCGCGCGCACCGAGCTCAACTGGACCTACATCGGCTATGTCGACGACACGCCCGCGCAGCGCCGCGTGCGGCTCAAGCAGTCGAACCTGGTCGGGCCCGCGGGCTTCATCTCGATGGAGGACGGCGCGGTCGGCGGCTTCGTGCAGCGCGGCATCGCGGGCGCGGCCGACCACGAGGCCATCGTCGAGATGGGCGGCGACGGTGCCGTCTCGAGCGAGGGCCGCGCGACCGAGGCCTCGGTGCGCGGCTTCTGGAAGGCCTATCGGCAGCACATGGGCGCTTGAGCACCCGACGAGGAAAGAACACCCATGATCGACCTGCTGGCGCTGTGCGCCTTCAACGCGGCCTATGCCGATGCCATCGACAGCGATGCGCTCGAGCGCTGGCCCGACTTCTTCGCCGACGACTGCCATTACCGCATCACCCACGTCGAGAACGAGCGCGAGGGACTGCCCGCGGGCATCGTCTACGCCGACTCGCGCGCGATGCTCGAGGACCGCATCGCCGCGCTGCGCGAGGCCAACATCTACGAGCGCCAGCGCTACCGCCACCTGCTGGGCATGCCGCTGCTGCTCGAGGCCGAAGCCGATACGGCACGCGCGCGCACGCCCTTCATGGTGGCGCGCATCATGGCCACGGGACAGACCGAGATGTTCGCCACCGGCAGCTACGAGGACCGCTTCGTGCGGCGCGAGGGCCGCCTGCTGCTGCAGTCGCGCGTGGCCGTGTGCGACAGCACGGTGACCGACACCCTTCTCGCGCTGCCGCTGTGAACGCCGAGTCTTCTCTTCGAACGCCACGCCGGCTCGCGCTCACGGCGGGCGATCCCAACGGCATCGGGCCCGAGATCGCGCTGAAGGCATTGGCCGCGCTGCCGCGCGAAGACCGCGAACGCATCGTGCTGTACGGTCCCGCCAACGTGTTCGAACGCACGGCGGCGCAGCTCGGCCTCGATGCGCTGTTGCGCGACGCCAGGCTGGTCGCGACCGATGATTTCGAGGTGCGCCCCGGACACATCGACGCCGCAGCGGGAGCCTCCGCGGTCGCGTCGGCCACGGCCGCGCTGCAAGCCTGCCGGCGCGGCGAGGTCGATGCGGTCGTCGCCTGCCCGCACCACGAGACCGCGATCCACCGCGCCGGCATCGCCTTCAGCGGCTATCCCTCGCTGGTGGCGCGCGTCTGCGGCATGGCCGAGGACCGCGTGTTCCTGATGCTCGTGAGCGGCGGGCTGCGCATCGTGCATGCAACGCTGCACGAGAGCGTGCGCACCGCGCTCGAGCGCATGACGCCCGCGCTGGTGGCCGAGGCCATCCGCGCCGGCGCGCGGGCCTGTGCAACGCTCGGCGTGACGCAGCCCTCGATCGGCGTGTTCGGCATCAACCCGCATGCATCCGAGGGCGGGCTGTTCGGGCCCGAGGATGCGGCGATCGTCGCCCCAGCGGTCGAGGCCGCGCGTGCCGAGGGCCTGCGCGTGGACGGCCCCGCGGGCGCCGACCTGCTGCTCGCCGATCGCGCGCACGACCTCTATGTCGCGATGTTCCACGACCAGGGCCACATCCCCGTCAAGCTGCTGGCGCCGCGCGCCGCGAGCGCCCTGAGCATCGGCGCCGATGCGCTGCTGTCGAGCGTGGGCCACGGCAGCGCGATGGACATCGCGGGCCGCGGCATCGCGAACCCCGAGGCCGTGCTGCGCACCATCGCGCTGTTGTCGGGCCTGCCGACCGTGCCCGGCGAGGTCGTGCCATGAGCCACCGCATCGCCATCGCCGACAGCGACCTGGCCTTCGACGGCAACGAGGGCGAGACCGTGCTCGACGCCGCATTGCGCGCCGGCATCGAGCTGCCCCATTCGTGCCGCAAGGGCGTGTGCGGCAACTGCGCGGGCACGGTCGCGCACGGCGAGGTCGCGTCCGCGGGCCGTGGCGCGCTGGTCAATGAGACCTGCGGGCCGGGCCAAGTGCTGTTCTGCATGTGCACGGCCGCGAGTCCGGCGCTCGAGATCCGGCCCATTTCGTGGCGGCGCGTCGATCCCGCGGCGCGCAAGCGCTTCGCGGCCAAGGTGTTCCGCCACCAGCTCGCGGCGCCCGACGTCTCGCTGCTGCAGCTTCGGCTGCCCGCGGGCCAGCGCGCGCGCTTCCAGGCCGGCCAGTACCTGCAGCTGAAACTCGACGACGGCAGCACGCGCTGCTACTCGATGGCGAATCCGCCGCACGAGAGCGACACGCTGACGCTGCATGTGCGCCACGTGCCGGGCGGTGCCTTCAGCGCGCGCGTGCCGCAGCTCGCGAGCGGCGAGCTGCTCGAGGTGGAGCTGCCGTTCGGCGCCTTCTCGCTGTCCGGTGGCAGCGAGGACACCGGCCCGCTGGTCTTCGTGGTCGGCGGCACCGGCTTCGCACCGGTCAAGTCCATCCTCGACGACCTGATGAAACGCCGCGTCGACCGACCGATCACGCTGCTCTGGGGCGCGCGCCGGGCGCAGGACATCTATCTGCCCGCCGCGATCGCGCGCTGGCAGCGGCAGTGGCCGTCGTTGCGTTTCATCGCGGCGCTGAGCGACGAAGACGCCACGGTAGCTGACAGCCTGCGCACCGAGCAGGTCCGCGGCCGGGCCGACGAGGCCCTGGTGCAGGCCTGCCCCGACCTGCGCGGGCACGCGTTGTACTGCTGCGGTTCGCCCGCGATGGTGGCGGCGGTGCGCGAGGCCGCGCTCGCGCGCTGCGGCCTCGATGCCGACGACTTCCATTCCGATGTGTTCGTGGAGGGCCCGGCGGCCTAGGAGGCGGCGCTCAGCCGGGGCGCTGGTTGATCAGCGTGATCAGCGCATGCGGCTGCAGCGGCTTGCCCAGGTGCACGTCGAAGCCGGCCTCGGTCGCCTTGCCGTGGTCCTGCGGCCGGGTGAAGGCCGTGTGCGCGATCGCGAAGACCCGCGGCTTGCCGCGCTCGACCTGGAGCAGCCGCAGTTCGCGGATCAGGTCGTAGCCGTCGCGCCCCGGCAGGCCGATGTCGCTCACCAGCACGTCGGGCCACTTCTGGTCGAGCAGCTGCAGCGCCACGTCCACGTCGGGCGCGATGCGCACCAGCGCGCCCGCGTCGGACAGCACCACGGCCAGGATCTCACTGGCGTCCGCGTTGTCCTCGACCACCAGCACCTCGAGCCCCGCGAGCAGGTGGTCCGACGGCGAATCGGCGGACGACTGACGCGCATCGAGCAGGATGATCCCGCCGTCGCCGTCGGGCACCACGCCGAGCGACACGCGCAAGGTGGCGCCCTTGCCCTCGCCCTCGCTGTGCGCCGAGACCTGCCCGCCATGCAGCTCGGCGAGGTTCTTGACGATCGACAGCCCGAGGCCGAGGCCGCCGTGGAAGCGGTTGTCGGGCGAGTCGCTCTGCGAGAAGCGGTCGAACAGGTGCGGCACGAAATCGTTCGCGATGCCGCGGCCGAAATCCTGCACCGACAGCTGGAGCCGGTCGCCGCTGCGCACCAGGTCGACCACGATGCGGCCGCCTTCGTTCGAGAACTTGATCGCGTTCGACAGCAGGTTCCACACGATCTGCTGGAAGCGCGTGCCATCGAGCCAGGCGGCCTGCTCGGCGCCTTCCTGGTTGAAGTGGATGAGCAGCTTCTTCGCGGCCACGGCCGCGTTCGAGGCCTCGATCGAGGCGCTCACCAGCGCGGCCGGGTCCACCCATTCGCGGTGCAGCCGCAGCTTGCCCGAGCTGATGCGCGAGACGTCGAGGATGTCGGAGATCAGTCGCGCCTGCGCCTTCACGCTGCGGTCGATGGCATTGAGCCCCTTCTCCATCTGCTCGGGCGCGCGGTTGCCGACCTTCAGCAGATGCACCCAGCCGCCGATGGCGTTGAGCGGGTTGCGCAGTTCGTGCGAGAGCACGGCCACGAAGTCGTCCTTGGTGCGGCTCAGGCGCTCGGCCGCGGCACGCGCCGCCTGTTCGCGCTCGAGCACCTCGCGCCGGCGCGTCTCGAGCTCGAATCGCTCGGACACGTCGAGCGCGATGCCCACGCGCAGGCCCGGTTCGATCGCCGTGGACATGGTCCATTCGAGGCGGGTCCAGCGGCCGTCCTGGCGCAGCAGCGGGAACTCGCCGGTCCAGGTCGCCAGGGGCCGCAGCGGATCGTCGTTCTCGACGGTGTGGTCGTGCACGAACGCGGTCCAGTCGGGCGGCGCGAAGGCGCTGACCGCCTGGCCGATCAGCGTCTCGCGCGGCCGGCCCAGCATGCCGACCATCGCGGGATTGACGTCGGCGAAGCGCCCCAGGGCGTCGACCAGCGCGATGCCCAGCGGCGCCTGGTCGTAGATGGCGCGAAAGCGCGCCTCGCTCGCGCGCTGCTTTTCCTCGGCCAGCCGCGCGCGGATCAGCGCCTGCAAGGTGGCGATCAGCACCGGCGGTTCGACCGGGTGCACCAGGTAGGCATCGGCGCCCGCATTGAGGCCGGCCACCTTGTGCTCGTTGCGCACGAAGGTCGCCGACAGGTGCACCACCGGCAAGGTCGAGGTCTCGGGCCGCTGGCGCAGCTGCTGGCAGACCTCGAAGCCGCTGAAGTCGGGCAGGTGCACGTCGAGCACCACGGCCGAGATGTTCTTCGGCGCCAGCCGCACGGCCTCGCCGCCGGTGCCGGCCTCCTGGGTATGGAAGCCGGCCGCGCGCACCACGCGCGCGGTGGCGTAGCGGGTGGTGGGGTTGTCGTCGACCACCAGCACCGTGTGCTGCGAACGGTCGATGGTGATGTTGATGACGGGGTCGATGTTCATGCCTGCCCCGCGTGTTGTTCGTTCCCGGGGCCGCCCTGTCCGTTCCAGCCCCAACCGTCCTCGCCGCCCTGCGCCTCGGTGCCGGGCCGGCGCCGCAGCTGCACCGGCAGCGTGACCGAGAAGGTCGAGCCCTCGCCGAGCGCGCTCTCGAGCTCGACGTGGCCGCCGAGCAGCGTGGCGAGCTGCTTGCTCAGCGACAGCCCGAGGCCGGTACCGCGCAGCCGCTTCTGCACCGGCGAATCGACCTGCGAGTAGTCGTCGAAGACGGCCGCATGGTGCTCGGGCGCGATGCCGATGCCGGTGTCGGCCACCGAGAAGCGCACGCGGTCGTCGCCCACGCGCATCGCGGTCACGCGCACCTCGCCCTCGGGCGTGAACTTGAGCGCGTTCGAGATGAAGTTGCGCAGGATCTGCGACAGCTTGCGGTCGTCGGTATAGAGCTTGGGCAGCCCCTCGGGCTCCTCGAAGATCAGCGCGGTGGCCGGGTTGCCCAGCACCGGGCGGAACATGCCGCGCAGCGCCGAGAACAGGTCGACCATCTCGAACCAGGCCGGCGAGATCTCCACGCGGCCGGCCTCGATCTTGGCCAGGTCGAGCAGGTCGTCGACCATCTCGGCGAGCTCCGAGGCCATGGTCTCGACGAAGCCGACCTGCTTTTCCTGCTCGGCCGTGAGCGGGCCGTCCATGCGGTCGTTGAGGATGCGCGTGATGCTGCGAATCGCATTGATCGGCGTGCGGAACTCGTGGCTCATGTAGGCCAGGAAGCGGCTCTTGAGCTCGGTGGCCTTCTTGAGCTGCTCGGCCTGCGCATCGAGCTCGGCGTAGAGCGCCACCACGCCGCGGTTGGTTTCCTCGAGTTCGGCGCGCAGGTCGTCGCTCTCCTGGCGGCTCTCGGCCAGCTGACGCGTCAGTGCCGAGGCATCGGTGTCGTGCGCGGTTCCGGGTTCGCTGCTGCTCATTGCCATTCCTTTCGCCGCAGAACCACGACCGTCGCATCGTCGCGGTGACGCGTATGGTCGCGCAAAAGCACGGCTGCCACCAGCGTGGGGTCCTTTTGCAGCAATGGCCGGATGCGGTCGGCCTGCCAGCGCATCTCGATGCCGTCGCTGTGCAGCACCACCAGCGCATGCGGCGGCAGCTCCAGCGTGGCGGTCTCGGGCTTGCGGATCTGCATGCCGGCGGTGCCGTGCTGGGTCACGATGGACTTGTCGAAGGTGCCCGAAAGCACGCGCCCGACGACGTTGCCGGCGCCGGACCAGGCGATGCGCCCGCTCTCCGTATCGAGGCTCAGCACGCACACGGCCGCGCCGCGCGTGGTCTGCAGCCGTTGGTGGATCTGCTGCAGCGTGTCGCGCAGGTCGCGCTGCGGCGTTTCGGCGAAAACCTCGGCCGCGGCCTGCCCCGCCTTGGCCGCCTCGGGTCCATGGCCCAGGCCGTCGGCGAGCA
The DNA here is from genome assembly GCF_059415325.1 of Variovorax sp. GW821-FHT10D07. NCBI lineage: Bacteria > Pseudomonadati > Pseudomonadota > Betaproteobacteria > Burkholderiales > Comamonadaceae > Variovorax > Variovorax sp. GW821-FHT10D07. The sequence goes on along the minus strand of NZ_JBWKMZ010000007.1, from coordinate 330,405 downwards.
GCACCCAGAACGCGTCGCCCTGGTCCGAGACCGTGGCGGCCCAGGCATCGCCGCTGACGGATTCGTACGGTGCCGGCAGGCACAGCGCACCGATCTGCAGCCGCTGCGCACCCGGCGTCTCGCCCGCGCCGCGGCCACGCGCCTCGCGCACGCGCGCCACGCAGACCGTGCCCTCGGGCACGGCGGAGTGGATGTCGAACTCGTCGGCCAGCCGCCGCACCGCACCCAGGCCGGTGCCGGGCGTGCTGCCCGAGGAGTGGCCGTCCTGCATCGACAGCGCGAGGTTCTCGATGCCCGGTCCCTCGTCGATCGAAACGATCTCGATCTCGTGCATCTGCGGCCGCGCGGCGATCAGCAGCCGGCCCTTGTTCGCATGCCGCAGCAGGTTGGTGCCGAGCTCGGTGACCACCAGCGCGACCCGGCCCGCGTCGACCTCGTTCCAGGCCATGTCGGCCACGGCCTGCGCCGCATGCCGGCGCGCCTCGCCGACACGGCTCGCATCGTCGATCGGAAACGCCTTGTGGGTCCAGCCCGCGATCACTTCCACTTGGTGATGCTCACGCGCGTGCCGGCGCCGGGCGCCGACTGGATCTCGAAGTCGTTGACCAGCCGCTTGCTGCCGGGCAGCCCCAGGCCCATGCCGGTGCCGCTGGTCCAGCCGTCGGTCAGCGCCAGCGCGATGTCCTCGATGCCGCGGCCCTCGTCCTCGAAATGCAGCTGCAGTCCGCGCCGGCCGTTGCGCTCGACGAACTCCCAGCGCATGCGCCCGCCCCCGCCGTGGATCAGCGCGTTGCGCGACAGCTCGCTGGCGGCCGTGATCATCTTGGTCTGGTCGACCAGCGACAGCTTGAGCTCCTGGCACAGCGCGCGCACCATCTGCCGGCTGGCCACGATGTTCTGCTCGGACAGCAGCGGCAACGTGCCCGTGGGGTCAGCGGCCAAGAGCGTTCTCCAGGCGCGCGCGGCGCAGCATCTCCATGCCGCGCTCGACGTTGAGCGCCGTCTTCACGCCATCGAGCGACAGCCCGAGTTCGACCAGCGTGATCGCCACCGCCGGCTGCATGCCGACCACCACCGTGGTGGCAGACAGGATGCGGGCGATGCCCGAGATGCTGGTCAGCATGCGGCCGACGAAGGAGTCGACGATCTCGAGCGCGGAGATGTCGATCATCACGCCCGAGGCGCCGGTCTTGGCGATCTGGCCGGCCAGGTCGTCCTGCAGCTGCAGCGCGGTCTGGTCCTGCATGTCGACCTGGATGGTCACCAGCAGGATGTCGCCCATGCGCAGGATGGGAATGCGGTCCATGACGACTCCGCTCAGGCCGCGCGCTCGATGCGCCAGCCCGCCTGCTTGAGCGCCAGCGAGAGCGCGTCGGCCAGCGTGGCCTTGGTCTGCACGCCCTGCAGGTCGATGCCCAGGTGCACGATGGTCTGGGCGATCTGCGGCCGGATGCCGCTGATGATGCAGTCGGCACCCATCAGGCGGATCGCGGTCACGGTCTTGAGCAGATGCTGGGCCACCAGGGTGTCGACCGTGGGCACGCCCGTGATGTCGATGATCGCGATGCCGGAGCCGGTCTCGACGATGCGCTGCAGCAGCGCCTCCATCACCATCTGCGTGCGGCTGCTGTCGAGCACGCCGATCATCGGCACGGCCAGCACGCCTTCCCACAGTTTCACGACCGGGGTCGAGAGCTCGAGCAGCTCTTCCTGCTGGCGGCGGATGATGTCCTCGCGCGCCTGCTGGAAGGTGCTGACCGTGTGCTGCGCCAACTGGTCGACGGTGGCCGACAGGGTCCACAGCGCGGCCGCCATGGCGGCGGGGTCGCTCGCCAGCCGGCGCTGCAGCGCGGCGAACAGCGGCTTCTTGAGCGCGAGCACGAACAGGCTGGTGTCGCCGGCCGATTCGCCCTTGGCCGCACGGGTGCGCGAGAGGTTGGCCAGCGCGTCGCGCAGCGGCACCCATTCGGCGGCTTCGAAGCGCTGGGCATCGCCGCCCGCGGCCAGCAAGCCATCGAGCAGGCGCAGCACATCGGCGGTTTCCGCCCTCGCCGCGCGGCGCGCGCCCGGCTCTTTCACACGGGCTTCGTCCAGCCAGCCCTCGATGACGTCGTTCTCTTCCTCGCGCAGCGTCGCGCGCAGCGCTTCATGGTCGTTCTTCATGGATTCCTCTCGGTATTTGCACGGTTCCCGGTCCCACCACCGATCGCCACGCGCATCGATGATGCGCGCGGCGACTCCGTCCCTCTTTGAGTATTTGGTTTCGCGTGGGGGATCGTATCCCCCGGCCGGGTGCGGCCGAAGCGGCGTCGGTCAAGCGATGCCGCGTCCTCGCGTAGGCCGTGTCCCACACTCGGGATCAGCGGGTCGGGGCCTCGACTTGGCCCGGATTCGGATCGGCGCGCAATGTCTTTTGACATAGCGGCGGATTTCTTGTTGCCTGGATGTGGGATGCAGGCCGCGCTGCGTATCCATTCGTACGTCGACGTACTGCTTGCGCCTACATGCGGGGCGCGCCGGCGCGGGACAATCGCGCCATGGTGGAGATCAGCAACATGGACATGGATGCACTGGCCGCAGAGGCCGCGGAATGGCGCCGTCGCGCCCTGCGCGGCGACGCGCGGGCGCGCGGCATGGCGCATGAGCTGGAGCGCACGCTGCGCCGGCGCCTGCCCTCGATGCCGGTGGCGGGCCTGGAGCTCGACACCCGCCCGCTCGAACTTCGCAAGCCGCCACCGCGCTGGTGGAAGCTCTGGTAGGCAGGGCTTTCGCCCCGCCCTCCATCGGGTTCCTTCAGTTCTTTCCCAGGGCCGCGACCACCGCGTCGCCCATTTCCTCGGTGCCCACGCGCGTGCTGCCGGCCTGGTAGATGTCGCCGGTGCGCAAACCGTCGGCCAGCACGCGGCGCACCGCCTGCTCGACGCGATCGGCGTTCGCCGCCTGGCCGAAGGAGAAGCGCAGCATCATCGCCATCGACAGGATCGCGGCCAGCGGGTTCGCGAGGTTGCGACCGGCGATGTCGGGCGCGGTGCCGTGCACCGGCTCGTAGAGGCCGAAGCTGCCGGCCGCCATCGAGGCCGAGGGCAGCATGCCGATCGAGCCCGTGAGCATCGCGGCCGCGTCGGACAGGATGTCGCCGAAGATGTTGCCGGTGACGATCACGTCGAACTGCTTGGGCGCGCGCATCAGCTGCATCGCGGCGGCATCGACGAACAGGTGCGTGAGTTCCACGTCGGGATACTCGGCGCCCACGCGCGTGACCACCTCGCGCCACAGCTGCATCACCTCGAGCACGTTGGCCTTGTCGACCGAGCACAGCCGGCCCTTGCGCGCGCGCGCCGTGCGGAAGGCCACGTGCGCGATGCGCTCGACCTCGGGCTCGGAATAGCGCATGGTGTTGAAGGCCTCGCGCTCGCCCGCGGCATTGACGCCGCTGCCGCGCGGCTCGCCGAAATAGACGTCGCCCGTGAGCTCGCGCAGGATCAGCAGGTCGAGCCCCTCGACCACCTCGGGCTTGAGCGTGGAGGCGCCGATCAGCTCGGGGAACAGGAAGGCCGGCCTGAAGTTCGCGAACAGGCCCAGCTCCTTGCGCAGGCGCAGCAGGCTCGCGCCGGGCCGCATCATGAACGGGATGGCTTCGTCGCCAGGCATGCCGGCCGAGCCGAACAGGATGGCGTCGGCCTTGCGCGCGATCTCGCTGGTGGCCGCGGGCAGCGGGTCGCCCGCGCTGTCGATGCCGGCCTGGCCGATCGCGGCATGCGCGAGTTCCAGCGGCTGGGCCGTGCCCACCACGGCCTTCAGCACCTTCAATGCCTGGGCGGTCACCTCGGGGCCAATGCCGTCGCCCGGCATCACTGCGATCTTCATGTCTGGGAACCTTTTCTAGCTGTTCAGAGGGTGGAATGGGACAGCGCGGCATCGGCGGCGCGGCGCCGCTCGAAGTCCTCGATGCGCGCGCGCTGGGTCAGCGTGTAATCGATCTCGTCGAGGCCTTCGAGCAGGCAGTGCCGCGCGAAGGGATCGATGGCGAAGGACTCGACCTCGCCGCCGGGCCGCGTGACGGTCTGCGCGCGCAGGTCCACGCGCATGCGCGCGCCGGGCGCTGCGGCGAGTTCGGCCAGCATCGACTGCACCGTGTCCTCGGGCAGGCGCACGGGCAACAGGCCGTTCTTGAGCGCGTTCGAGAAGAAGATATCGCCGAAGCTCGGGGCGATCACGGTGCGAAAGCCGCCGTCGTGCAGCGCCCACACCGCATGCTCGCGCGAGGAACCGCAACCGAAGTTGCGGCCCGCCACGAGGATGCGCGCCTGCGCATACACGGGGTCGTTGAGCACGAAGTCGCCGCGGCGCGCGCCCGCGGCATCGTGGCGCACGTCGTGGAACAGGTAGTCGCCGAAGTCGTCCGAACGCGGCTTCTGCAGGTAGAGCGCGGGCACGATCTGGTCGGTGTCGACATTGATGCGCGCGAGCGGCGCGGCGACCGCGTCGAGGGAGATGAAGGCTTCCATGGGTTCGGGGCGTGGTTTCGTGGCAGCGGCGCTTCAGCGCGCCGGCGGGATGGCGCGCACGTCGGTCAGCCGGCCGGTGATGGCGGCGGCTGCGGCCATCGCCGGGCTCATCAGGTGCGTGCGCGAGCCCGGCCCCTGGCGGCCGACGAAGTTGCGGTTCGAGGTCGAGGCGCAGCGCTGGCCCGCGGCCACCTGGTCGCCATTGGTGCCCAGGCACATCGAGCAACCGGCATGGCGCCATTGCAGGCCGGCATCGCGGAACACCGCATCGAGACCCTCGGCCTCGGCCTGCTGCTTCACGAGCCCCGAGCCGGGCACGACCCAGGCTTCCACGCCCGCGGCCACGCGCCGGCCGCGCACCACCTCGGCGGCGCTGCGCATGTCCTCGATGCGGCCGTTGGTGCACGAGCCAATGAAGACGCGGTCGACCGCGAGATCGGTCAGCGCCTGGCCCGGTGCCAGGCCCATGTAGTCCAGCGTGCGCCGCATCGCCTCGCGGCGTTCGGCGCTGGCCGCCTGCGCGGGATCGGGCACGCGGCCGGTGATCGGCAGCGCGTCCTCGGGGCTGTTGCCCCAGGTGACCATGGGGGCGATGTCGGCGGCCTGCAGCCGTATTTCGCTGTCGAAGGCCGCGCCCTCGTCGCTCGGCAGCCGGCGCCACATGGCCAATGCCGCGTCCCAGGCCGCGCCGCGCGGCACCTCGGGCCGGCCGGCCAGCCATTCGAAGGTGGTGTCGTCGGGCGCCACCATGCCCGCGCGCGCGCCGGCCTCGATCGACATGTTGCACACCGTCATGCGGCCCGCCATCGAGAGCGCACGGATCGCCTCGCCCGCGTACTCGATCACGTGGCCGGTGCCGCCGGCGGCGCCGATGCGCGCGATCACGGCCAGGATGATGTCCTTGGCCGACACGCCCGCGCCAAGCCGGCCGTCGATGGTCACGCGCAGCGTGCGCGGCTTGCGCTGCCACAGCGTCTGCGTGGCCAGCACGTGCGCCACTTCCGAGGCGCCGATGCCGAAGGCCAGCGCACCGAGCGCGCCGTGCGTGGCCGTGTGGCTGTCGCCGCAGACGATCACGCTGCCCGGCAGGCTCAGGCCCTGCTCGGGGCCGACCACGTGCACGATGCCCTGGCGGATGTCGTCGAGGCCGAAGAAGCGGATGCCCGCGGCCGCGCTGTCGTCGTGCAGCGCCTGCGCCATCGCGCGCTTCTCGGCATCGGCGATGTCGGCCAGCACGCGCGAGCCGGTGGGCACGTAGTGGTCGGGCGTGGCGAAGGCGCGTTCGGGCCGGCGCACCGGCAGCTGCCGCTGGCGCAGCATCTCGAAGGCCGGCGCAGAGCCGTCCTGCACCAGGTGGCGGTCGACGTACAGCAGGCTCTGGCCGTCGTCGCGCTGCATCACGACATGCGCCTCCCAGATCTTGTCGAACAGGGTGCGGGGAGCGGAGGAAGCGGACATGGAATCGTCGGGAGCGTGGGAAGAAGGGAAAGGGCCGGCGTTCAATCGAGCTTCACGCCCGAGATGCGCACGATCTCGGCATAGCGCCTGGTCTCGCTGGCCATGAAGCGGCCGTACTCCTCGGGCGTGCCGCCGCCGACCTCGGCGCCGAAGGCCAGCATGCGCTTCTGGAACTCGGGCGACTTGAGCACCGCGTTGGCCTCGGCATTGAGCTTGGCGATGATGGCCTTGGGCGTGCCGGCCGGCGCCGACAGGCCGTACCACGAGGAGGCATAGACGCCGGACAGCCCCACCTCGTCGAAGGTGGGCACGTCGGGCAGCGCGGGGTTGCGCTTCTTCGAAGCCACCGCGAGCGCGCGCATCTTGCCGCTGGCGACGAAGGGCAGGCAGGTGGTGGTGTCGAGCATCAGCGAGACATGGCCCGCCGCGAGGTCGGCCTCGGCCGGCGCCGTGCCCTTGTAGGGCACGTGCACGATGTCGATCTTGGCCGCGCTGGCGAACTGCACCGCCGCCAGGTGCTGCGAGGAACCGATGCCGCCCGAGGCGTAGTTGAGCTTGCCGGGGTTGGCGCGCGCGGCGTCGATCACGTCCTTCGCGGTCTTGAACGGCGAGTCGCCGGGCACCACCAGGATGTTCGGCACCGCCGACACGTAGATCACCGGCTCGAAGTCCTTGACCGGATCGAAACCGAGCTTGCTGTAGAGGCTGGCGTTGACCGCGTTCGGGCTGATCGAGGACATCAGCAGGTTGTAGCCATCGGGCTTCTGCCGCGCCGCGAGCTCGGTGCCGATGTTGCCGCCGGCGCCCGCGCGGTTGTCGATCACGAAGGGATGGCCGAGCCGGTGGCCCAGCATGTCGGACACGATGCGTGCCGTGGTGTCGACGCCGCCGCCCGCGGGCCAGGGCACCATGAGCTTGATCGGCTGGCTGGGGTAGTTGGCGGCCGCGTCCTGGGCCGGCACCAGCGCGGGGCCGAAGCCCGCGAACAGCACCGCGGCCATCGTGCAGGCATGCAGTTTCTTCATCATTGCGCGTCTCCTGTCTTGTAGTGGCCGAATCCTAGGCCTGCAGAGGAAGGCGCCGCAATCACAATTAACGCATGCAGGCATGAGCTAAAGTCAGACCCCATGACACGCCGCCTGCCGCCGCTCAATGCCCTGCGCGCCTTCGAGGCCGCCGCGCGCTGCGGCAACTTCACGCGCGCCGCGCACGAGCTCTGCGTGACCCAGGGCGCGGTGAGCCGCCACATCGCCACGCTCGAGGCCTGGCTCGAGGTGCAGCTGTTCGAGCGCGGCCGCCACGGCATCCGGCTCACGCCCGCGGGCCAGAGCTACCACGCGAGCATGCGGGTGGCCTTCGACCAGATCGAGCTCGGCACGCGGCAGCTGCAGCAGAGCCCCGACGAGTGGCTGCTGCGCATCAAGCTGCCGCCGACCTTCGCAATCCGCTGGCTGATTCCGCGGCTGGCGCGCTTCCATGCCAAGCATCCGCGCATCGACGTGCAGATCACCACCTCGCACAAGCCGACCGATTTCGAGCGCGACGACGTGGACGTGAGCATCCATTCCGAGCCCAGCCCGCCCGAGGGCCCGGGCTACCGGCTGCTGTTCCGCGAGACGCTGCTGCCGGTGTGTGCGCCGGCGCTGCTGCAACGCGATCCACCGCTCGCGCAGCCGGCCGACCTCGCGCAGCACGCGCTGCTGAGCTCGCTGAACCGGCCGCAGGACTGGCCGGCCTGGCTCGAGGCCGCGGGGCTGAGCGGTCTCGACATCCATCGCGGCCTCAAGTTCGAGAACGCCGCCATGGCCTACCAGGCGGCGGCCGAGGGGCTGGGCGTGATGATGGGTTTGCTGGCCTTCGTGCGCGACGACCTCGCGAGCGGCCGGCTGGTGGCGCCGCTCGCGCTGCGGCTGCCGACCGAGGGCGGCTACTTCATGGCCTGGCGCGCCGACCGGCCGGTGCCGCAGCGGGTGCGCGACTTCGAGCACTGGATGGCCGAGGAAGTGGCGGCCGCCGAAGGCTGAAACAAGGGTTCCGACCGGGCCGCGGGCTTTCCCCGATGCGCCGTCGTGGCCATGCGGCCAAAAATGACTACGTATTCATGAATACGTACCCAAAAACGACTCCACCATGACACTGCACATCCAGAAACTCCCTTCGGTGCTGGGCGCCGAGGTGACCGGCATCAGCCTGCGCACCCTGACCGACCCCGACACGCTCGCGCAGTTGCGCGCCGGCATGGACGAGCACGCGGTGCTGGTCTTTCGCGACCAGCCGCTCGAGAACGAGGAGCAGCTCGCCTTCGCCGAGCGCTTCGACGGCACGCTGCACAGCAAGACCTCGGTCGCGGTGCTCGCCAAGAACCGCTTCGGCAACGAGGCCCTGACCGACATCTCCAACGTCGGCGCCGACGGCCAGATCCTGCCGGCCGACCACCGCCTGCGCATGAGCACCATCAGCAACCGGCTGTGGCACACCGACGCCTCGTTCGAGAACCCGCCCGGCCGCTACTCGATGCTGTCGGCGCGCGTGGTGCCGCCGGTGCGGGCCGACACCGAGTTCGCCGACATGCGCGCCGCCTACGACGCGCTCGACGACGCGACGAAGGCCGCCATCGAAGGGCTGCAGGTCTTCCATTCGATCGCCTACTCGCGCCAGATCATGGGCTTCGAGTTCTCCGAGGAAGAGAAGCAGCGGCTCAAGGGCGCGGTGCATCCGCTGGCGCGCACCCTGCCGCGCACCGGGCGGCGCTCGCTCTACCTCGCCTCGCATGCCTCGCACATCGTCGACATGGCCGTGCCCGAGGGCCGGCTGATCCTGCGCGACCTCAGCGAGCACGCGACGCAGCCGCAGTTCATCTACCGCCACGAATGGCGGGTGCACGACTTCGTGATCTGGGACAACCGCACCACCATGCACCGCGCGCGGCCCTTCGACGACAAGAAGTACCGGCGCGAGCTGCGGCGCACCACGACGCTGGACCTGCCGCTGCCCGCAACCTCGACCGCGACGGTGGCCGCATGAAGGCGCGTTCCCTGTGGCGCGCCGCGGGCCTGTGCGTGGCCTCGCTCGTGGTGTCGGCCGCCGCGCTGGCCCAGGCCTGGCCATCGAAGCAGCCCGTGCGCTTCGTCGTGCCCTACCCGCCCGGCGGTGCCTCCGACGTGACCGCGCGCCTGCTCAGCGTGAAGCTCACCGAGGCGCTGGGCCAGGCCTTCGTGGTCGAGAACCGGCCCGGTGCCAACGGCCTGATCGCGCTCGAGTACGTGGCCAAGGCGGCACCCGACGGCTACACGCTGCTGATGGCGAACCTCGGACCCAACGCGATCAACCCGGCCGTCTACCGCAAGCTGCCCTACGACGCGATCAAGGACTTCACGCCGATCACGCTGACCTCGGTGGTGCCGCTGGTGGTGCTGGTGCAGCCCACGATGCCGGTCAACTCGATGAAGGAGCTGATCGCCTATGCCAAGGCACACCCCGACAAGCTGACCTATGCCTCGGCCGGCAACGGATCGGCCAACCATCTCGCGGGCGAGATGATGAAGTCGATGGCGAGCTTCAAGATGGTCCACGTGCCCTACAAGGGCGATGCGCCCGGCCTGCAGGACACCATCGCGGGCAACGTGAGCGTGATCTTCCCGACCGTGATCGGCGGCATGTCGCAGATCAAGAGCGGGCTGCTCAAGCCGATCGCGGTGACCGGTGCCAAGCGCTCCTCGGCGCTGGCCTCCGTGCCCACGGTGGCCGAAGGCGGCATCCCGAACTTCGAGGCCAACTCGTGGGGCGGCGTGATGGGACCGGCCAACCTGCCGCCCGAGATCGTCGCGCGGCTCAACACCGAGATCGTGAAGATCCTCAAGCAGCCGGAGACGGCCGCCAAGCTCACCTCGATGGGTGCCGACATCGTCGGCTCGACGCCGGAGGAGTTCGCGAGCTACCTGAAGAACGAGGTCGCGAAGTGGGGCAAGGTGGCCCACGAGAACAACATCACGTTGGACTGAGCCGCGAGGCGTCGATCAGCCGGCCGTGCCCCGCACGATGAACGCGTGCGGCAGCACCACGCGTGCCGGCTCCATCTGCTGGTTGTCGAGCCGCGCGCACAGCCGCGCGACGGCGGCTTCCACCATCGCCTCGCGCGACTGCGAGACCGTCGTGAGCGCGATGCTGTCCCAGGCGGCCATCGGCACGTCGTCGTGGCCCACGACCCAGACATCGCGCGGCACCGCGAGCCCCTGCGAGCGCACGCCGTCGAGCGCGCCGATCGCCACGATGTCGTTGACGCCGAAGATCGCATCGACGCGGCCCGACTGCAGGATCGCGCGCGCTGCATCCTGGCCCGCGGCATAGGAGAACTTCGGCACCCGCGCCACAGCGCCCGGGCTCAGCGCGACGCCGCGCCGCGCGAGCTCCTCGACGAAGCCCTGCTCGCGCTCGCGCAAGGTGCTCGGCAGGTCGTGGCCCGAGATCAGGCCGATCCGCGTGCGCCCGTGGTCCACGAAGAAGCCCGCGGTCGAGGCGCCGCTCGCGCGGTTGTCGCTCGAGAACTGGTCGAAGGCATCGGAGCCCACCGTGCGGTGCAGCAGCACCAGCGGCACCTTCTGGGCGATGCGTTCCAGGAGCGGCAGCGAGGCCTCGGTGGCCGTGGTGGTGATGACGCCGTCCACGCCGCTCTCGACCATCACGCGCATGGTCGCGTCGCTGAAGTCTTCTTCCTCGTAGACCGAGGCCGAGAGGCCGCGCTTGCGCAGCGCGGCCGAGAGCAACTGCAGCATCGCCGGATAGAGCGGATTGACCGCGAGGTTGGCGACCACCAGCGCGATGATGCCGGTGCGCTTGGTGCGCATCCAGCGCGCGGCCGCGTTGGGCGCGTAGCCCGATTGCGCGATCGCATCGAGCACCGCCTGGCGCGTGGCCGGCTGCACCAGCGGCGAGTTCTGCAGCACGCGCGACACCGTCGCCTGCGATACCCCCGCGAGCCGCGCGACGTCCCTGCTGGTGGGCTTGCCGCCGGAACCGATCATGAAGAAGCCGCTGGAGATGCCATCGGAAGATTCTAGGGGTGGGGTCCCCGCTCGCCGGCCGGCGCGCCGGGCCTCGGAACGCTCAGCGCTCCAGGTAGCCGTAAGCCGACAGGCAGGCCTTCAGCGGCGCGCTCGCGCCCGTGCCGTACTCGAGCCGCTGCGGCGTGGTCGACTGCCGGTTCTTCTCGTCCTGCTCCGCCAGCGTCTTGCCCACGCGGTACTGGCACAGCAGCATCAGGTTCTCGGGCACCGACACGCCCGCGGTGTTGGTGAAGGACTTCGGCCGGTCCGAGTGGTAGGTCTCGCTCGGTGCCGCGGCCTTCGGCGCATCCCTGGACGGGCCGGACTTCGGCCACAGGCTGCAGCCCGACAGCGCCACGACGATGGCCACGAGGCCGCAAAACTTTGGATGCACTTCGATCTCCTGAGGGGTTGCGAGACGCAACGGCTTGCGCTCCCGCCGGCCGCGATGGGGCCGGCGGAATATAGCGGACGCACGGGTCGCGCGCTCGATCGCCCCTTCAGTCCGACACTCAATCCGACAGCGCCCGCATCCGCGCGTACAGGTCGGCCTTGCCCTCGAAGCCGATGCCCGGCAGCGGCGGCAGCGTGACGTGGCCGTTCTCCACCTTCACGCCGTCGGGAAAGCCGCCGAAGGGCTGGAACAGGTCGGGGTAGGACTCGTTGCCGCCGAGCCCCAGGCCGGCCGCGATGTTGAGCGACATCTGGTGGCCACCATGCGGGATGCAGCGGCTCGCGGACCAGCCGTGCTGCTTCAGCATGTCGAGCGTGCGCAGGTACTCGACCAGGCCGTAGCTGAGCGCGCAGTCGAACTGCAGCCAGTCGCGGTCGGGCCGCATGCCGCCATGACGGATCAGGTTGCGCGCGTCCTGCATCGAGAACAGGTTCTCGCCCGTGGCCATCGGGTTGGCGTAGTAGTTGCGCAGCGTGGCCTGCAGTTCGAAGTCGAGCGGATCGCCGGCCTCCTCGTACCAGAACAGGTCGTATTGCGACAGCGCCTTGGCATAGGCGATCGCCGTGTCGAGGTCGAAGCGGCCGTTCGCGTCCACGCACAGCTTCTGGCCGTCCTGCAGCACGCCGAGGATCGAGTCGATGCGGCGCAGGTCCTCGTCGAGCGAATCGCCGCCGATCTTCTTCTTGACCACCGTGTAGCCGCGGTCGATGTAGCTGCGCATCTCGTCCTTGAGCTTGCCGTGGTCCTGGCCCGGGTAGTAGTAGCCGCCGGCCGCGTAGACGAAGACCTTCGGGTTCGGCGTGCCGTTGCCGTAGCGCTCGGCCAGCAGCTGGAACAGCGGCTTGCCCTCGATCTTCGCCACCGCGTCCCACACCGCCATGTCGATGGTGCCGATGGCCACCGAGCGCTCGCCGTGGCCGCCGGGCTTCTCGTTCTTGAACATCGTGTCCCACACCTTGTGCGGATCGAGGTTGCGGCCGCTCGCGTCGAGCAGCGTGTCGGGCTGCGCTTCGAGAATGCGCGGAATGAAGCGCTCGCGCATCAGCGTGCCCTGGCCGTAGCGGCCGTTCGAATTGAAGCCGTAGCCGACCACCGGCTTGCTGTCGCGAATCACATCGGTGATCACCGCCACGAGGCTCAGGGTCATCTTGCTAAAGTCGATGTACGCATTGCGGATGGGCGAACTGATCGGGATGGTCTGTTCGCGGATCTCGACGATCTTCACGGGAGGTCTCCAGGAGCTGAGGAAGACCCGATGGTGGCCGCGCGGCGCCGATCCGGCCAATGCCCTTTTTCTAGACTTCGATGCCTTGAAAGCACCGCCATGAATTTCCTCTGGCTCGACGACTTCCTGGTGCTGGCCGAAACGGGCAACTTCTCGCGCGCGGCCGAGGAGCGCCACCTGACCCAGCCGGCCTTCAGCCGCCGCGTGCGCGCACTCGAGGAATGGCTGGGCACCGAGCTGTTCGACCGCAGCGGCCAGCCCGCCACGCTCACGCCCGCGGGCGAATGGTTCGGCACGGTCGCGCGCGAGCTGCGTGCGCGCGTCGACCGCATTCCGGCCGATGCGCGTGCCGTCAACGAAGCCGATGCCGCCACCCTGCGGCTCGCCGCCACGCACGCGCTCTCGTTCACCTTCCTGCCGCGCTGGCTGCGCACGCTCGAGTCGCGCGTGGCGCTGGGCCCGGTGCAGCTCATGTCCGACCTGCTGCCGCGCTGCGAACTGCTGCTGTCACAGGGCAAGGTGCAGTTCGTGCTGAGCCATGCGCATCCCGAGGCCGCGAACTCGCTCGATGGCTCGGACGCGCTGTCGACGCAGGTCGGCGCCGATGCGCTGGTGCCGGTCAGCGCGCGCGGTGCCAGGGGCCGCGCGCGGCACGTGCTGGGCAAGAGCGCCACCGCGCCCGTGCCGCTGCTCGCCTACAGCCAGGAATCGGGACTGGGACGGATCGCGCAGGCCGTGCTGGGCCGCCGGCTCGATGCGCTGGCGCCGAAGGTAGTGTTCACCGCGCACCTGGCCTCGGTGCTGCGGACCATGGCGCTCGATGGGCGGGGGATTGCTTGGCTGCCGAGGACCTTGGTCGACGAGGACCTCGCGGCGGGCACGCTGGTGGCGGCCGGTGGCGAGGAATGGATCGTGCCGCTGCAGGTGCGGCTGTACCGCGGACGCGCGCCGATGGGCACGGCGGTCGAGGCGTTCTGGAAGGCGGCGCATCCGCGTTGAGACGCGTCGCTCATCATGCCCGACGAGCATCGTTTGCCAGAGCCACAGCTTCATAGAAACAGATCGAGATCCACACCATGGGCCACCAGACTCTCGTATACGGCGCAATCGAAGTGTTTCATTCGCGACCGAGCAAACCGGACGCGGACGCCCTCAACGAGGCCGCACTCCTGGCACTCCCCGAGCAAGATGAGTGGCCCTTCCTCGTTCGTTCGATGTTCAGCATGACCTCGAGCGTGGATGTCAGCGTGGCCTATACCTTCCGAGTCATTCACTTCGGTGCATCGTTCAAGGCGATCGAACTGGAATGGGAGGCATGGCTCGTCAAGTTCGAGCGGCTGCTTGCAAGCCTCGATGGCATCACGGCGGTCGTGCATCTGGAAACCGAGTTGGTGGGCAATCACCGCTACACATGGCAGCGAAAGATGGACACGATCGACCGCTGGCCGCCGACGTGGAATTTCGGCGGCGGCACGCGCTCGTTCTGAGCATCTCTTGCAGGCAGCAGCAGGAATCGGCCCAGAAGCGTGCGCAGGCCCTGGATGTCAAACTCCGGCCACCCCTGAATCTCCAACCCCAGCAAGGAGACCCGCATGAGAAAGCTCAAGATCATGGAACACGTATCGCTCGACGGCGTGATCCAGTCCTCCAGCGAGGACGGCTTCCCGCACGGCGACTGGACCGCGCCCTACCGCACGCCCGAGGGCCGCGACGAAGTTCTCGCCGCGCACGGCGAACGCTTCGACCTGCTGCTGGGCCGCCGCACCTACGACCTGTGGTCTGGCTTCTGGCCCAAGGCTCCGGGCGGGCCGATGGCGGACGGCCTGAATGCGGCGACCAAGTACGTCGTGACCCATCGCCCCGAAAGCCTGGCATGGGGCCCGTTCGAAGGCCTCGGACCGGACATCGCCGAGAGCGTCGGCCGCCTCAAGTCGAGCGCCGGCCCGGACCTCGTGCTCTGGGGCAGCTCCACGCTGACATCGACGCTGCTCGAGCACGGGCTGGTCGACGAGATGATGCTGATCGTCTATCCGGTGCTGCTCGGCACCGGCAAGCGCCTGTTCGCGCAGGGGTTGCCGGCGCGGGCCTTCGAGCTGGTTGGCAGCAAGACGACGCCATCGGGGTTGGTGCTCGGCAGCTACAGGTTCGCTGGTGCTTTGAAGACTTGATGGTCAAGCGGCGCAGCGTTCCGATCGACAAGGACGGTCAAATTTCGAAGGCTCACGAAAACAGGCCTTGTCCTTGGTTGTCTCCACCCAGATCAGCGAACACTTCGTCGGCATCGCGAAACCGCCCTTGCTCGATCTCGCGATGTCCCAATGCCAGGAGCTTCAGCAACGCGATCGTCTTTTCGCGTTCCTCATAGCTGCGAACATCCATCACCACGAGCTTCGCTTCCCCGTCTTGCGTGATCAGCAGCGGTTCGCGACTCTCCGAGATGTCCTTGACGATATCCGTTGCGTGGTCCTTGAGATAGCTGATGGGTTTGACTTGGGTCGAGAACTTCATCGGAGTGGCTCTTCCGCGAACACGAAGGATCCATTCTGAACTGAATGAAGTCTCTCAACCCTGTCTCTCAAACCACACCCTGCGCCAGCATCGCATCCGCCACCTTGACGAAGCCCGCCACGTTCGCGCCGTCAACATAGCTCACGCGACCGTCCTCGCGGCGCCCATGAGCCAGGCAAGCCTCGTGGATGCTGCGCATGATCTGCAGCAGGCGCGCGTCGACCTCCTCGCGCGGCCATGACAGGCGCGCGGCGTTCTGGCTCATCTCCAGGCCCGAGGTGGCGACGCCGCCTGCATTGCTGGCCTTGCCGGGCGCATACAGCACGTCGGCCGCCTCGAACACCTTGACCGCCTCGATGGTGGAGGGCATGTTCGCGCCCTCGGCCACGCAGACCACGCCGTTCTTCACCAGCGTCTTCGCGTCCTCGACGTCGAGCTCGTTCTGGGTCGCGCTGGGCAGCGCCACGTCCACCGGCACATGCCACGGCGTGGCACCGGCGACGAACTTCGCGCCGACGCGCTCGGCGTAGTCGCTCACGCGGCCGTAGTGGTGGTTCTTCACGTCCATCAGCACCGCGAGCTTCTCGGCGGTGAAGCCCGACTCGTCGACCACGGTGCCGCTGGAGTCGGACACCGTGATCACCTTGGCCCCGAGCGCCATGGCTTTCTCGATGGTGTACTGGGCGACGTTGCCCGCGCCCGAGACCGACACGCGCAGGCCCTCGAAGCTGCGCCCGCGCGTCTGCAGCATCTCCTGCGCGAAATAGACGTTGCCGTAGCCCGTGGCCTCGGGCCGGATCAGCGAGCCGCCGAACGAGAGACCCTTGCCGGTGAACACGCAGTCGGCGCGGTTGGTGAGCTTCTTGACCATGCCGGTGAGGTAGCCCACCTCGCGGCCGCCCACGCCGATGTCGCCCGCCGGCACGTCGGTGTAGGCGCCCACGTGGCGGAACAGCTCGGTGGCGAAGGCCTGGCAGAAGCGCATGACCTCGCCCTGGCTGCGGCCCTTGGGATCGAAGTCGGAACCGCCCTTGCCGCCGCCCATCGGCAGCGTGGTCAGCGCGTTCTTGAAGGTCTGCTCGAAGGCCAGGAACTTCAGGATCGACAGGTTCACGGACGGATGGAAGCGCAGGCCGCCCTTGTACGGGCCGATGGCCAGGCTGTGCTGGATGCGGTAGCCGCGGTTGACCTGCACGTCGCCGTGGTCGTCGGTCCAGCAGACACGGAAGGTGATCACGCGCTCGGGCTCCACCAGCCGCTCCAGCAGCGCCTGCGTCTGGTAGCGCGGATGCTGTGCGATGAAGGGCCACAGGCTCTGGATGACCTCCGTCACGGCCTGCAGGTATTCGGGCTGCCCGGGATTGCGCTGGGCCACATGGGCCAGGAAGTCTTGGGCGCTGGCGTGCTTCATTCCTCTATCTCCAAAAAGGTGCGTTCTGACCAAAACCGTGCATTCTCATGCACGAATGGCTCAAAGTTATGCACCAAAGTAATGAGAATCGTAAGGATAAGGTTCGAATTCGCACCAACTTGGATTGAAAACGAATTCGCCGCCAGCGGACGTCCATCCGCTGGCGGCGAAGCTGGGGAGGCGAGCCGCGCCCTGCGGCCCGCTGGTTCGGCCCGTCAGGGCTGCACGTACGACGCGGGAATGGCCGCCAGGGTCTTGTAGCCGTCGCCGCCCGTGGCATTGAAGCTCAGACGAAGAGCTTGTAGGTCTTCGTCTGGTCCAGCGGGCCCCAGCTGTTGGCGGCGGCATTGCGCGCCTCGATGCTTGTGACGCGGCTGCCCTCGGCCCTGGTCGCGTTCACGTCGAAGCGAAGGTTGCCGGTGTAGGGATACGGGCCGGTCGAACCGCCGGGGCCATAGACGCAACGCCAAACCGCGTCCTCTGGGCACAGAACACGCGCGTCTTTGGACGGCACCCGAATCGATGCATGGTTAACACAGCGCACCGTTCGAGTTCGAAGCAAATATTGACTACCTCGTCTTCTTGCAAATCAAGCCATGGCGGCAATCGCATCACATGACAAAGTTCATTCGTCCAAAAGCGCTCTCGCAGCCCAACAAACTTTGTCCATCACATCGGTTGGCTGAGGCTTGGAGGACAAAATGATGAACACGCCCCCATGCAATTCCTCGACTTTTTCGACTTTACCGGTCAACTTCTCAACGACTTGCTCAATCGTCTTGTTCAAAGCGCGGGAACATAATCCAGCATCCAGAAACGCGATCGGCGGCAACCTGAAAAGACTATTGCGCTTTTCAATTTTCCGCCGCGACCGCTCCGGATAGTCCAAGAAGATGAATTCGTCATCTGAAATTTCGGCATAGTACGCATCAAAGGCCGCAATATATCGAGGGAAGACCACGTAGGCGATCTCCTCCAAACTCACCTTGGCGGGATTAAAAGAAGAGTTTACCCAGTCATCATCACTGGCCTTATTGGAGAACGGCCTTCGGAATTGATAAACCACTTCTCCTTTTATTTCCGGACCGACGAGCTTTGACAACTTGAGATATGCATTCAACGCACTTCCAGGATCGGGCGCAGGCATCGAGCTCCTGAGCCCCCAAGGCGCCGGAATTCCCGCCAAGCCCTCAAGAAAACGAGAATGCTTAGCCGGAATGCTCTCGTTCTCTCGAGCAATGGATCTTAGCTCCAGGTTATATCTCATTTTTCCACCAAGTCAAAAAAATCGCCCGCCCATTCTCACCACCCCAGCTTCAGAATTCGTTCGTCGAGCTTTGAAAAATCGCACATCGAAAATCGATGGCGTACCAATTTAATTCTTCAGCTCAATTGGATTTATCACGTCTGGCACGAAACTAACAGGCCTGCCATCCACATTTATGGAGCGTGCCTCAATCCACGCGCGCCAGGCTCGCACCGACCGCATGATCGATCACGCTCTTCCAGCCCCCATCGTCCTGCCGCCGCGCGATCTCGGCCGAACTGCCCTGCGCGACCACGCCGCCGTCCGCCGCGCGAACGGTCCAGTCCGCGCGCAGCAGCGCGAGCTCGCCGCTGACCACGCAGAAGTTGTTGACCGAGGTCATGGTGCCGCCGAGCGCGAGCAGCGCCCGAAGCGAAGCCTCGATGGCCGCGAGGCCATGGTCGGTCGCGGTGGTCTGCGCGTTGTGATGCGCGGCATCCTGCTCGTAGAGCGACAGCAGGCCCGCCAGGTCGCGTGCGTTGTAGAGCGCGGCGAAGCGCGGGTTGAGTTCGGCGGGATGGGTGACGGCAGGCATGTCGATGCTCCTCGATGACGGGCATCATTCGAGCATTGCCCGGCGAGACTTACCAAATGGAAACCGCACCCGTCGTCGAAGAGATCCACGGCGCCCGCGCCCCGACGCCACCGCAGCCGCGCCTGCCCGCCGAATGCCCGGTCGAGCACTGGCTCGCGCTGCTGGGCCATCGCTGGAGCGCGCTGATCCTCTGGCACCTGGCCGCGGCGCCGCTGCGGCATGGCGAGCTCGCGCGCCGGCTGCCGGGCGTGTCCGCCAAGGTACTCGGCGAGCGGCTCGCCGAACTCGCGGCGGCGCGGCTGGTGCAGCGGCATGACGACGAGGCGGGCGGTGCGCATGCGCTGTACGGCCTCAGCGAGGCGGGACAGCGCCTCAAGCAAGTGCTCGACCAACTCGAAGCTTGGTCGGCCTCGCTGGACCGCACGCAGTCGCCCAGGCTCGACCAATTGCTGCTGGAGCGCTGAAGCCTAGATCCGCCCGCCGTCCGTCAGCACCGTGCGCCCCGTCACCCAGCGCGCATCGTTCGACGCGAGGAACGCCACCACGTCGGCGATGTCCTCGGGCTCGGCCAGCCGGCCCAGCGGCGTGAGCGCGGTCTCCTCGCGCAGGTGATCGGCCGGGATGCCCGAGGTCATGTCGGTGCGCGTGATCGCGGGCGCCACCGCGTTGACGCGGATGTTGCGCGCGCCGAGCTCCATCGCGAAGCCCTTGGTCAGCACCTCGACCGCGCCCTTGGCCGCGGAGTACAGCGCGGTGCCGCCGCCGGGGATGTGGACCAGGTCGGTCGACACGTTGACGATGGCGCCGCCCGCCTTCGGGATGTGCGGCAGCACGGCCTGCGTCAGCACGATGGTGCTCCAGGCATGGGTGTCCATCTGCTCGACGAACATGGCGCGCGTGAGCTCGCCCACCGGCGCCGCGACGAAGGTGCCGGCCGCATGCACGAGGATGTCGATGTGGCCGTAGGCCTCGGCGATGGCGGCCACGGCCGCGTTCGCCGCGGCCTCGTCGGTGACGTCGGCCTGGAACGCGGATGCGCGCCCGCCTTCGGCCACGATGCCGCGCACCACGGCCTCGGCTGCGGCGGCATTGCTCCGGTGCAGCAGCGCGACGGTGATGCCGTCGCGCGCGAGGCGGCGCGCCACGGCGGCGCCGATGCCGCGCGAGCCGCCGGAGACGACGGCGATCTTCTGGTTCGGTGTGTTCATGGGAAGCTTCTTTCTCTGCGAACAGGGATGACAAGGAAGCTTCGAAGGTAGGGCCGCGCGGCGCGTTGCACGAGCCGTGCGGGCGCAACGGGGCGGGGGGGGGGGGGGGGGGGGGGGGGGGGGACAAGGGGCTGTTCCCGCCCCGAAAAAGCAGGTGGTGCCAACGCCCTCGTCAACCCGCTCCGGGTGGCTCGAGTTCGCGGTACTTCGTCTCGAGCAGCGCCAGCACCGCGCGCACCGCGGAGCTCATGCCCTTGCGGCTCGGATACAGCACATAGGCCTGCGTGGCCAGCGAGGGCCAGGCCGGCAGCACGCGGCGCAGCCGGCCGTCGGCCAGCGCATCGCGGCAGGCCTCGATCGGCAGCTGCACCAGGCCCGCGCCGCGCAGCGCGGCCTCGCGCAGGGCCTGGTAGTTGTCGCTGATCAAGAGCGGCTGCGGATGGTGCAGCAGCGTCCGGCCGTCGCCATCGACCAGCGCCCAGGGCCGCACGCTGTCGGGCCCGCCGCCCTGGCCCAGCGCGGGAAAGCGATGCAGGTCGGCCGGCTCGGTGGGTTCGCCATGCGCCGCCAGCAGCGAGGGCGCGCCCACCAGTTCCATGTGCCCCACGCCGATCGGCCGCGCGACGATGTCGGCCGAGGCCAGCGGCTGGCTCGCATAGCGGATCGCGAGGTCGATGCGCTCACCCAGCAGGTCGACGAAGCGGTTCGACAGGTCGAGCGTGATGCGCACCTTCGGATGCCGCAGGCTGAACTCGCCGAGCCAGCCGCCGAGCAGCAGCTCGCCCGACACCGGCGAGGCGCTGATGCGCACCGGGCCCGCGGGCTCGCCCAGCGTCTCGTCGACGGTGGCGCGCACCGCCTGCGCCTCGTCGGCCATGCTGCGCGCGTGGCGGTAGACGCGTTCGCCCACGTCGGTGACCTGGAAGCGGTGCGCCGAGCGCTGGATCAGCCGCACGCCGAGCTGCTTCTCGAGCGCGCCCACGCGCCGGCTCAGGCGCGACTTGGGCGTGCCGGTCTCGCGCTCGGCCGCCGAGAAGCCGCCCGCCTCGACCACGCGGGCGAACAGGAGCAGGTCGTTGAGGTCTTCCACCATGCTGTCGATGCCTTTCTTGCGTTTCCCTCGAGCGTGGCGCGGCGCCGCGTTCCACGGCTGCAACGCGGCGTGCCAGCGCTGGTATCGCGGCCGCGGTCGCGATTGCGTAGCCTGGGCGGTTTGACGATGCGCGTGCCGATGCCGACCTCCATTCTCACCACCCCAACGCCGGCCGATGCCGCCACGCGCGGCGCCACCCTGGCCGCGGCCTGCCTCTCGATGGCCGCGATCGCGATGTCGATCACGGCCGCGGGCGTGGCGCTGGTGCCGATCGGCGCGGCCTTCGGCATCGGCTTCGGCGCGCTGCAATGGGTGCTCAACCTGTTCGTGCTGAGCTTCGCCGCCTTCCTGCTGCCGGCCGGCGCGCTCGCCGATCGCATCGGCCAGCGCCGCAGCTTCATCGCGGGCGGCGCGATCTTCAGCGCCTTCACGTTGATGGCCGTGCTGGCCACGCGCACCGAATGGCTGCTGGCCGCGCGCTTCCTGCAGGGCGCCGGCGGCGCGCTGCTCGCGGCCAGCGGTCCGGCCGCGCTCACGGCCGTGTTCCATGGCGAGGCCGAACGCAAGCGCGCCTTCGGCTGGCTCGGCAGCTGCGGCGGTGTCGGCCTCACGCTGGGCGCGCTGCTGTCGGGCGCCGCGGCCGCGCAGGGCGGCTGGCGCGCGGCGCTCGCGATCCATCTGCCGCTGGTGCTGGCCGCGCTCGCGCTGGCGCTGTGGAATTTCCGCGGCCATGCGGGCCGGGCGGTGCACGCGCGTTTCGATCTCGTGGGCGCCGTGCTGGGCTTCATCGCCATTGCGTCAGCGATGGCCTTCGGCATCCTCGGTGCCGAGCGTGGCTGGGGCGCGAGCGCCGTGCTCGCCTGCCTGGCACTCGCGCTGGTCGCGGGATCGCTGTTCGCGCACTCGCAGCGCCGGCATCCGGCGCCGCTGCTGCCGCCCGCGCTGCTGCGCAACCGCGGCTTCGTGTTCGCCTGCCTGCTGACCTTGCTGTTCACCACGGTGTGGGTCGCGATGTTCATCTACGTGCCGCTGCACCAGCAGGCCGCGCGCGGCCACGACGCGGACAGCGCGGGGCGCACCCTGCTCGCGCTGCTGATGCCCGCGATGGTGATGCCGGCCCTCGCCTCGCGCCTGGCCGTGCGCATCGGCACGCGGGCCGTGCTGGTCGGCGGCTGCCTCGCGATGGCGATCGGCCTGGGCCTGTTGTATCTGGCATGGACCGATCTCTCGCGTCCCGCGGCGCTCGAATGGCTGGCGCTCGCCATTTGCGGCAGCGGTGCCGGCTGCCTCTACGGCCTGCTCGACTACCTCGCGATGGCCAGCCTGCCGAACGCGCTGGCCGGCACCGGATCGGCCGCCTTCAACGTGCTGCGGCTGCTCGGCGATGCGCTCGGCGCCATCGTGCCGGGCGCGGTGCTGGTGCAGGCCCTGGCGCCGCGGCTCGCGGCCGCCATCGGCGAGCCCGTGACGCGCGAGCTGCTCAATGCCGTGGCGGCCGGGCAGTTCGGCGCGCTGGCCTCGGGCGGCGCGGCGGCGGCCGAGGCGTTCCGCGGTGCGATCGCGGCCGTGCCCGCGGTGCTGGCCGTGCTGGTGCTGCTCGGTGCCGTTCTGGCCTGGTGGCGCGCCGAGCGACCTTGAAGGCGGCGGCCCCTCAATCCATCGAGCCCTACACTGCCGGCCGATGGCTCCCGTCCCTTCCCGCCTCGCCATGCCTGAGCGTCTGACCTCGTACTTCTGGCGCGGCGATGCCCTGCGCAGCCGCAGCGTGAGCCCGGTCGTGCTCGCGTCGAGGCTGGAGATTCCCGAGCCGCCGGCGCGCCTGGTGGCCGACTGGCGGCGTGACGCGAGCACGCAGCTGATGCTCGAGCCCGGCGATGTCGAACCGCTGTCGCTGGCACGCGCGAGAACGCGCTGGCCCGCGTACGGCCAATGCGTGCAGGCGGTGGCCGACTGGGCGCGCACGCAGGGTCTGCCCGGCCTGCCGGGCGACGCCGACGTGGCGCTGATGGCCTGCCGCGGCGCGCGCTACCACCACGACGGCGCGCAGTACGGCGGTGCGGCCTTCTGCAATCTCTTCCTCGGCGAGGACCTCGGCCTCGACGTGCACTTTCCCTCGGCCGGCGTGCGCCTTCCGCTCGCGCGCGGCACGGTCATGCTGTTCGACACCTGCCAGCCGCATGCCGTCATCTGGCGCGACGGCAAGGGCTTCGATGCGGCGGACTTCGGCGCGGAGCGCGACACCCTGCAGGTGTTCCTGACCTGGGAGCTGCCGATCGAGGACGAGGCGCTGGTCCGTGCGCTGGGGATCCGCTTCGATGTCGATCCGTCGACGACATCGCGGCTGACGGAAGAGCAGGTGCTGGTGAACGGCGAAGCGGCGACGCCGGACCCCGCGTCCGGCCGCTGGATCCGCACCGCCTGAACGCGCCGTCCGAGCGCCCCGGCTCGCGCCCGCGAGCAATGACTTTTGATCATTTCTCGCATGAGTTAATTGTGATTGAGCCGCCACGGCCCCTCACGTATCTTCAGCGCTCGAATCATTGAGAGACAAGCCCCTTTCGAGCCGCATGGCATCGAAAGCGGCATGAAGGAACGCATGAGGATTCTGGCCGAGGGTCTGCAATTTCCTGAAGGGCCGGTGGCGCTGGGCGACGGCTCGGTGCTGCTGGTCGAGATGCGCGCGGGCCTCGTCGTGCGAATCTCGCCCGATGGCGAGCGCCACGTCGTCGCCGACTGCGGCGGTGGTCCGAACGGCGCGGCGATCGGGCCCGATGGCGCGCTCTATGTCTGCGACAACGGCGGCAGCGCCTATGTGCCGGGCCGCTTCACCTCGACCGGGCCCGCGGCCGACTACGAGGGCGGCAGCATCCGCCGCTTCGACCTGCGCACGGGCGAGCACACGCTGCTCTACACGCACTGCGACGGCCATCGGCTGTCGTCGCCCAACGACCTCGTCTTCGATGCGCACGGCGGCTTCTACTTCACCGACTTCGGCAAGAAGCACGCGCGGCTGCGCGACTACGGCGGCGTCTACTACGCGCTGCCCGACGGCTCGCGCATCGTCGAGGTGGCCTATCCGCTGCTGTCGCCGAACGGCATCGGCCTCTCGCCCGACGCGCGCGTGCTCTACGTGGCCGAGACCGAGACGGCGCGGCTGTGGGCCTTCGACATCGTCGAGCCCGGCGTGGTGCGCAAGCATCCCTTTCCCTCGCCGCATGGCGGGCGCATCGTCTGCGGGTTGCCGGGCTTCCAGCGCTTCGACAGCCTCGCGCTCGAGGCCGGCGGCAACATCTGCGTCGCCACGCTGATCACCGGCGCGGTCTCGGTCATCGCGCCCGACGGCGCGCTGCTGCGGCAGGTGATCTTCCCCGACAGCTACGTCACCAACCTCTGCTTCGGCGGGCCGGACATGCAGACCGCCTACGTCACGCTGTCGGGCACCGGACAGCTCGTCTCGCTGCCCTGGACCGCGCCGGGCCTGCGGCTGCATTTCAACGCGTAGCCCCGAGGCACGCGCACCAGAACATCCCTGGAGACTCCCATGATCCGCCGCGAATTCATCGTCACCCTGGCCAGCGCCTGCGCTGCCACCGCCCTGCCGCCGGCACGCGCCGCGGCGCCCTATCCGAGCCGTCAGGTGCGCGTGGTCGTACCGTTCACCGCGGGTGGCGGCACCGACGTGGTGGCGCGCGCGATCGCGATGGGGCTGTCGGAGTCGATGGGCCAGTCCTTCTTCGTCGACAACAAGCCCGGTGCCAGCACCTTGATCGGCTCGGAGCTGGTGGCCAAGGCGGCGCCCGACGGCTACACGCTGCTGGTCGCGAGCGTGCCGCATGCCACCAACCCGTGGATGATGAAGAGCATGCCCTTCGACACCGCGAAGGCCTTCGCGCCGATCGGCCTCGCGGTGCAGTCGCCGTTCATCATGGTGGCCTCGTCCACCTCGTCGATCCAGTCCTTCGACGACGCGCTCGCGGCGGCGCGCTCCAAGCGCCTGTCCTTCGCCTCCACCGGCAGCGGCACGGCCGACCACCTGTCGATGGAGCTGCTGGCGCTGCAGTCGGGCGTGACGATGACGCACGTGCCCTACAAGGGCACCGGCCCCGCGCTGGCCGACCTGATGGGCGGCCACGTCGACCTGATGTTCGCGAACGTGGTCGCGGCGGCGCCGCTCGTGAAGTCGGGAAAGCTGCGCGCGCTGGCCGCGTCGACCGCGCGGCGCTCGCCCTCGCTGCCCGAGGTGCGTACCGTCGCCGAGGCCACGGGCAAGCCCTTCGACGTCAGCGCCTGGACCGGCGTGCTCGCGCCCGCGGGCACCGACGCGGCCATCGTGGAACGCCTGAGCGCCGAGGTGCGCAAGGCCCTGCAGACCCGTGCCACGCGCGAGGCGCTGACGGTCAACGGCGCCGAGCCGGTGGGCAGCACGCCCGCGGAGTTCCAGGCCTTCATCGCGCGCGAGATGAAGACCTGGGGCGAGATCATCGCCAAGGCCGGCATCACGCCGAGCTGAGCCGGAGCGTCGCATGCCCTACGTCATCCTCGCGCTCGACCAGCCCGACGCACAGGCGCTGCGCGAATCGCTCAAGCCGGCGCACCTCGACTACCTGAGCGAGCGGCAGCAGCGCATGCTGGCCGGCGGCGCGGTGCTCGACGAGCACGGCCGCGCGATCGGCGCGCTGATCATCGTGGACGCCGACGACCGCGCGGACGCGGAACGCTTCATCGGCGACGATCCCTTCGCACAGGGCGGCCTGTTCGCCTCGGTGCGCGTCATGCCCTGGCGGCAGGCCTTCTTCGACCGGCGCCGCACGAAGTGAGATTCGAGAACGCGCGGCGCCTCAGCCGCCCGCAGGCCGCGCCCTGCGCTCGAACATCGGCACCGTCACGCCCTTGGCCTCGCTGCCGTCGGCCTTCCACACCAGCGTGTCGGCCGGGAACTCGTCCTTGCGCGTCATCGCATCGACCCTGGACGCGACCAGCGCCACGGCCTCCTTGACCTCGGGATTCCACGCGAAGACGCCCGCACGGCCATACCAGACCACCGGCGTGGCGGCGTCGAGGCGGCGGTCGGGGCACATCGTGATGCGGCGCTGCGCGAGCACACGCAAGGCACCGACGCCCACGGCGCGGATGCCGGGCCGGGTGCGCTCGGCGGAGTGGCCCGGACACACGAGCCCCGCCTGCTCGATCGCGTTGTCATAGACCTGGGCATCGCTTTGCGCGCGGGCCTGGACGGCGACGAGAGCGCCGAGCAGGGCGAGGCCGGAAACCGGCCATGAGAGACGGTGTTGCATGCGAATCTTCCTCCTGGTTCATTCATCGGTCGACGAACAGATCGCCGGGTGCATTCTTGCAAACACCCCGCGGGCCGCCTGTAGGCCGACGACGCACGGGCCGCGGCGCTGGCGATAATGGCCGCCCCATGATCGTCCGCCCCCGTCCCCACTGGCTGCGCATGCTGTTCGTCTGGCACGGCTCGGTGCTGTCGTCGATCGTGCCGCAGCTGTTGTGGACCACCGGCTTCGCGATCCTCGTGACCGTGCTGCATGGCCGGCTGTTCCAGTGGAAGGTGCCGCTGAACTTCGTGCCCTTCTCGCTGATCGGCCTCACGCTCGCCATCTTCCTGGGCTTTCGCAACGGCACGAGCTACGCGCGCTACTGGGAGGCGCGCACGCTCTGGGGCACGCTGCTCAACGAAACGCGCACGCTGGTGCGCCAGTTGATCACGCTGCTGCCTTCGCGCGAAGGCATCGCGCTGCCGGTCGCGCGGCTCATCGCCTTCGTGCATGCGCTGCGGCATCAGCTGCGCGGCACCGATGCCGCGGCCGACCTCGCACGCCTGCTGCCGGAAGAGGACTGCGCACGCCTGCGAACGGTGCGCTTCAAGCCCGCCGTGCTGCTGCTGATGGTCGGCGAATGGCTGCAGGCGCAGCGCCTGCAGGGCCGGCTCGCGCCCGAGCTCGCGCAGGCCATCGAGCTGCCGCTGGGCCGGCTCACCGAGGCGCTCGGCGGCTGCGAGCGCATCGCGGGCACGCCGATCCCGTTCACCTATGCGGTCATCATCCACCGCACCATCTACCTCTATTGCGTGCTGCTGCCCTTCGGGCTGGTCGATGCGATCGGCGCGATGACGCCGGTGGTGGTGGCCTTCATCGCCTATACCTTCTTCGCGCTCGAGGCGCTCGGCGCGGAGATCGAGGAGCCCTTCGGCATGGAACCCAACGACCTCGCGCTCGATGCGATGTCGCACACCATCGAGGCGAGCGTGCGCGAGATGATGGGCGAGACGCTGCCGGTGCCGAGCGCGAAGGGCACCGGGTACGTGCAGACCTAAGCGACGGGCCCTTCGCTCAATCGAGGCGGATGTTCTTGTCGCGGATCAGCTGGCGCCAGCGCACCGACTCGCGCCGGACCTCCGCCGCCATCTGCTCGGGCGTCGAGACCACGGGCTCGGCATAGGCGAGCCGGAGCTTCTCGATCAGCGCGGGATCGCGGCTCGCCCGGGTGATCTCCTCGTTCAGGCGGACGATGATCTCGCGCGGTGTCTTCGCGGGCGCCCAGAAGCCCTGGAAGCTCGCGACGTCGGCACCGGGCACGAGCTCGGCGATGTTCGGCACCTCGGGCGTCGCGGGGTTTCGCTGGCCGTAGCCCCAGACCGCCAGCGCCCGCACGCGGCCCTCCTTCATAAAAGGGATGGCATTCGCGGCCGGCTCCCAGACCAGCGGAACGGTGCCGGCCGCCACGTCGGTCAGCGCGCCGCCCTTGTAGGGCACGTGGAGCATCTCGACCTTCTCCTGCGCCAGCACCAGCTCCATGACCAGGTGCGGAAAGCCACCGAGCCCGTACGAGGCGTAGCTGTATTTGCCGGGCGCCGCGCGCGCCAGCGCCATCGCTTCCTGCAGCGTCCTGCCCGGGAAGTCCTTGGCGGTCACGAGGTACAGGCCGTTGCGCACCGTCTGCGCGACGGGCGCGAAGTCCTTGTCGACATCGAAGGGCAGCCTGGCGAAGGCGTGGGGGTTGCTCACGAAGGAATTCGAGACCGCGTAGAGCAGCGTGTAGCCGTCTGCCGGCGCCTTGGCCACCGTGTCCTGCGCGATGTTGCCGGTGGCGCCGGGCTTGTTGTCCACCACCACCGGTTGCCCGAGCGCCTTCGACAGCTTCTCGCCGTACATGCGCGCGATGACGTCCGCGGCCAGGCCGGCGGGCAGGCCGATGACGATGCGGATGGGCCGTGTCGGCCAGTTCGCCTGGGCGGCGGCCGTGACGCTCGCCAGCGCGAGCACGCCCACGACCAGCAGCCGCCGAATGGAAAGGGAATGGCTCATGTCTGTCTCCTGGGCTCTGGTGGCCGCTCAATAGCTCGGGCTGAATGCCGCGGGTTTCAGGAGCTTCGACTCCTGCGTCTCGATGAAGCGGAAGATCTTCGGCGCGTACGCCTGCCACTGCGGATCGGCCGACAGGGCGGCGCGGCGCCGGTCGCGGTCCGCGAGGTCGTCGTAGGCCCACAGGTGGACGATCTCGTTGAGCGGTCCGAACTCGGTGTGGAAGTAACCGACCATGCGGCCCAGGTGCTGGCGCTGCAGCGCCAGTCCACCCTCGTGCTCGTAGGTGTGGAGGTAGTCGCGCACGGTGCCCGCGCGCACGCGGTAGGTGCGTTGTTCGACGATCATCGGTGGTCCTTTTCTCGGGGCGTGCGTGTCCCGGCGACGCCGGCGCGAGGCCTGGCATCGCTGCAGGGACGACGCGGGTTGCGTCAGTGCGGGGCGGGGAAGTTGGTGTCGTGCTTCTCGCTGATCAGCGCGACCTTCTCGCCCGAAAAGCCGGGGCCCGCCAGCGCGGAGATTTCCCTGAAGTAGCGCTCCTGCCCGCCCGGCACGCTCCAGTCGAGCATGCGCGCCGTGGTGGTTCCGACGTTCCGGAAGCGATGGACGACGCCGCGCGGCAGATAGACGATGGTGCCGGCGCCGACCGTGCGCGTGGTGTCGCCAGCGGTCACTTCGTAGCTGCCTTCGACGATGAAGAAGCACTCTTCCTGCGTGAAGTGCAGATGGTCGGGCGGGCCCTCGCCAGGCCCGTGGCAGGCCATGATCACCGAGAGCCTGCCGCCCGTCTGTTCGCTGCCGAGCAGCACCTGCATGTCGAGGCCGAAGGGACGGATCGCCTCGGCCTCCTCGGGCGTGACGATGACCGCGCCGGTCTTCAAGGGTTCGTTCTGCATGTCATGTCTCCTGGGGAAATGAAGAGGGCTGGCCGTTCGACACGAAGGCCTCCATGGAATGCACGGGCACGCCCCGCACCAGCGGCACGCAGTCCGGCGGAAACTCCTGCCGGAAGCGGAAGCCTTCGGCCAGGGCCTGTTCGATGTAGGGCTCCAGCTGCGTCATCGCGCCCGTCTCGTAGTCGTGCAGCACGCTGAGGGTCCAGTCCTGTTCGCGTGCCTGCGCGAGCGCCGTCCGCGGCCAGCCCTCGGGGTCGTCCCAGTCGCGCGGGATCGAGTTCCAGAGCACGCAGGTGAATCGCCCCTCGCGCAGGAACGCGAGTGCCGCGCGGCTCAGCAGATGGGGCCCGAGGACGCCGCCGCCGCCGAAGGGCCGGAACAGCCTGTCGGGATGCGACAGCTCGCCGATCAGGTCCTGCGTGCGGCCGATCTCCTGCCGCGGCGCGAACGAGTCGGACGATGCGCCGAGCGGGACATCGTGCGTGTAGGTGTGGTTGCCGATCCAGTGGCCTTCCTCCCTCGCCCGGCAGGCGAGCGCACGGCCTTCCTTCGAGGCCAGGTTCTGGCCGAGCACGAAGAAGGTCGCGCGGATGCCGTGGCGCGCCAGCACGTCCAGCACGTGCGGCGTCACGGCCGAGGCCGGGCCGTTGTCGAACGTGAGCGTGATCGAGCGGCTCATCGGCCGGGCGCGCATGCGCGGTGGGGGTTCAATCTCTTGTCTCCTTCGGTATCGCGGGGAAGCTGGCGCAATGATCGGCATCGGGCTCGTTCCGCACAATATGGAAACGAAAGAAGATACTTTTTCCAGATTCGATGCAATGATCGGCCATGCCCGACTTCCTGAACCAGGCCAGCGTGCTGTCGCTGCGCTGCTTCGTGGCGGTGGTGAACGCCAACAGCTTCACGACCGCCGCGCGCCAATTGCGCATGGTGCCCTCTTCGGTCACCAAGCATCTGCAACTCCTAGAGCGCGCGACCGGCGCCGCGCTGGTTCACCGCACCACGCGGCGCATCAGCGTCACCGATGCGGGCGAGGCCTTCTACGCGCGCTGCGTGGACATCCTCGAGCAGCTCGAGGGCGCCGTGGCCGGTATCGCGGGCGAGCAGGCCGCCGGCGGCCACCTGCGCGTGACGGCACCGCCCTCCTTCGCCTCCGCGGTCGTCGCGCCGGCCCTGCCTAAATTCCTCGAGAGCCATCCCGGGGCCACCGTGGACCTGGTGGTCAACAGCAACGTGCCCGATCTCGTGCGCGAGCGGGTCGACCTCGCGCTGTTCATCGGCGAGGAGCTGCCGACCAAGCAGGCGCAGCTGGTACTGGCCCAGAGCCCGCAGGTCCTGTGCGCATCGCCCCAGTACCTGAAGTCGCACGGCACGCCGCGCTCGGTCGACGATCTCGCGCGGCATCGCTGCCTGTGCCCGCGCTTCTCGGAGGTCGCAGAGACCTGGCACCTCGATGTCAAGGGGCAGTGGCAATCGATCCGGCCGCAGGCCGTGCTGCTGTCCGACAACGGCGATGCGCTGCGCAGCGCCTGCGTGGCCGGCGCGGGCATCGGCAACTTCTACCGCTTCCATGTGGCCGAGCATCTGGCGCGCGGCACGCTCGTGGAGGTACTGCCCCGGAACCCGCTGCGCGCCAAGACGATCTACGCGGTGCTGCCCCACCGCAGCATGATCCGGCCCCTGGTGCGCAGCTTCACAGCCTTCGTGCGCGAGGCCGTCGAGCAGGCCTTGCAGGACACGCAGCCGCCGCGCAGGAAGCCTCGCTCCGCAGCCGCGCGATGAAGCCGCCCCTTCAGACCAACGCCCCGATCCTCTGCGCATCCCCCGGCGTCGTCGGGTTGTAGACCACCAGGCTGAGGTCCGGCCGCCCATCGACCGCGAACGACGAGTACTCGAAGGCCAGCGGCCCGAGCACCGGATGGCGGATGTGCTTGACCGCCTCGCCGTGCACGCCGACCACGTCGTTGTCGCGCCACATCGCGTCGAACTCGGGACTCAGCCGGCACAGCTCCTCGACCAGCGGCTGCACCAGCGCCGCGGCGCCGGCGCGGGTGGCGTCGGCGCGGAAGGCTCCGAGCGCGAAGCGCGCCACGCTCTGCCAGTCGTACTGCGCGGCACGTGCGCGCGGGTCGAGGAAGATGAAGCGCAGGATGTTGCGCTGCCCGGGCGGCAGCAGGCCGTAGTCCACCAGCATCACGCTCGAGGCGCGGTTCCATGCCACCACGTCCCAGGTCGCGGTGCGCATCAGCGCGGGACAGGGATGCAGCGCATCGAGCACGCGCTGCAGCCGCGGCGTGACGCCCTCGGGCTGGCGATAGCGCACCTCGGGCGGCCGGCCCAGGCCCAGCAGGTAGAGGTGCTCGCGCTCGATCTCGGTGAGCATCAGCGCCTGGGCGATGCGCTCGAGCACCTCGGCCGAAGGCGCGCCGCCACGGCCCTGCTCGAGCCAGGTGTACCAGGTGGCGCTGATGTGGGCGCGCTGCGCGACCTCCTCGCGGCGCAGGCCAGGCGTGCGACGACGGTCTGGCGAATAGCCGAAGACCGTTGGATCGAGCCGGGCGCGGCGATCCTTCAGGTAGTTGCCCAGGGCATTGCCGTCTGCCGGATTGCCGTTTGCCATTGCGCTCATGCTGTTAGCCGCCATACCACGATAACGTCACTACTTTACCGGGATGGCTCGCGGTCCGAGACTGGCCTCCAACCCAACCTGGAGATCTTTCCCATGCGAGTGTTCGTCACCGGCGCGACCGGTTTCATCGGCCTGCCCGTCGTCAAGGAACTGGTGGCGGCCGGCCACCAGGTGATCGGCCTGAGCCGCTCACAGGAGAAGGCGGCCGCCTTGAAGGCCGCCGGCGCCGAGGTGCTGCACGGCACCCTGGAGGACGCCGGCAGCCTGCGCGCCGGCGTGGAGCGCGCCGACGGGGTGATCCACCTGGCCTTCAACCACGACTTCTCGCGCTTCGTGCAGAACTGCGAGGACGACCGCCGGGTCATCGATGCGCTGGCCGCGGCGCTCGCGGGCTCCGAGCGGCCGCTGGTCGTGACTTCCGGCACCGGCATCGCCAACACGGTGGCGGGCCAGCCGGCGAAGGAAGACCATCCGACCGTGGGCGCCGACACGCATCCGCGCGCGGCCTCGGAGGAAGCGGCCAATACCGCCGCCAAGGCGCATGGCATGAACGTGTCGATCGTGCGGCTGCCGCAGGTGCATGACACGGCGCGCCAGGGCCTGATCAGCCCGCTGATCGAGATGTACCGCGACAAGGGCGCCTGCGCCTATGTCGGCGACGGCCTCAACCGCTGGCCCGCGGCGCATGTGCTCGACGTGGCGCGGCTCTTCAGGCTCGCTCTCGAGAAGGCCGCGCCGGGCGCGAAGTACCACGCGGTGGCCGAGGAAGGCGTGGCGATGCGCGAGATCGCCGAGGCGCTCGGGCGTCGGCTGCAACTGCCGGTCCGCTCCCTCACGGCCGACGAAGCACCGGGCTTCTTCGGCTGGCTCGCGATGTTCGCGGGGATGGACCTGCCCGCCTCGAGCGCGTGGACGCGCGAGACCCTGGGATGGCAACCGTCGGGGCCGACGCTGATCGCCGACCTGGAGCGGCTGCGGACGGCCTGAACGATCAGGCCTTGCGCAAGCCCTGCAAGGTCTGCAGCAGCACCACGCGCGTTTGCCCCAGCACCATGCCCTTCCACTCGTCGTTGTCGCAGTAGAAGGCATCGCGCAGCTGCTGGCGGATCTCTCGCCGCTGCGACTCGGTCGCTTCCGGATGGCGACGCAGCCAAGTGTCGGCGCTCAGCCGCAACAGCATGTCGTCGATGGGGATGGTGCCGAACTCGAGGCCCATGGGCGCGATGCGCGCCCGTGGGCATTCGTCGTAGGCGGCGGAAACCACCGGCCCCGACACATGCGCGGACACGGAGTCCTCGCCGAACAGCGCGAAGACGTCGGCACCCCACCAGGCGCGCGCGAGCGCGAGGTCCTCGGGCGTGTTGCGGCCCGGGTAGATCTTCTCGCCGTGGCCGTAGGGGCCCAGGCCCGTGTGCACGTCGATCCAGCCGATGTGCGTGGCCGAGGCCGCGTACTTGCGCAGGATCGACCGGATGGTCCTGTTGCTCCACGAAGGCGCGGTGCCGCCGTAGAACAGGCCGTCGGGCGAAACGTACTGGCCCTTGGTGACGGCGGCGCGGAAGGCGCGCATGCCGTGCTTGTCGATGTAGGCGGCCACGGCCGCCTCGTCGGCCGGCGTCGGCGGCCAGCTTGCGGGCAGCACCAGCGGTTCGACATCGGTGTACTCGGCATTCACCGGCAGCGGCGCGCCGAAGTCGATGTGGTTGCGGTTGAGGTCGATGTTGTCCTCGTTGGTGCGGTGCAGGTGCGAGAAGCCGTGCGGATTGACGGCATGCACCAGCAGCAGCGCCACGCCGGCCTGCTGCAGGCGCGCGAGCAGGTCCTCGTCGTGCAGGGTCGCGACCTGCGTGCCCGAGCCGCAGAAGCCTTCGGGGCCGTGCGTGCCCGAGGTCACGAGCAGCAGCTTCTTCGCGTCGATGGCGCCGAGCAGCGCGACGTCGGTCGCGAGTTCCTCGCCGAGCGCGCCGCGATGCGCTTCATTGACGAAGGACTCGATCGAAGCGCCGCGAGCGCGCGCGGCCTCGAGGAATTTGGCGCGAGCCTCGACGTAGGTGCCCGAGAAATGCCGCGTGGCGGCGCTGCTGTGATTGGAGATGGTCATGGAAAGCTTCGGAAGAGGCGATCGTTCAGGCGTGCGCACCGGCCGCGTCGATGTCGCGACCCGTATGGTCGCGCAGCCAGATCAGCCCCAGCAAGGAGACGGCGGTCATCGCGACCAGGTACCAGGCCGGCGCGAGCTTGCTGCCGGTGGCGTTGAGCAGCCAGGTGCTGATGAAGGGCGCGAAGCCGCCGAACAGCGCCACGCCCACGCTGTAGACCAGCGACATGCCGCTGGCGCGCACCGCCTTCGGGAACATCTCGGGCAACATCGTGATGCTCGGCGCGGTCTGGCCCACGAGGCCCAGGCTCAGCACGCCGAGCACGGTGAACAACACCGCCGGCGTGGGCGAGGCATTGAGCCAGAGGAAGCCCGGGTAGATCAGCAGCACGAGGAAGACACGGCTCCACAGGATCAGCGGCTTGCGCCCCACGCGGTCGGACAGCGCACCGACCAGCGGCGACACCACGAACAGGATCAGGCCCGTGATCGCCGCGCCGAACAGCGCCACCGAGGGCGCGAGCCCCAGCTCGCGCACCGCATAGGTCGGCATGTAGAAGGTGATCACGTAGGCGGCCGTGGTGCCGCCCACCATGGTGAGGATGGCCGCGAGCACCGTGCCGCCATGCTGCGTGCAGACGATCCGCAGGCTGCTCTCGCGCGGCTTCGCGCTCGCATCGGGCGCGATCTCGAGCGACTCGTGAAGGTGGCGGCGGATGTACATGCCCACCGGCGCGATCAGCATGCCGATGAAGAAGGGCACGCGCCAGCCCCAGCTTTCCATGGATTGCGGCGACAGCGTGAAGGTCAGCGTGCCCACCACCACCGCGCCGAGCATCACGCCCAGGCCCTGGCTCGCGAACTGCCAGCTCGCCATGTAGCCGCGGTTGCGCGGCGTGGCGTGCTCCACCAGCAGCGTGGTGGAAGCACCGACCTCGCCGCCGGCCGAGAAGCCCTGGATCAGCCGCGCCAGCACGATCAGCACCGGCGCCGCGACGCCGATGCTCGCGTAGGTGGGCGTGAAGGCGATCACTGCGCAGCCCAGCGCCATCAGGAAGATGGTGAGCGTCATCGCCTTCTTGCGGCCCGCGCGGTCGGCATAGGCGCCGATCACGATGCCGCCCAGCGGCCGCATGATGAAGCCGACGCCGAAGGTCGCGACCGTGAGCAGCAGCTGGCCGTAGCCGCTGAAGGTGGGAAAGAACAGCTTGCCGATCACCAGCGCGAGAAAACCGTAGACGGTGAAGTCGAAGATCTCGAGGCCGTTGCCGATGGTGGTGGCGACGATGGTCTGGCGCCGGCTGATGGCGGTATGCGCGGGGGTTGTGCTCATGGGCGTCGAGGGAGGGAAGGAATGTCAGTCGGTGCCGGTGGCGGCGATCACGGCCACCTCGACCAGCAGCGCGGGCAGCGCGAGTCGCGCACCCACGGTCGCGCGCGCCGGTGCGCACCCCGGTGGCAGCCAGTCGGTCCACACGCGGTTCATCTCGGCGAAGTCGTCGGTGTCGGCGAGCCAGATGGTCGCGCTCAGCAGCCTCGACTTGCCCGAACCTGCCTCCGCCAAGAGCGTGTCGATGCGCCGCAGGATGCGCGCCATCTGCTCGCCCACGGTCGCCGCGGGCTGCACCAGGTCCACCTGGCCGGAGAGATAGACGATGCCGCCATGCACCACGGCCTGGCTCATGCGTTCGTCGGTGTGCAGTCGCTCGATGTTCATGCCGTCTCCTTTTGCGGCGCCACGGGCGCGGCCCCGCGCACCATGTGGGCGCCGATCGACGCCACGCTGCCGGCGCCCATCAGGCACTGGCAGACCTCGAATTCCTCCTTGAGCAGGGCCAGCGCCCTGGCAACGGCCGGCTCGCCGCCCGAGGAGACCGCGTAGAGCGTGGGCCGCCCGATCTGCACGGCGGTGGCGCCGAGCGCGAGCGCGCGCGCGATGTCGCTGCCGGTGCGCACGCCGCTGTCGAGCAGCAGCGGGAGGCGGCCACCGGTCTCGCTCGCGAACTCGGGCAGGATCTCGATCGGCGCGACGGCGCCGTCGAGCTGCCGCCCGCCATGGTTGCTGATCACGATGGCATCGACGCCGAGCTGCTGCGCGCGGCGGCCCTGCGCGGGATCGAGCAGGCCCTTGACGATCAGCTTGCCGGGCCAGCGCTCGCGCACCCAGGCGATGTCGTCCCAGCCCAGCGAGGGATCGAGCTGGGCCTGCATGGTCTGCGCGATGGTGTGGGTGGCCTGCAGGCCGAGCTCGCCGGCCATCAGCTCGAGCCGTGGCGCGCCGGCTCGCAGCGAGCGCCAGGCCCAGCCGGGCCGCGCGAGCACGCTCGCGAGCTTGCGCGGGGTCCAGCGCAGCGGCAGGCTGAAGCCGTTGCGCTCGTCGCGCAGCCGCCGGCCCGCGACGGGGTTGTCCACGGTCACCTCGAGCGCCGCGAAGTCGAGGTCGCGCGCCCGGTCGATCAGGCGCGCGCTCATCGCGCGGTCGCGGAACACGTAGAGCTGGAACCAGGCGTTGCCCTGCGCCGCCTCGGCCACGGCTTCCATGGTCGCGGTGGCGGCCGTGCTCATCACGAACGGAATGCCGAAGGCGCGGGCGGCCCGCGCCAGGCAGCGGTCCGCGCCCGGCCAGGCCGCGCCCGCCAGCCCGGTGGGCCCGATGATCAGCGGCAGGGTCCACGAGCGACCGAACAGCCGCATCGCGGTGCTGCGCTGCGAGACGTCGACCGGCGCGGACCCGAGCAGCCGGATGCGGTCGAAGGCGCTGCGGTTGCCGCGCACGCTCGACTCGGAGCCCGCGCCGCCATCGATGTAGTCGAACACCATGCGCGGCAGCGCGCGCCGGGCCAGTTCGCGGAAGTCGTCGATGCAGTGCGCTTGCAGGTAGTGGGTCATGGTCGAAGGAAAATATTAAGCCGTCCAGTCGGCATATTTAATGGCGCTTTGGGCGTCGCCGAGGAAGCCGCGGCATGTTTCATGCGCCGCGCCGGCGGCGCGCGAAAGCCCGATGCGCGCAGGGTTCATCCGAGCAGCAGCGCGTCGTCGGCCACCGTCTCGCCGCGCGTGCGCTCGAACAGCTGCAGCAGGTCGGGCACGTCCATGCCGGCGCGCTGCGGCCCGCTCACGTCGAGCACGACGCGGCCCTCGTGCAGCATCAGCGTGCGCGAGCCATGGCTCAGGGCCTGCCGCATGCTGTGCGTGACCATCATCGCGGTGAGCTGCTGTTCCTCCACGATCCGCTGCGTGAGCGCGAGCACGAAGGCCGCGGTCTTCGGATCGAGCGCGGCCGTGTGCTCGTCGAGCAGCAGGATGCGCGAGGGCTTGAGCGATGCCATCAGCAGGCTCACGGCCTGCCGCTGCCCGCCCGACAGCAGGCCCATGCGGTCGTTCAACCGCTGCTCGAGCCCCAGGTCGAGGCTGCGCAGCCGGTCGCGGAACAGCTCGCGCAGTTCGCCTCGCAGCGCCGCGCGCAGTCCGCGCCGCTCGCCGCGCCGCCAGGCCAGCGCGAGGTTCTCCTCGATGGTCAGCGCCTCGCAGGTGCCGGCCATCGGGTCCTGGAACACGCGCGCCACGAGCGCGCTGCGCTGCCAGGCGCTCAGGCGCGTGACCTCCACCTCGTCGATGAAGATGCGGCCGCTGTCGACCAGCAGGTCGCCGCTGAGCGCATTAAGCAAGGTCGACTTGCCGGCGCCGTTCGAGCCGATGACGGTGACGAACTCGCCGCGCGGAATCGTCAGGTCGAGCCCGCGCAGCGCGCGGTTCTCCATCGGCGTGCCCGCATGGAAGGTCACGCGCAGGTCCAGTGCCTTCAGCATGCGCCGGCCTCCTTCTTCTTCGATGCGCCGAGGGCGCCGCGCCGCCGGGCCAGGAAGCGCTTCGAGGCCGGCATCACGAGCGCGAGCGTCACCAGCACGGCCGTGACGAGGTTGAGGTCCTGCGCCTTCAGGCCGATGAATTCGCTGTTGAGCGCCAGCGCCACCAGCATGCGGTAGAGCACCGCGCCGACGACGCAGCCGAGCGTGGCCCAGGCGATGCTGCGCATGGGCAGCAGGGTCTCGCCGATGATCACGGCCGCCAGCCCGATCACGATGGTGCCGATGCCCATCGACACGTCGGCCCCGCCCTGCGATTGCGCGAACAGCGCGCCCGCCAGCGCCACGATGCCGTTGGACAGCGCGAGCGCGAACAGCGACAGCCGGTCGGTCGACACGCCCAGCGCGCGCGCCATCCGCGCGTTGCCACCGGTGGCGCGCATGGCCAGGCCGGCCTCCGATCCGAAGTAGCGGTCGAGCGCGAACTTGACCGCCAAGGTGACGGCCAGCAGCACCAGCGCGGTGGTCCACGGCCCCGGCAGCGCCTCGAGCGGCGGCGTGTTGAACACCGTCGACGCACCCAGCAAGGGCTCATTGGGCTTGCCCATCACGCGCAGGTTGATCGAGTAGAGCGCGATCATCACGAGGATGCCCGCGAGCAGCTGCATGATCTTGAGCTTGACGTGCAGCCAGCCGGTCGTGAGGCCCGCGAGCGCGCCCGCGGCGAAGGCGGCCGCCGTCGCGGCCAGCGGATGCCAGCCGCCCACCAGCAGGGTCGCGGCCACCGCGCCGCCGAGCGGGAAGCTGCCGTCGACGGTCAGGTCGGGGAAGTTCACGACCCTGAACGAGATGAAGACGCCGAGCGCGACCAGCGCGAAGATCAGGCCCACCTCGAGCGAGCCCTGGAAAGCGATGAGGGACATCGATGCTCCGGCCGGTGCTCAGTCGATCACGCGGGTCGCGGACTTGAGCAGCGCATCGGACAGCGCCAGCCCCTGCCGCCGCGCCGCGGCCTGGTTCACGAGCAGCTCCAGCGTCGGGCTGACCTGCGATGCGATGCTGCCGGGCGACTCGCCCTTGAGCACACGCACCACCAGCTTGCCCGACTGGCGGCCGAGGTCGTGGTAGTTGGTGCCGATGCCCAGCGCCGCGCCGCGCGCCGCGAGCGAGGGGTCGGCCGCGATCAGCGGCACCCGGCCCTGGTCCGCCACCTTGGCCAGGGCCTCGAAGGCCGAGGTCACGTTGTTGTCGGTCGGCGCGTAGATCGCATCGACCTTGCCCACCAGGCTCTGGGCCGCGCTCGCCACGTCCACGGTGCGCGGCGCGGCACCTTCGAGCACGCTAAGGCCAGCCGGCTGCGCGAGCTTCTTCAGCTGCGCGATCGCGGCGACGGAGTTGGCCTCGCCGGGGTTGTAGACCACGCCGATGCGCCTGGCGGCCGGCAGCGCCTGGCGCAGCAGGGCCAGGTGCTTGTCCAGCAGCGGCAGGTCCGACACGCCCGTGACGTTGCCGCCCGTGGCCTCCCACGACTTGACCAGCTTCGCGGCGACCGGATCGGTCACGGCGCTGAACACGATGGGGATCTCGCGCGTCGCCGCGACCACGGTCTGCGCCGAGGGCGTGGACATCGCGACGATCACGTCGGGCCGGTCACCGACGAACTTGCGCGCGATCTGGGCCGCGGTCGCGGTGTTGCCTTGCGCGCTCTGGTAGTCGAGCCGCAAGTTCTTTCCGACCACGTAGCCGGCCGCGGCGAGCTCCTCGACGATGCCTTGGCGCGCCGCATCGAGCGCGGGGTGGTCGACGATGGCCGTGACGCTGACACGCGCATCGGCGGCGTGGGCCGGCAGCGCGGCGAAAGGAGCGAGGACGAGCGCGAGCAGCGCCACCCGGAAGGGGCGTTTCATCATGGGAGGATCTCCAGGGGTTGAGGGGGTCGACGAACTCAGAAGAACCCGGTGACCTTGCCGGGATTCAGGATGCCGAGCGGATCGAGCGCGGCGCGCAGCGCCTGCATGACGCGAAAGCCCCCGCCGGCCTCCTCGCGCAGGAACTCGACCTTGCCGTGGCCGATGCCGTGCTCGCCGGTGCAGGTGCCGCCGACCGCGAGCGCGCGCCGAATCATCCGCGCATAGGCGGCCTTCACGCGCGCGATCTCGGCGGCGTCCGACGGGTCTACCATGAAGCACAGGTGGAAGTTCCCATCGCCGACATGGCCGCAGATCGGCGCGATCAGTCCTTCGGCCCGCACGTCCTGCTGCGCGGCCTCGATCTGGTCGGCCAGCTCGGAGATCGGCACGCAGACGTCGGTGGGCAGGCCTTCGGCGCCCGGGCGCAGGCCCTTGTTGGCCCACCAGATGTCGTGCCGCGCCTGCCACAGCCGGCTGCGGTCCTCGGGCCGGTGCGCCCATGCGAAGTCCTGGCCGCCGTGCGAGGCCGCGATCTCGCGCACCACCTTCACCTGGTGCGCGACCTCGGGCTCGCTGCCGTGGAACTCGAAGAACAGCGTGGGCGCGACCGCCATGCCGAGCCGCGAATAGCGGTTCACGGCCTCCACCTGCAGCGCGTCGAGCAGTTCGACGCGGCCGAGCTGCACGCCGCCCTGCAGCGTCTCGATCACGGTGTCGACCGCGGCGCGCAAGGTGCCGAAGGCGCAGGTGGCGGCCGCCACGTGCTCGGGCAGCGCATGCAGGCGCACGGTCGCCGCCGTCACGATGCCGAGCGTGCCCTCGGCGCCGACGAACAGGCGCGTGAGGTCGTAGCCGGCCGCGGACTTGCGCGCGCGCGTGCCGGTGCGGATCAGTTCGCCGTCGGGCAGCACCACCTCGAGCGCCATCACGTTCTCGCGCATGGTGCCGTAGCGCATGGCGTTGGTGCCCGAGGCGCGCGTGGACACCATGCCGCCGATCGAGGCGTCCGCGCCCGGATCGACCGGGAACTGCAGGCCGGTGCCGTGCAGGTGCGCATTGAGGCTCTTGCGGGTCACGCCGGCTTCGACGGTCGCGTCCATGTCGGCCGCGCGAACGTCGCGGATGCGGTCGAGTCCGCGCGTGTCCAGGCTGATGCCGCCACGCAGCGCCGCGATGTGGCCCTCGCAGGAGGTGCCGGTGCCGAAGGCCACGAGCGGCACGCGCCGCGCGGCGCAGGTGGCGACGATGCGCTGCACCTCGGCCACGGTCTGCGGAAACGCGACCGCATCGGGCGGCATCACCGGATGGAAGGTGGTGTCGCGGCCATGCTGGTCGCGCACGGCCGGCGCCGTGGACAGCCGCTCGCCGAGCCAGCCGCGCAGGTCGTCGATGCAGGCCAGGGTCGCGTCGTTCATGCGGCCACCGCCTTCTGCTCGATGCGGCCGAACAGCTCGCGCCCGTCGTCGGTATGAAACGACAGGCCCACGGTGTCGCCCGGCACCAGGTACGGCGCCAGCGCATCGGGCCCCTGCCCCGCGAGCTGCTGCAGCGTGCGCTGCTCGACGATGCAGGCCACGCCGCGCGAAGCATCGCGGTTGGAGACCGTGCCGGCGCCGACGATGCTGCCCACGCCGAGTCCGCGCGTGCGGGTGGCATAGCGCAGGATGTCGACGAAGCTGAAGTCCTGGTCATCGCCGGTGCGCAGCTCGCCGCGCACCTGGCCGTTGACCTCGACGCGCAGGCGGCCGAAGGCGCGGCCCTCGCGCCAGTCGGCGCCCAGCTCGTCGGGCGTGACGGCGAAGGGGCCGAAGGCACTCGCGGGCTTGCCGTGGAAGAAGCCGAAACCCTTGGCCAGTTCGCCCGGGATCAGCGCGCGCAGCGAGACATCGTTGACCAGCACCAGCAGCCGCACCTGGGCCAGCGCCTGCTCGGGCGTGGGCGCGGGGCCCAGGTCGCCGACGATCACGGCGAGTTCGCCCTCGAGGTCGGCGCCCCAGGCCGGGTCGGCGGGAATGTCATCGCACCAGGCGAGGTTGCGGTCCGACAAGCCCTGGTAGATGACGGGCTCGGTGCGCGCCGACGGCGGCATCTCGGCGCCGCGCGCGCGGCGCACGCGCTCCATGTGCGACAGGTAGCCGCTGGCATCGACCCACTGGTAGGCGCGCGGCAGCGGCGCCAGCAGCGCCGCGAGTTCGAGCGGCTGGCCCGCGGCGGGCTCGGCGTCGAGCCGGGCCGCGGCCGCGCGCAGCAGCGGCGCCGCATGCTCCCAGTCGTCGAGCGCGGCCTGCAAGGTGGGCGCGGCCTCGGGCACGGCGAGGCAGCGCCGCGCATCGGCCGACACCACCACGAGCTGGCCGTCGCGCCGGCCGTTGTTCAGCGTCGCGAGCCTCATGCGGTCACCTGTTCGGTCTTGTCTTCGGGCGCATCGAGGTAGCCGCGCCAGGAATCGGCATGCTCCGCGCGCTCGAAGGCCGCCATGCCCGGGCCGATGTCGAGCGGATCGCGCGCGTCGATGTTGATGGCGACCTCGTGCAGCTCGGTGCGCGGTGCCGACAGGCTGTTGCGATAGGCCGCGGGATGCGGCCCGTGCGGGAAGCCGGCGGGATGGAAGGTCATCGCGCCCGGCCCCATGCCGTCGCGGCTGAAGAAGCGGCCCGCGTGCAGGAACAGCAGCTCGTCGTAGTCGTCGTTCGAATGGAAGAACGGCACCTTCAGCGCGCCCGGGTCGGTCTCGGCCGGCCGCGGGCAGAAGGTGCAGACCGCCACGCGCTGCGTGAGGAAGGTGGTGTGGGCCGAGGGCGGCAGGTGGTAGCGCGCGCTGAGCACGGGCCGGATGTCGCGCCAGTTGAGGCGCACCGGCGCGAGCGTGCCCTTCCAGCCCAGCGCGTCGAGCG
The DNA here is from genome assembly GCF_059415325.1 of Variovorax sp. GW821-FHT10D07. Taxonomy (NCBI): domain Bacteria; kingdom Pseudomonadati; phylum Pseudomonadota; class Betaproteobacteria; order Burkholderiales; family Comamonadaceae; genus Variovorax; species Variovorax sp. GW821-FHT10D07. The sequence continues at coordinate 288,102 of NZ_JBWKMZ010000007.1, read as the reverse complement.
GGTCGTGCGGATAGGTCAGCGTGGACACGCGGTGCCGCGCCTGGATGCGCACGGCCCACTCGCGCGGCGCGGCGTGCTGCTGCGCGACGAAGGCCTCGTCGAGCTGCGGCACGTCGAGCACGCCGGGGTCGAACAGCGCATGCTCGCCGAGCAGCCCGCGCTCGGGCAGGCGGAAGCTGTCGCCCGTGGCTTCGAGCAGCAGCAGGAAGGACGGTGCCGCGGGCTCGTAGCGCCAGGCGGTGCCGCGCGGCAGCAGCAGGTAGTCGCCATCGCGCAGGCGCAGGTGGCCGTAGTCGCAGTAGAGATCGCCGCCGCCCTCGTGGACGAACAGCAGCTCGTCGCCGTCGGCGTTGCGCGCCAGGTGGCGCATGGGCGCGGAGGGCTTCCAGCAGCGCAGCCGCATGTGGGCATTGCCCGCGACCAGCGGCGCGTCGAGCGGGCAGTCGAGGCCTTGCGCGGCGGCGGGCAGCTGGTTGAGGTCGTAGGCGCGCGGGCGGTGCGGGCCGTCCCAGCGCAGCCAGGCCGTGGGCGCATGGCGGTGGTACATGTGCGTGGCCTGGCCGCCGAAGCCCTCGCGGCCGATCTCGCGCTCGTAGGTGCCGGGCGGGATGTCCGCGTGGGCCTGGCGCGAGGCGATGCCGGCGCGCATGGGAAGGACGATGGGTTTGTTCATGGACGGTTCACTGGCACTTGCGCAGTTCGGCCTGCAGGAATTCGGGCGTGTGGGGCGGGGTCATCTGGACCAGCGGCGTGAGCTCGACGCTGGCGAACAGGCCCGCGCGGCTGTAGGGCTCGGTGTCGATGAAGCGCCGCGCCTCGGCGCGCGAGGCGACCGACAGCGCGACCACCATGCCGATCGGCTCGCGCGCATCGGCGTCGAGCAGCGCCGCGCCGAACACGGTGCGGGGCAGCCAGGCCAGCATGTGGCGGATGTGGTCGGCGCGCACCGGCAAGCGGTCCTGCGCGCCGCCGGGGCGATAGAGGCAGCGGATGAGCCAGGCCATGGTCTCAGTGCGCGTCCGCGCCGGCCTGCTCGCGCTTGATGGCCTCGAACAGCGCCTTGGCGTTGCCCTCGCCGAACGAGGTGTCGCCCTTGCGCTGGATGGCCTCGAAGAAGATCGGCCCGATCATCTTGCGCGTGAAGATCTGCAGCAGGAAGCGCGCACGCGCGTCGGGGTTCTCGCCGGTGGCGGCGCCGTCGAGCAGCATGCCCAGCGACTTCATGCGCGCCACGTCCTCGCCATGGCCCGGCAGCCGGGTGTCGAGCGCGTCGTAGTAGGCCGAGGGCGTGGGCAGGAACTCCACGCCGGCACCGCGCAGCCGCTCCACGCTGGTGTAGAGGTCGTCGCTGAACAGCGCGATGTGCTGGATGCCCTCGCCGTTGTACTCGTCGATGAACTCCTGGATCTGCGAGCAGCGGCCCATGGGCGACACCACGGTCACGCAGGCGGTGCTCGCGGGGTCGCGCACCGCGATCGTGTCGAAGCCGTTGCTGGCGTCGCCGGCGACGAACTTGAACACTTCCTCGAAGCCGAAGATGTTCTTGTAGAAGTCCACCCACTGGGGCATGTTGCCCGGGTGCACGCAGTGCGTGACGTGGTCGACGCGCACGAAGGGAGCGAAGTCCGCGCCGGTGTCGGGCACGGCGGCCGGATCGAAGTCGAACTGCGCGTGCAGCGCCGCGAGCGCCGCGTCGTCGACCAGGTAGAGCGCGCTGCCGCCGATGCCCTGCAGCGCGCAGTCCGGCAGCAGCGACGTCGCCGCCGCGTCGAGCGGCTGCGCGCCGCGCTCGCGGGCCAGCGCCATCGCACGCGCGCTGTCGGCCACGCGAAAGGCCATGCCTGCGCACGACGGTCCGTGGTGGGCGGCGAATCGCATCGCATGCCCATCCTGGCGCGTGCCGACGATGAACTCGACACCGGCCTGCCGCATCAGCAGCGCATGCCCCGCGCGATGCCGCGCGACGGTGCGAAAGCCCATGCGCTCGAGCACGGCGGCCAGCGCCTGCGGGTCGGGACTTGCGAACTCCATGAACGCGGTGCCGAGCACCTCTGCACGTTCCTTCTGGGTCATTGAATTCTCCTGGCTTCAGCTGTCGATGGAAAAACCGGTGGACCGCACGATCGGCGCCCATTTGGCGAGGTCGGCGCGCACCATGGCGTCGAGTTCGCGCGGCGTGACCGCGCTCGGCAGGAAGGCGCGCGCGGCATAGGCCTCCTGCAGTTCCTTCGTGGCCACGGCGTCGCGGATCTGCGCGGCCAGTGCGTTCACGACGGCGGGCGGCGTCCTGGCGGGCGCCCAGACGGCGAAGTACTCCTGGATGTCGAAGTCGCGAAAGCCGGCCTCGCGCATGGTGGGCGCCTCGGGCAGATCGGGCGAGCGCGCGGAGCCGGTGGTGGCCAGTACGCGGATGCGCCCTTCCTTCGCGAACGGCAACGGCTCGCTCAGCACGTTGACCGAGGCCGCGATCTGGCCGCCCACCACGTCCTGGATGGCGGGCGCGCCGCCCTTGTAGGGCACGTGCGTGAGGTTCATGCCCGCGGCCTTGCCGATCACCACGCCCGCGAAGTGGGCCATCGTGCCCTCGCCCGGCGAGCCGAAGCTGGCCTTCGAGGGATTGGCGTTGCACCACTGCGCGAACTGCTGCACGGTGCGTACCTCGGGCGGCACCGCCGGCCCCACGCTGAGGCCGAACTGGAAGGTGCACACGGTCGACACCGGCGCGAAGTCCTTGAGCGGGTCGTACGACAGCCGCTTGTAGACGTGCGGATAGATCACCATCACCGAGGCGGGCGCCAGCACCAGCGCGCTGCCGTCGGCCTCCGCCGCCTTCACGTGGTCCATCGCGAGGCGTCCGCCCGCGCCCACGCGGTTCTCGACCAGCACCACCGGCGCGTAGCTGCCCTTGATGCGTTCGGCCAGCAGCCGCGCGATGGAATCGCCCGAGCCGCCCGCGGGAAAGCCCATCACGATGCGCGCCGTCTTCGACAGCGTGGGCGGGGTTTCGGCGGCGGCCGCCAGGGGGAAGACCGGGATCAGCGCACCCGCTGCGGCGCAGGCCGAACCGGCAAGGATGTCGCGGCGTCGAATCATGGCTTGTCTCCTTTTTTATGGGGTGCGCCGGATTCTAGGCCTATTCATTTCATTGTGAAACTGTTTCCTTTGGAAATTGATTTCTTGCTTCTGCCCGTGGGCTCGCTAGCAAGCGGGCGTGCGCGTGCCTCCGCGACGCGCGGATCGATCGCAACGGGGGGAAAGGCGTGGCGCCGGCCGCGCGGGGATTCAGACTGCCGCGGCCGCCGGTAGTGCGTCGGCCGGCGCGAGCTCGCGCCAGTCGCGCGTGTCGTCCAGCGTGGCATTGGCGCGCGCCACCAGCACCTGCATCGCCGCCTGCACGGTCTTGAGCTCCTGCGGCGTGAGCGCGCTGGTCAGCTCCTGCTCGATGGCGCGCGCCAGCGGCATCACGCGCTCGTAGGCGTCGGCGCCGGTCTTGGTGAGGCGCAGCACGACCTTGCGGCGGTCCTTGGCATCGACGCGGCGCGAGACCAGCTTCTTGGTCACGAGCAGGTTCAGCGCGCGCGTGATGCTGACCTTGTCCATGGCCGTGCTCTCCGACAGCTCGGTCGCCGACATCGGCGAGAACGCGACCAGGTTGGCGAGCACGCGCCACTCGACCACGCCGATGCCGAGTTCCTCCGAGTACATGCGCGCCAGCATGCCGCTCACGCGGTTCGTGATGACCGAGCACTGGTAGGGCAGCCAGTCGTTCAGGCGCAGGATGCCGTCGGGTTGAACGCTGGCGGCATCGCGGGGCATGGGGGAGGCACTCTCTTTGGACGGCATGGCCGGGGACTTTAGCGCAGGCACGCCGCGCGGCCTCAGTCCAATGCCGAGACCCCGCGCGCCGCCTCGCGCCGCAGTTCGTGCAGGAAGCCTTCGCGCGGCTCTGGCAGGTAGCCCGTGAAGAGCGTGCGCCGCACCTCGGCGAAGAGCCCGGCGCGCGCATAGGGCTCGCCGGCCAGGAAGTCGTCGGCCTGCGCGGGGTCGTCGGTGGCCAGCAGCAGGTACATGCCGACCAGCTCGCCGTCGGCCAGCGACGGGCCGCCGTGCAGCACGCGCGCCTGGTTCGCGATCATGTAGTCGAGGTGGACCGCGCGGATCGGCAGGCGGTCCTGCGCGCCGCCGGGGCGATAGCGGCAATCGAGAGCGATGGGCATGGCGGGCGCTCCTGGCTCAGGCGGTCTTCAGCGCGGGCGGCTGCATCGCGGGCGGCGGTGCATCGTGCGCCGCCAGCAGCACCGGCAGATTGCGGCGGTACTCGGCGATGCCGCATGCCTTCACGTGCCCGTAGCCGCGGATCTTCTCGGGCAGCGCCGCGACCGCCACCGCGCTGCCGATGCGCTCGCTCGTCAGCCCGTCGAGCAGGCGCCCGACGAGCCCTTCGTACTCGACCACCAGCGCACGCTCCTCGCGTCGCTCGGCCAGCCAGCCGAAGGGATCGAGCGGCGTGCCGCGCAGGCCGCGCAGCGCCGCGAGCGTGCGGAACACCGGCAGCATCCAGGCGCCGAAGCTGCGCTTTAGCACCTTTCCATCCGCACCGCGCTTCTCGAAGATCGGCGGCGCCAGGTGGAATTGCAGCTTGAAGTCGCCCTCGAACTGGCTGCGCAGGTTCTGCAGGAACTCGGGCCGCGCATGCAGCCGCGCGACCTCGTACTCGTCCTTGTAGGCCATCAGCTTGAACAGCGAACGCGCCACCGCCTCCGCCAGCCGCGGCCGCCGCGCGCCGAGCGCGACGGCGCGCTCGGCGGCCTCCACGCGGCGCACGGTGTCGAGGTAGCGGCGCGCATAGCGCGCGTCCTGGTAGTCGGTGAGGAAGCGCACGCGCTCGTCGAGCAGCTTCTCGAAGGACTGCGGCAGGTTCAGCGTGACGACGCTGCCCCGGTCGCCCATCAGCGTCTGGCGCCATTGCGGATCGGCGGCCGTGAGCCGGCCGGCCGCGAAGGCGCGCTTGTTGGCGGCCACGGCCACGCCGTTGAGCTCGATCGCGCGCATCAGCGCTGCCAGGCTCACCGGCACGCCGCCCTGCTGCCAGGCATGGCCGAGCATCAGCATGTTGGCGCCGATGGCGTCGCCCAGCAGCGCCTTGGCGGTGGCGTTCGCATCGATGCGCTCGACCTGCCCGGCACCCGCGGCGGCCTCGATCTTGGCGAGCAGCGCGTCCTCGCGGTAGGGCAGGTCGGGCTGGCGCGTGAACTCGGCCAGGGTCTGCAGGTGGGTGTTGACCACCACGCGCGTGCGGCCCTCGCCGATCACGCCCAGCACGTCGGGCAGCACGCCTACCACGAGGTCGGCGGCGATCAGGGTGCGCGCGGTGCCCGGCAGCAGACGCACCGCATGCAGGCGATCGGGCGTGTCGGCCAGGCGCACGTGGCTCACGACCGAGCCGCCCTTCTGCGCGAGCGCGGTGAAGTCGAGCACCGAGATGCCCTTGCCCTCGAGGTGCGCGGCCATCGCGATCAGCGCGCCGAGCGTGATCACGCCGGTGCCGCCGACGCCCGCGATCATCAGGTCGAAGGGCTGCGCGAGCGAAGGCAGCGCGGGCAGCGGCAGCGCGGCCGCGAGCGCCTCGGGGTCCTGCGCGGGCGCGGCCGCCGTGCCCTTGCGCAGGCTGCCGCCGAGCACGCTCACGAAGCTGGGGCAGAAGCCCTCGGCGCACGAGAAGTCCTTGTTGCAGCTCGACTGGTCGATCTGGCGCTTGCGGCCGAACGAGGTCTCGAGCGGCGCGACCGACAGGCAGTTCGACTGCGTGCCGCAGTCGCCACAGCCTTCGCAGACCTCGGGGTTGATGAGCACGCGCCGCGCCGGATCGGGATAGCTCTTGCGCTTGCGGCGGCGGCGCTTCTCGGCCGCGCAGGTCTGGTCGTAGACCAGCACCGTGACGCCCGCGATCTCGCGCAGCTCGCGCTGCACCATGTCGAGCTCGCGCCGGTGCCGCACCTGCACGCCCGCGGCCAGCGCCACGCCGTGGTAGCGCTGCGGTTCGTCGGTCACCACCACCACCTTGCGCGCGCCTTCGCTCGCGACCTGGGTGCAGATCTGCGGCACGCTGGTCTGGCCGTCGACGGGCTGGCCGCCGGTCATCGCCACCGCGTCGTTGAACAGGATCTTGTAGGTGATGTTGGCACCGCCCGCCACCGCCTGCCGGATCGCGAGGTAGCCCGAGTGGAAGTAGGTGCCCTCGCCCATGTTCTGGAACACGTGCGGCACGCGCGTGAAGGCGCCGCGCCCGAGCCAGTCGGTGCCCTCGCCGCCCATCTGCGTGAGGCCGCCCGTGCCGCGGTCCATCCAGCTCGCCATGTAGTGGCAGCCAACGCCGGCCTGCGCCTGGCTGCCCTCGGGCACCTTGGTCGAGCTGTTGTGCGGGCAACCCGAGCAGAAGTACGGCAGCCGCCGCATGCCGTCGGCCTCGTTCGACAGCGCCGCGCGCGCGGCGAAGCGCGCGCTGTCGATGCGCGCGGCCAATGGGTGGTCGACGGCGCGCAGCCACGTCCGCAGCGCAGCGGCGATGCTCGCGGGCGAGAGCTGGCCGGTCCAGGCCAGCAGCGGATGGCCCTCGAGGTCCTGCTTGCCGCAGACCGTGGGCCGGCGCGCGCGGTTGAACACCCGGTCCTTGAGCTGCTGCTCGACCACCGAGGCCTTCTCCTCGATCACCAGCACATGCGACAGCCCTTCGCAGAAGCGGTCGGCGCCCTCGGCATCGAGCGGGAACACCAGGCCCGGCTTGTAGAGCCGCAGGCCGAGCGCCGGCAGGTCGTCGGCGCCGAGGCCGCAGCGCTGCAGCACCTCCATCAGGTCATGGAAGGATTTGCCGACCGCCACGATGCCGGCCGTGGCGCCGGGCGCCGGCACCACCAGGCGATCGAGCGGATTGCCGCGCGCGAAGGCGCTGAAGGCCTCGAGCTTGGCGGCCAGTCGCAGCTCGACGGCCGGCGTGAGGAAGTCGCTGGTGCGGTATTCGAGCGCGGAGGTGTCGGGCAACTCGGACGCTTCGGGCAATGCGAGTGCCGCGCCCGAGGAGGCCTCGACCGAACGCGCGCTCTCGACCGTCTCCGAGATCGCCTTGAACGCGACCCAGGTGCTGGCATGGCGCGAGGCGGCCCAGCCCCAGAGGCCGAAGGCCTCGTACTCGTCGACCGAGGCCGGATGCACGATCGGGATGCCCCAGCCCATCAGCGACAGGTCGCTGGCATTGGGAATCGACGAGGACGTGGCCGCATGGTCGTCGCCCACCACCATCAGCACGCCGCCGCGGCGCGAGGTGCCGGCCGCGTTGCCGTGGCGGATCGCGTCGCCCGCGCGGTCCACGCCCGGCCCCTTGCCGTACCACATGGCGAACACGCCATCGACCTCGCGCTCGGGGTCCAGGCCGACCTGCTGCGTGCCCATCACCGCGGTGGCCGCGAGGTCCTCGTTGATCGCCGGCAGGAAGCGGATGCCGTGCTCGGCCAGGTCCGACTTGGCGCGCCACAGCTCGGTGTCGACGCCCGCGAGCGGCGAACCGCGGTAGCCGCTCACATAGCCGGCGGTGTTCCAGCCGCGGGCCTTGTCCTCCTGCTGCTGACGGAACAGCAGGCGCACCAGCGCCTGCGTGCCGGTGAGGAACACGCGGCCTGCGCGCGCGGTGCGGTTGTCTTCGAGCCGGTAGCCTGTCTCCAGCGCGGGCGCTGCTTCTTCTGTCTGCATGGTGTGGATCCGTCCATCGGGGGAAGATCAAATATTAATCCGTCTGGACAGCATATATAATTGCGATCCATGCGGCGTTGGTGACAACCCGGCATGTTTCATTCCGGAGAACGCCGCTATGGGAAAGACCGATTCGACGCCGCTGTCCGACGCGCCCACGCGCCGCATCCTCGACCTGCTGCAGGCCGACGGCCGCATGACGGTGCAGGCGCTGGCCGACGAGGTGGGCCTGTCCTCGGCGCCCTGCTGGCGCCGGCTGCGCGAACTCGAGGACAGCGGCATCATCCGCCGCTTCGTCGCGCTGGTCGACCGCAACAAGGTCGGGCTGCACGGCTGCATGTTCACGCAGATCAGCCTGGAGCGGCATTCGGAAACGGTGGTGGCGGCCTTCGAGCGCGCGGTGCAGGCCACGCCCGAGATCCTCGAGTGCTGGGTCACCACCGGCGACGGCGACTACATCCTCAAGATCGTGGTGCCCGACGCGCTGGCCTTCGACCGCTTCCTGCACCGCTTCATGCTGAAGCTCGAGGGCATCCGGCAGATCAAGACCTCGGTCGCGCTGCGCGAGGTGAAGAACGACACCCGGCTCGATCTGACGCGGGTGCCGCTCTAGCAAGGAGCGGGACGAGCGCTACGCGACGGGTTGCGGGCTCACGACGTTGAGCCACTCGCCGATTTCGCCAGGCATCCGACGACGTGTGTTGCGTCGCAGGTCAAAAGCTTCACGCTCGCCAATCTGGATGCGGCACACGGTAAACGCCTGCCGGGCAGTACGGCTGTTGTCGGCGAAGATCGTGGCGTCGGCCACCATCGACGCGGTAGCGATCGCCTTCTGGGTGCGCGGGAACCGATCGATGAGCTTGTCGACGCCTACCGCGTGGCCGCCCTCGGCGATGCGTGTGACCACGCGTCCGATCGACAACTGCACGTTCGACAGACCGACGAAGAACAGCATGACGAAGTAGCCGGCTTGCTGCATCTCGCGGATGAGATGGATCTTGGACTTGACCGACCCATCCGGCAGCTCTTCCCAGTAAGAGAAAACGGTCTCCATGGCAAACGGCACGCCACGTGCCATGGCTTGGCCCACGAAGGCCTCGACACCTTTCTGAGCGACCTTCATCCAGCTCTCGTCCGTATCCCGCAATTCCTGCGCCCACTTGATCAACTTGCCGTGGCCATCCGGCTCCGGAAGGATGGACAGCATCATCCGGTCGGCATTCACCAAGGGAATCTGGAAACTTGACGACAGGTAGCGACGCCACATCGTCGACTTGCCCGAACCATTGTGGCCAGCAAGGATCACCGCAAGCGGCTTCTTCGAGCGACGCTGGGTACGCTGAACCTTTGCAACCGCCTGGGCGAGCGTCGTCATCGCTTGGCGCTCAGCACCTTGAACTTGCCATTGACGAATCTGCCCGTCGCCATCTTGCCGTTGACTTCACGGATGAGCCGACTTGGATCTTGCGGATCCGCCCGAAAAAGAGGCACGCCGGCAAGGCTTTTGACCGTCACGCCCGGCCTGACGAGCTTGGGCAGAGCTCTAGCGAGCGCGGCCTGCCCGCTGCTGACGTTGCGACGCAACTCGTCGTCCCCGGGGGACACTGCGTTCACGCTCACCGCGCCGAATCTCACCGTGGAAAAGGCCGAACCGCCGTTGACGGTGTTCACGACGATCCTGCCGGCGTTGGCGTCCCGGGTAGGTCTGGCAGGAACGGAAGGCTTCTTGGCAAGCATCGGGGCGTCTCGGTTGTGGCGCAGATGGAGGGGTCGCGACTATTTTGCTCAAAAAGGCCGTCGATGGTTTCAAAACATGGTTACCTCTCCATGAGTGCGATGGCGGTTGCCGCCGCTCCGTCAGCCGACGCCGCGTCGCAGCACCTTCCCCGGATTCATGACCCCGCGCGGATCGAGCGCCTGCTTGATCGCCGCCATCACGCGCATCGAGGCACCGCGCTCGAGTTCGAGGAAGTCGAGCTTGCCGTAGCCGATGCCGTGCTCGCCGGTGCAGGTGCCGCCCATCGCGATGGCGCGGCGCATCAGCCGCGCGTTGAGCGTCTCGGCGCGCGCCATCTCGTCGGCATCGGCGGGATCGACCACCACGCACAGGTGGAAGTTGCCGTCGCCCACGTGGCCGCACATGGGCGCGGTGAGCCCGAGTTCCTCGACGTCGGCGCGCGCCGCCAGCACCGCCTCGCTCAGGCGCGAGATCGGCACGCAGGCATCGGTGGGCATGCCCTGGCAGCCGGGGCGCAGCGCGAGCGCGGCCCACCACACGTCGTGGCGCGCCTGCCAGAGCCGGCTGCGCTGCTCGGGCGTGTCGGCCCAGGCGAAGCCCACGCCGCCGTGCTCGGCCGCGAGCTCCTCGGCCACGCGCACCTGCTGCGCCACGCTCTCGGGCGCGCCGTGGAACTCGAGGAACAAGGTGGGCATGACCGGCAGCCCGAGCTTCGCGTAGCGGTTGCAGGCCTCGACCTGCTGCGCATCGAGGAACTCGATGCGGCCCACCGGCACGCCGGTCTGCATGATCGCGGTGACCGCCTCGATGGCCGCGCGCAGGTCGGGAAAGCCGCAGCGCGCGGCCGCGATCCGTTCGGGCAGCGGATGCAGCCTGAGGCCCACCTCGGTGACGATGCCCAGCGTGCCCTCGGCGCCGGTGAACAGGTGCGTGAGGTCGTAGCCCGCGGCCGACTTGCGCGCGCGCCCGCCGGTGCGCACCACCTCGCCGTCGGGCAGCACCACCTCGAGCGACATCACGCTCTCGCGCATGGTGCCGTAGCGCACGGCGTTGGTGCCCGAGGCGCGCGTCGACACCATGCCGCCGATCGAGGCATCGGCACCGGGATCGATCGGGAAATGCAGGCCGCTGCCGTGCAGCGCCGCGTTGAGCTGCTTGCGCGTCACGCCGGCCTGCACGCGGCAATCGAAGTCGGCCTCGTGGATCTCGAGCACGGCGTTCATGCGCGAGAGGTCGATGCAGATGCCGCCATGCAGCGCCGCGACGCCGCCTTCGCACGAGGTGCCGGTGCCGAACGGGATCATCGGCACCGAGGCCGCGTGGCACAGCCGCGCGACCGCGGCCACCTCCTCTGTCGACTCCGCGAACACCACCGCGTCGGGCGCATGCAGCGGATGGAAGGACACGTCCTTGCCGTGCTGGTCGCGCACCGCCTGGCCGGTCGCGCAGCGCTCGCCGAAGCGTTCGCGCAACTGGTGGATCACGGCGGCGACGGGGCGCTCGCGCGGCGCGAGGGATTCTTCGTTCATCGGGGGTCTCCTTCTTCAGGCCGCCAGTTTCTCGGGCGGCGTCGATTCGATAGCGGCCGAGGGCGCCGCGACCCGCCCCAGGTAGCTGTCGGCGACCCGCGCATCGCGCGCGACCTCGGCCGCCGGCCCCTGCAGGCTCACGCGGCCCATCTCGAGCACGTAGGCATGGTCGGCCACCTCGAAGGCGGCACGCGCGTTCTGCTCGACCAGCAGGATCGCCACGCCCTGCGCCTGCAGCCGCCGCACGGTGGCGAAGATGTCGCGCACCACCAGCGGCGCGAGCCCCAGGCTCGGCTCGTCGAGCAGCAGGATGCGCGGGCGCGCCATCAGCGCGCGGCCCAGCGCGAGCATCTGCCGCTCGCCGCCCGAGAGCGTGTGCGCGAGCTGCGCATGCCGCTCGCCCAGGCGCGGGAACAGCGCATACACGCGCTCCATCTCGGCGGCGATCGCGCGCCGGCCCGCGCGGCGCCAGCAGAAGGCGCCGAGCTCGAGGTTGTCGGCCACGCTCATGGTGCCGAACAGGTCGCGCTGCTCGGGCACCAGCGAAAGGCCCATGGCCACGCGGCGCTCGGGCGAGACGAAGCGCAGGTCGGTGCCGTCGAGCCGCACCTCGCCGCTCATCGGCAGCCGGCCCATGAGCGCGGCCAGCAGCGTGGACTTGCCGGCGCCGTTGGGGCCGACCACGGTGACGATGCCCGAGGACGGCACCGCCACGTCGACCTCGTGCAGCGCCGGGATGCGGCCATGGAACGCGCACAGGGCGCGGGCTTCCAGCGTCATGCCGCGCTCCCCAGGTAGGCTTGCTGCACGCGCGGGTCGTCGCGCACCGCCTGCGCCTCGCCCTCGGCGATCTTCTGGCCGAACTGCATCACGACCAGGCGGTCGGCGATGTCCATGATGAATTCCATGTCGTGGTCCACGATGAGCACGGTCACGCCCTCGCCGCGCAGTTGCTTGAGCAGTGCGGCCAGGGTCTTCTTCTCCTGGTGCCGCAGGCCGGCCGCGGGCTCGTCGAGCAGCAGCAGTTGCGGGCGGGCGCACAGGGCGCGCGCGATCTCCAGGATGCGCTGCTTGCCCAAAGGCAGGCTGGCGGCGGGCGCATCCGCGAGGTCCTCGAGGCCGCAGCGCCGCAGCTGCGCCAGCGCCATGGCCTCGATCGCGGCCTCCTCGCGGCGATCGAGCCGCAGCATGGCGCGCAGCCAGCCGTCGCGCCCGAGCAGGTGGCAGCCGAGCGCCGCGTTGTCGCGCACGCTCATGTCGGCCACCAGCTTCACGTGCTGGAAGGTGCGCGCCACGCCGCGCGCGGCCACGTGGCGCGCGCCGAGCGCATCGATGCGCTGGCCGCGCAGGGTGATCGCGCCGGCGCTGGCGGGCAGCAGGCCGGTGATCAGGTTGAACAGCGTGCTCTTGCCCGCGCCGTTGGGCCCGAGCAGCGCGACGATCTCGCCGCCGCGTACCTCGAAGGAGACGCCGTTGACCGCGACCAGCCCGCCGAAGCGTTTCTCGGCCCCGTCGACGCGCAGCAGCACCTCGCCCGGCGCGGCGGCTGCGTGCTGCGCGGGCGCGCGCAGCTCGGCCGGCGCGCCGCGCGGCGCGGGCCGCCGCGGCACGGCGGCCGTGAGGCGCGTCCAGCGCGCGAGCAGCGGCCACAGCCCCGCGTTGGCGCGCGCGAGGATCAGCAGCATCAGCACGCCGAACACCGCCATCTCGAAGTTGCCCGAGCGGCCGAGCAATGCCGGCAGCACGTCCTGCAGCACCTGCTTGAGCACCACCACCACGCCGGCGCCCGCGAGCGCGCCCCACAGCGCGCCCACGCCGCCCATCACCGCCATGAACAGGTACTCGATGCTCATCTGCAGCCCGAAGGGCGTGGGATTAAGGAAGCGCTGCATGTAGACGTAGAGCCAGCCCGCCATGCCGGCCAGGCCCGCGGCCGTGCAGAACACCGCGACCTTGAGCCGGAACGCATGCGCGCCGAAGGCCTCGGGCAGGTCGGCGCCGGCGCGCAGCGCGCGCACCGCGCGGCCCAGCCGCGAATCGAGCAGGTTGCGCACCAGCCAGAAGGCCAGCGCGAAGCCCAGCGCGATCAGGCAGAACATCGAGCGCTCGGACGCGAAGTCGAAGCCGAACAGGTTCAGTGCGGGAATGCCCGCGAGGCCGTTGAAGCCACCCAGCGGCTCGATGATGCCGAGCCCGTAGTAGACGACCACGCCCCAGGCCAGCGTGGCCAGCGAGAGGTAGTGGCCGCCCATCGAGAGCGTGAGCGCGCCGATGCCAGCGGCCGACAGCGTGGCGAGGGCAACGCCGGCCAGCAGCGTGGCCCAGCCCGGCACGCCGTGCGCCACCGCGAGGTAGCCGGCCGCATAGGCGCCGATGCCGACGAAGGCCGCCTGCCCGAAGGAGATCAGGCCCGCGAAGCCGGTCATCAGCGTGAGCCCGAGCGCCACCGTGGCGTAGAGCAGCACGAAGCTCGCGAGCGTGACGTAGTAGCTCGAGGCGAACAGCGCCACGCCCGCGGCGGCCGCCACGGCGACGGCCGCGAGCACCCAGGAACGAAAGCTCATGAAGCCTCCTGCGAATGCGGGTCGGCCAGCGAACGCCACAGCAGCAGCGGCACGATCAATGCGAACACGATGATCTCCTTGGCGGCGCTCGCGCCGTAGGACGAGAAGGCCTCGAGCAGGCCCACCACGAGCGAGCCCGCGGCGGCGAGGACGTAGCCCGAGAGCCCGCCGACGATCGCGCCGACGAAGCCCTTGAGCGCGAGCAGGAAGCCCGAGTCGTAGTAGATGGTGGTGAACGGGCCGATCAGCACGCCCGAGACCGCGCCGATGAAGGCGGCGATGGTCAGCGCCAGTTCGCCCGAGTGGTCGGGCGAGATGCCGACCAGCCGCGCGCCGTCGCGGCACACGGCGGTGGCGCGCAGCGCCTTGCCGCTCAGCGTGTGGCCGAAGAAGGCGAAGAACACGGCCACGAGCACGGCGCTCGCCGCCACCACCGCCAATGTCTGCGGCGCCACCGGCAGCCCCGCGAGCAGGCCGGCCGGCAGTTCGAAGCCCGGCAGCCGCGAGCCCTCGGGCCCGAACACGTACAGGCCCAGCGCCACCAGCACGAAGTGCAGCGCGATCGCCGCCACCAGCAGCACCAGCGGCGAGGCATTGCCCATCGGCCGGAACACGGTGCGGTAGATCAGCGGCCCCATCGCCGTGACCAGCGCCACAGCCGCGGCCGTCTGCATCCAGGCCGGCGAGCGCGCATCGACGCCGAACCAGGCGAAGGCGCAGGCCGCCAGCGGCAGCGCGCCGAGCAGCGCGAGCCGGCCGCCCAGCCCCGCGAGGTTGCGCTGTCGCAGGCGCTCGGCGGCTTCCATGCCGCAGGCCAGCAGGGCCACCGCCGCCACCGGCACCGCCAGCCCCGGCGCCTGGCCCTGCTGGAAGGCCGCGATGGTCAGCACGCTGGCGCTGACGAATTCGCCCTGCGGGACGAACACGATGCGCGTGACGGTGAAGACCATCACGAGCGCCAGCGCCAGCAGCACGTAGACCGCGCCGCTCGCGAGGCCGTCCTGCACCAGCAGGCCGAAGATCTGCATGTCCATGATCTGTGGGATCCGCCGCGCGTCAGGGGATGTACTTCCAGTTGCCCTTCTCGATGCGCACCATCACGCGGCTGCGCTGGTCCAGGCCGATGTGGTCCTTGGGCCCGAGGCTGTAGACGCCGTTGGTGGCATGCAGGTCCTGCGTGGACTCGATCGCATCGCGCAGCGCCTTGCGGAATTCGGGCGTGCCGGGCTTGGCGCCCTTGAGCGCGCGCGGCGCGGCGTCCTGCAGGATCAGCGCCGCGTCCCAGAGGTAGGCGGCGAAGGTGGAGCGCTGGCCCGCGTTGGGCAGCGCCTCGTACTTGCGGATGAAATCGAGCGAGGGCTTCTTCGCCGGGTGGCTGTCGGGCAACTGCTCGGCCACCAGCACTGGGCCGGCCGGCACGAAGGTGCCCTCGAGCTTGGCGCCGCCCACGCGCAGGAAGTCGTTGTTCGCCACGCCATGGGTCTGGTAGACCTTGCCACGGTAGCCGCGGTCGAACAGCGTGGCCTGCGGCAGCACCGCTGGCGTGCCCGAGGCCGCGATGAACACCGCGTCGGGCTGCGAGGCCAGCAGCTTGAGCACCTGGCCGGTGACCGAGGCATCGGTGCGCGTGTAGCGCTCGTTGGCCACCACCTCGATCTTGCGCAGTTCGGCGAGCTTGCCGAACTCGCGCCACCAGCCCTCGCCGTAGGCGTCGTTGAAGCCGATGAAGGCCACGCGCTTCACGCCGTTGTCGGCCATGTGCTTGATGATCGCGGTCGCCATGTGGGTGTCGCTCTGCGGGGTCTTGAAGGCCCAGCGCTTGCGGTCGTCCACCGGCTCGACGATGGCGCCCGAGCCCGCGAGACTGATCATCGGCGTGCCGCTCTCCACCAGGATGTCGAGCACGGCCAGCGAGTTGGGCGTGAGGCTCGGCCCGATCAGCAGGTCGATCGCCGACTCGGAGATCAGCTTGCGCACGTTCTTGACCGTGGTCGAGGTGTCGGACGCGTCGTCGAGCAGGATGTAGTTGACCTTCTTGCCGCCCGCGGTGGCGGGCAGCACCGACACCGTGCGCTGCTGGGTCACGCCCACCGAGGCCGCGGGCCCGGTGGCCGAGACCACCACGCCCACGTTGATGTCGGCCCGCGCGCCCGAAAGCGCCGCGAAGCACAGTGCCGCGCCGAAGGCGGCGGCCCGGAAGCGGGCCTTTGCAATCTCGATCATCGTTGTCTCCTTTTATGTGTCTGTCGTACCGGGAAAGAAATCGAAAGCGCGCTAGGTCTGCGCCACCGGCGTGAAGCTGTCGGCGGAGATCGCCGTGCTCGCCATGCCCAGCGCGATGCAGGTGTCGGAACAGGCGGCGACGAAGCCCGGCGAGCCGCCGATCACCGCGCGGGCGCCGGCCAGCGAGCCGTGGTGCTCGCGCAGCCACGAGGGCGCGTACTGTTGCCTGGTGCAGAAGCGGCTGCGCGCCTCGGTCACCAGCAGCGCATAGCGGAAGTTCGGATGCGCGCGGGCCAGCCCCGCGAGGCGGTCCATCAGCATCAGCTCGGCGTCGTCGCGCACCGAGAACAGCAGCGTCATCGGGCTGGTGTCGCCGTGCGCGAGCGCGTCCTCCATGATCGAGAGCACGGGCGCCAGGCCGGTGCCGCCCGCGAGGCCGAGCACCGGGCCCTCGCCCTCGGGCAGCCGGCAGGTGCCGTAGGGCCCGGTCACGCCGACGGTGTCGCCGGGCTGCAGCAGGTCGTGGATGTGGCCGCTGGCCGCGCCGCCCGGATGGCGCGCCACCAGCAGCTCGATCAGGCCCGTGCTCGAAGGCACGGTCGCGAGGCTGTAGCGCCGGTGCGGCGACAGGCCCGGCAGCGCGAGCTCGACGTAGGCGCCGGCCTGCGCCTCGAAGCGCAGCGGCTCGCTCGCCTGCAGCACCAGCCGCCGCACGCGCGGCGTCAGCGGGGTGTTGCACAGCACGCGCGCCTCGAAGCTCTGCACGGCCGAGCCCTCGCCGCCCGGGATCGGCTGCACGGTGCGCAGATGCACCTCGGCGCTCAGCGGGCGCGCCTGGCACATCAGGCAGAAGCCCTCGGCGATCTCCTGGTCGGAGATCGCGAGGCCCAGCGACCAGCCGTTGTCGACCGTGCCCTGCGTGACGCGTGCCTTGCACATGCCGCAGGAGGCGCCGCGGCACTGGTGCGGCAGCACCACGCCTTGCGACAGCGCGGCGTCCAGGATGATCTCTCCCTCGGGGACGCCGAAGCGGATCGCCTCGTTGACGAGGATCGTTCGGCTCATGTTCATCGATGTCATGCGCCTAGAAGATCGGGATCACCTTCTCGGGATCGAACACCACCTCCTTGCCCTCGATGCCGACTTCGGGCAGCGCGGGGAACTCGATGCCATAGGGATCGAGGTTGGCCTTCATGCGCAGCACCGCCGTCTTCCAGTTGGCCTTGCGCTCGTCGAGCGTGAGGATGCCCAGGCCGGCGCTGCGCGCGACCTCGTCGATCTGGCGCTGCGCGGGAATGAAGGTGGGCGGCAGCTTCCAGAACTGCTCGGGCGGCTCGTGCAGGATGCCCGATAGGAACACGAAGCCCGCGCGCAGCTGGATGCTGATCATCTGCTTGTCTTCCTCGGTGAGCACCGGCAGCAGCTTCTGCAGCACCGCCAGGCAGATGCCCAGGTGGCGGCCCTCGTCCTGGCCGATGCGCTTGAAGGCTTCCTTGAACACCGGGATGGTGGTGCGCTGGTACATGCCGTGGAACAGCGTGCTCGAGGCCACCTCGCCGAACAGGAAGGAGGTGAACAGGATCGCGAGCGGGTACTTGTCGACGCCGTTCTTGAAGCCGGTCCAGTAGCGCGAGCCGTTGTAGTAGAGCCACTCGATGTTGTTGCGCGCGAGATGCCCGAGCGGCGTCTCGGGCACGTAGCCGAGCGGGCCGCCGGGCGTGAGGCGCTTGATGGCGCGGCCGCACACTTCCTCGTGGTTCATCTCGTCGCGCACGACCGAGAAGAAGCACTTGCGCACCGGGTCCTCTTCCTTGCTCTCGTAGGTGTGGATCATGGCGCGCGCGAACACCGACGGCCCCGAGCCGTCGAACACCGCGAGCAGCGAGAACCAGTAGGCCATGGCGTAGCGCTGGTCGAGGCTGTAGTCCTCCACGCGCAGCGTGTCCCAGGCCAGCGTGTGCGGCGACCAGCCCGGATCGCGCGCGGCGTCGTAGATGTCGTAGAGCTTGGGCGTCTCCACATGCCACTCGAGCGGAAAGATGTTGGGCCCGTCGATGCCGGGCGCGGCCTCGATCTCGGCGAGCAGGGTCTGTGGGTCGGGCATGGCGAGCACCTGCTCGGGCGGCGAGGTCAGCGCGCGCGCGAGCGCGGCGGTGTCCTGGGCGTTGTCCAGGTGGGTGGGGGATGGGTTCATCGGGAATCTCTCCTTGTCATGTGTTCGGATGGGAGGGGTGGTGGATCATTGATTAGCCTTCCAGACGGCATATCAATTGACAATGGAAGAACGCGCATGCGGAATCGCGCCCGCGCGGGTGGCTTCGGCGAGTTCGGCCTCGCCGATCCCGGCCGCGCGCAGCACCTCGAGGCTGTGCGCGCCGAAGGCCGGCGCCGCGGTGCGATAGCTGGCCGGCGTGCGCGACAGCGACACGGCCGAGGCCACGCCCATCTGGCCGCCGGCCTCGACGAAGCGCTCGCGGTGCAGCGCATGCGGATGGGTGCGCACCCCGCCGACGTCGAGCACCGGGCCGCAGGGCACGCCCGCGCGCATCAGTTCCCGTGCGATGGCCTCGCCGTCGCGCGTGGTCAGCAGCGCCTCGAGCTCGGCCTTGAGCGCCGCCGCGTTCGCGAGCCGCTCGCTGTTGTGCGCGAAGCGCGGATCGTCGGCCAGTTCGGCGCGGCCCAGCAGCGCGACCAGGCGGCGGAACTGGCCGTCGTTGCCCACGGCGATGAACACGTTGCAGCTGCGCGTGGCGAAGGCGTCATAGGGACAGATGTTGGGATGCGCGTTGCCGCTGCGCCCCGCGACGCGGCCCGACAGGAAGTGGTTGGGCAGGTGCGGATGCATCAGCGAGACGCCGGTGTCGAACAGCGTGGCCTCGACCGACTGGCCCCGGCCCGACAGCTCGCGCTCGCGCAGCGCCATCAGGATGCCGATGACCGCGTGCAGCCCGGTCGCGATGTCGATCACCGGGATGCCCATGCGCAGCGGCGCGCCGCCGCGTTCGCCGTTGACCGACATCAGCCCGGTCATGGCCTGCGCGACCGCGTCGTAGCCTGGCAGGCCGCCCAGCGGGCCGTCGGCGCCGAAGCCGCTGACGCGGCAGTGCACCAGGCGCGGGAAGCGTTCGCGCAGGAAGTCCTCATAGCCGATGCCCCAGCGCTCGAGCGTGCCGGGCTTGAAGTTCTCGACCAGCACGTCGGCGTCCGCCAGCAGGCGCAGCAGCAACGCGCGGCCCTCGGGCAGCGAGAGGTCGAGCGCGACGCCCTGCTTGTTGCGGTTGACGCCGAGGAAGTACGACGCCGCGCCGTCGAGGAAGGGCGGGCCCCAGTCGCGCGTCTCGTCGCCCTGCGGCGGCTCGACCTTGATCACCTGCGCGCCATGGTCGGCCAGCATCTGGGTGCAGAAGGGGCCGCCGAGCACGCGCGACAGGTCGATCACGCGCAGGCCGGCCAGCGCGCCCGGCGTGGATTGCGTCGGCTGTGTCATGCCGGGCTGGCCTCCGCTGCGGTGCGCCGCAGCACGCGCGTGGCCTTGGCCTCGTAGCGCGGCAGCATGCCCTCGTCGTGGCAGCGCACCTCGCACGTGAGACCCAGCCGGGCCTTGAGCCGCGCGCGCACCTCGCGCGCCAGGTCGTCGCCCGTGCAGGCCGTGCCGGGCACGCGCTCCACGGCCACCTCCATGTGGTCGAGCACGCTGCGCTCGCTGTCGATGTAGATCTGCCAGGCATCCTTGGCCAGGCCCTCGACGCCCGCGATCACGTCCTCGATCTGCGAGGGATAGACCAGCACGCCGCGCACCTTGAGCATGTCGTCCGAGCGGCCGATGATGCGGCCGATGCGCGCATAAGCATGGCGGCCGCAGGCGCAGCGGTAGGGCTGGGCCGAACGGCGCACCAGGTCGCGCGTGCGCCAGCGCAGCACCGGCGAGGCCTCCTTGTCGAGCGTGGTGAAGACGATCTCGCCGACCTCGCCCGGCGCCACCGGGCGCAGGGTCTGCGGGTCGAGGATCTCGCTGAGCACGCTGTCGTCGTTGACCAGGTGCATCTCGTCGTCGCCGTGCGAATGCGGGCAGGAGACGCCGAGCACCGGCCCGCCAGCCTCGGTGGTGCCGTAGATGTTGTGCGCCAGGAAGCCCTCGGGCATCAGCGCCTCCATCTCGCTGCGGAAGGTGGCCGACACCGACTGGCCGCCGAACAGCCCCACGCGCAGCGCCCAGTCGCGGCGCGGGTCGATGCCGGCCTTGCGCGCCTGCTGGATCAGCGTCATCAGCCACAGCGGCGACATGGTCGTGACCGTGTGGCGGTGGTCGCGCAGCCACTGCACCATCAGCTCGCCGCGGCCCGGGCCGACGGGAAAGTTGACCGCGCCATAGGCCTTGAGCGCCTCGTCCATCGAGCTGCCGCCGATCCACAGGCCATAGCCATAGCCCTGGTAGACGCGGTCGCCCGCGCGCACGCCCACCGTGCGGTAGATGCGCGCGAGCTGGCGCACCAGCGTGTCTTCCCAGTCCTTTTGCGTGAATCCGAACAGCACCGGCAGGCCCGTGGTGCCCGAGGTGGCGCAGAAGCGCACCACCTGCTCGAGCGGCACCGTGAGCAGCGGGTACGGATAGAGCGCGCGCAGGTGGCTCTTCTCGAGCAGCGGCAGCGCCTGCAACGCGGCGCGGTCCTTCAGGTCGAGCGGCGAGGCGCCGGCCGCCGCGAAATGCGCCTGCCACTGCGGCGAATGCGCGAGCCGGCGGCCGAGCGCGGCGAGCTTGGCGTCCTGGCGCGCCTGCAGTTCGTCGAGCGACAGGAAATCGTCGGCGGCATCGGCCGCGGCCTGCGCATTGCGGGATTCGGTCATGGAGCGTCTCCTTTGTTCTTGGGGCGGTCGCGCTTCAGGCGGCGAGGTAGCGGCGCGTCTGCAGCACGCGGAAGCGCGGCAGCACGAAGGCGGTGTCGCACAGCGCTGCGTTGCCGGCGGCGTTGTGGCCGCTCACGTGCAGGTCGCTGAAGGCTGCCGACTGGTTCACCAGCACCGGGCCGGTCATGTCGAGCGTGAGGTGCACGCCGGCATCGGCGGCCGCGTTCTTCGCGCGGCGCACGAAGGCCTCGTCGCTCGAGTACACCGACCAGGTGATCGCGCCGCGCGAGCGCGTGACCTCGTGGGCATGCCGCAGCGCCGCGTCGGCGTCCTCGGTCACGATCAGCAGGCTGATCGGACCGAAGTGCTCGCGCGCGATGGTGTCGAGGGCTTCGGGCGGCACGGCATACAAGGCCGGCGTGCGCAGCACCGCATCGGGCAGCTCGGGATGCACGAGCCGGCGCGAGGCGAACACCGGCTCGCCGATCGATGCCGCCTCGACGGCGCGTGCCTCGGTGGCATCGCTCTGGATTGCGCCGAGCAACTCGATGGCGCGCACCGGATCGGCGACCAGCTTCGCCACCGCCGCGGCGAGGTCGGCCTTGAAATCCTCGACCGTCTTCGCCGTGCCGTCCTGCAGCCGGATGCCCGCGCGCGGCAGGTAGATGCTCTGCGGCGTGGTGCACATCTGGGCGCTGTAGAGGCTCAGCGTGAGCGCGAGGTTGCGCACCAGGCCGGGGTAGTCGCCGGTGCTCTCGATCAGCACCGCGTTGACACCAGCCTTCTCGGTGAAGACATGGGCCTGGCGCGCGTGGCTTTCGAGCCAGTCGCCGAATTCGGGGCCCCCGGTGAAGTCGATCAGCTTCACGCGCGCATCGAGCGCGAGCGCCTTGGTCTTGGGCGCGGCGCGCGTGTCGACCAGCAACTGCACCACGTCGGCGTCGAGCCCCAGGCCCGCGAGCACCGTGCGCGCTGTGTCGACGCACAGCGCGAGCGGCAGCACGGCCGTGGGATGCGGCTTCACGACCACCGGGTTGCCCGTGACCAGGCTCGCGAACAGGCCGGGGTAGGAGTTCCAGGTCGGGAAGGTGGCGCAGCCGATCACGGCCGCGATGCCACGCGGCAGGATCTCGAAGCTCTTCTCCACGCGCAGCGGCCGGCGCGCGTCGGGCTTCTCCCAGAGCACGCGCGCGGGATAGCTGCCCATCTCGCGCACGGCGATGGCCACGGCCTCGAGCGCGCGGTCCAGCGCATGCGCGGTGCCGGCCTGGAAGGCCATCGCGAACGGCTGGCCGCAGGCATGCATGCAGGCGAAGGCCATCTCGAAGGCGCGCTGCTGCAGCGCCTCGAGGATCTCGAGCGCCACCGCGGCGCGCTCGGTCGGGTCGAGCGCGGCCCAGGCCGGCGCGGCGGCTTCGGCGCGCGCGAGCACGGCATCGACCGGCTCGTCGGCATAGGCGGTGTCGAAGGGCACACCGAAGGCGCTGCGTTCCTCGCCGCGGATCGCGCCGTCGCGCCGCGTCCAGGCCGCGCGCACGGCGGCCTCGCCGGCTGCGCGCGAACCGTCGGCATAGACGGGGTGCGTCGGATCCTCGGGATAGGCGCTGTGGTAGCCGCGGCGGGCCACGGCGGCGATCGCATCGGCCAGGCGGCCGGCGTGTTTCAGTTGCAGGTCTTGGAGGGTCATGGTGGGTTCAGAGCGTGGCGGCGGTGCCGAAGATCGCGGTGCATTGGCTCGACATGTAGCCGCCCGGCGCATGAGCCAGCGCGAGCTCGGCGCCGGCGACCTGGCGCGCGCCGGCGTCGCCGCGCAGCTGCACCACCGACTCGATCGCGGTGTAGATGCCGAACATGCCGGGGTGGCCGAGCGAGAGTCCGCCGCCGCTGGTGTTCATCGGGAAGTCGCCGCCCGGCGAGGCACGGCCGCCATCGAGGAAGGCGCCGCCCTCGCCCTTGGCACAGAAGCCCGTGTCCTCGGCGAAGACGATGGGCATGATCGTGAAGGCGTCGTAGAACTGCACCACGTCGATGTCCTTCGGGCCCACCCCGGCCTGCGCATAAGCGGTGGCCGACGACACGCTGGCCGCGGTGCGCACCAGGTCCGGCATCTGCGCGATGCTGCGGTGCGTGGCGGCCTCGCCCACGCCGAGCAGGTAGACCGGCTTGCGCCGCAGCTGCGCGGCACGCTCGGCCGAGACCACGACCAGCGCGCCGCCGCCATCGGTCACGAGGCAGCAGTCGCGCACGGTGAAGGGATGCGCCACCGGCCGCGCCGCGATCACGTCCTCGATGCTCAGCGGTCCGGGATCGGGCGCTTCGGCGTCGAGCCGCGCCCAGTCGCGCGCGCTCACCGCCACCTGCGCGAGCTGTTCGCGCGTGGTGCCGAACTCGTGCATGTGGCGCTGCGCGACCATCGCATAGGCCGCGAGCGGGCCCGGGTAGCCGTAGGGCACTTCGTAGGGGTTGGGCTCGGAGTGCGTCGCGAACTGTCCGCCCGCCGATTTCTGCGTGCTGCCGTAGGCGATCAGCGCCACCGAGCACAGGCCGGCCGCGATCGCGGCGCGCGCATGGTTGAGGTGCGCGAGGAAGGCGCCGCCGCCGACCTGGGTCGAATCGGTGTAGCGCGGGCGCAGGCCCAGGTATTCGCACAGGCTCAGCGTGGGCATGAACAGCTGCAGCCCGGCCGCGAACACGCCGTCGACATCGGCCAGCGAGAGGCCCGCGTCGTCGAGCGCGCGCACCGAGGCCAGCGCCATCGCGTCGAGCGGCGAAGACAGGGCCGGCATCGTCGCGAAGCCGGTGCTGCCGATGCCGGCGATCGCGGCCGTGCCGCGCAGATTGGTTGCGGTCATGCGAGCGCTCCGAACACCACGCGGTGCGCGTCGTTCCAGGGCTCGATGCGCGCGGCCACGCGCAGGCCGATGCGCAGCGCGCCGGGCGCCGCATCGACCACGGTGGCCATCATGCGAAAGCCTTCGTCGAGATCGACCAGCGCGATGTTGAAGGCGCCGTCGCGCCGCTGCACTTCGGTGCAGGCATGGACCGTGCCCTCGCCACGGCTGGTGCGCCATTCGAGTTCGCCCGGTCGTCCGCCCGGACCCACGGCCTGGGGCGGAAAGACCGCGCGGCCCGCGCCGTGGTCGAACTGGTAGACCAGTCGGCCTTCGGCGAGCGCGGCGAGGAAGTGAGCGCGCGGCGAACGCGCGGCGTCGGGAGTGGAGGTCATGCCCATCCCCTAGCGTCCGATGAAGCGCGGCTTGCGCTTCTGCTGGAAGGCGCCGATGCCCTCAATGCCATCGGGCCCGGCCAGCGCCTCGGCCTGCGCGATCGCCTCGAGCTCGAGCGTCTCTTCGAAGGACCGCGCGCGCGACAGGATGCGCTTCGACGCGGCGAAGGCGGCGGTCGGGCCACTCGCGATCTCGCGCGCCATCCGCAGCGCGATCTCGTCGAGCGCCTCGGCCGCCACGCTGCGGTTCACGAGCCCCATGGCAGCGGCTTCGCGCCCCGAGAACAGGCGGCCCAGGAAGATCAGCTCGGCCGCGCGGTGCGGCCCGACGCGTTCGCGCAGGTGATGGTGGCCGCCCGAGTCGAGCACCGCGCCGATGTTGCGGAACGGGCTGCCGAGCAGCGCATCGTCGGCGACCAGCGCGATGTCGCAGGCCAGTGCGAGCCCGAAGCCGAAGCCCAGCGCGGGGCCCTGCACCGCGGCGATCGTCGGCACCGGGCAGTCGCGCACGGCGACCAGAACCGGGTTGATCCGCTCGCGCAGGATCGCGAGCGTGTCGTCGGTGCCGGGGTTGGTGTCCTTGAGGTCGCGGCCGGCACAGAAGGCATGACGCGTGCCGCGCACCAGCACCACGCGCGCACCGGCCGACACGGCCTCGCCGATCGCATCGGCGATCGCCGTCATCTCGTCGAGGCGCAGGCTGTTCTTCGCGGCGGGCCGGTCGATCGCGATGGTCGCGAGCGACGACTCCAAGGTCAGGCGCACCGCTTCGGTGGAGGGGGCGCCGTTCATCGCGCGGCTCCCTCGAAGGCCATCAGGATGCGCAGCTCGCTGGCCATCAGAAGCAAGCCATTCTGGTTGTGCACGTTCCACTGCAGCCGCACCACGCCATCGGTGCCGGGGCGCTTCACGGTCTTCTCGAGCACGGCGGCCTCCAGATGGATGGTGTCGCCGATGAAGGCCGGCGCGGTGAAGCGCAGCGCGTCGCTGCCGTAGTTCGCCACGATCGCCGGCGCTGCGGGCGGAATGCCGAGGCCGGCCGCATAGGCCAGCAGCATCAGGCCGGGCGCGATGCGCTGGCCGAAGCGCGTGCGCGCCGCATGGTGCGCGTCGGTGTGCAGCACGTACCAGTCGCCGGTCAGCGCGCACCACTGGAGGATGTCGGCTTCCGTGAGGGTGCGGCCGCGCGAGCGGAAGCGCGCGCCCTCCTCGATCCGGTCGAAGTGCTGCTCTAGAAATCCGCAGGTGCTGGTGATGTCGGTCATCGCGTCTTTATTTAACCTTCCGGACGGAATATAAATGAAGACGAAGACCCGGCGGCAGCTAGGGCTTACCCGAAGCCGCGGGAAAAGGCGCGATCGAAAGGGGTGTGGTCGTCAGCCGCCGCGCGCCGGCGAGGCGGCGGCGTCGACGCGCGCAAGCCATCGCAGGAAGGCCTCTGAGACGGCCGCGGGCTGTTCCAGCGTCGACATGTGGCCGCACTGCGGCACCACGACGAGCTCGGCATCGCCGGGCAGCAGGCCCGCCATCTCCTCGCTCAGAGCGGGGGGCGTGATCAGGTCCTCGCGGCCGCATAGCACCAGGGCCGGCGCCGTCAGCGCAGGCAGCAGCTCGCGCGCGTCGCGGCGCTGCATCGCGGCCTTCTGCTGTCGCGTGAAGCCCTCGCCGCCGACCTGCCTCGCCATGTCGGCGAGCAGATCGAGCAGCGAGCGATCCTGCGCATGCGACGGATGGATCACGCGGGGCGTGAAGCTCTCGACCACCTGGGCGAAGCTCGCGCCGCCCGAGCTCAGCGCCGCCACCATCCGCTGCCGGTTCTGCGTGGCCTCCTCGGAATCGGCGCGCGCACCGGTGTCCAGCAAGGCGAGGCCCGCGATCCTGGCGCCGGCCTGCCGGCACACCTCGAGCGCGACGTAGCCGCCCAGCGAGAAACCCGCCACCGCGAAGCTTCCGTCGGGCATCGCGGCCAGCGCCGTGGCGGCCATGGCCTCGACGGTGTCGGCCCCATCGGTCGGCGACACGACGACATCGCGCCCGGCGGGCAGCGCCCGTCGCACGGGATCCCAGACGCGCGCGTCGTTCATGAGGCCGGGAAGCAGCAGCAGCGGTACGGTGTTCATCATGGCGAGTCCTCGGGTGGTGGCATGTGGATGGGCTTGTTATAACTATGAAGTTGAGTTCACAGTCAAGTCATCCGGAGCCGCTCCATGTGGATCACAGAGTTCTCGCAACAGGCCGGCCTCAGCGTCGCCACCGTCCGCTTCTATGTGCGCAGCGGCCTGCTGCAGCCGAAGACGGGCCTGGCCGGCGGCACGCGGCCCTATCTCGAGTTCTCGCCGCGGGACCTGCGCCTGGTCGCCGCGATCCGCGCGGGCCAGGCCATGGGCATGTCGCTCGCCGAGATCCAGCTGCTGATGAACGAGCGCCGTGCCGGCGGACGCGGCCGCATGCTGCAGGCCATGCTCGCGCGACGCGACAGGTTGCGCCAGCAGCAGAAGGAGCTGGCCGCGATGCTGCGCTTCGTCGACGCGAAGATCGCCTGGCTGCAGGCCGGCGCGCCCGGGGTTCCGCCCGAGCCGCCGAAGATCGGCACGCGTTCGCCCTGAGCGGGCCGCGGGCTCAGGCCTTGAGCAATCCCCTGGCCTGCATGCTCTTCGCGGCCGCCGCGATGGCCTCGCGGGCATCGCGTGGTGTCCAGCCGAGCACCCGACCAGCCTTCTCGTTGGAGGTCTTCTTGGCGTAGCCGAGATCGGGAATGAAGGGGCGAAGCTCGGCATTGAAGAACGCGACCGCGCGCAGCACGAGATCGGGGATCGTGCGGGTAGGAACGCGCCTGGCCGTTTCGCCGAGCGCGGCCTTGACGATGGCGCCGATCTCCCGCATCGCCAGCGCTCGGCCATTCGAAAGCAGGAAGCGCTCGCCCGCGGCCCCTGGACGGGCCATCGCCAGGATGTGCGCGCGTGCCACGTCGCGCACGTCGACAACCGGGATGAACAGGTTCGGGAAACCCGGCATGTCCCCATCGAGCATGCGCTGGATCACATGATTGGCCCCGGAGATGTCCTTGCCCATCACCGGTCCCATCACCGCGACGGGAAGCATGGTGGCGAGTTCCAGCCCGCCGCCCTCGGCGGCCATGAAGGACCATGCCGCGCGCTCGGCGAGGGTCTTGCTCTTGCCGTAGGCATCGACGCCGGGGCCGTCGAGAACGGTCCAGTCGTTCTCGGTGAACGTGTGGGCGCCGTGGGGATGTCCCCAGCTCACGGCATGGAACGCCGAGGTGAGGACGACGCGCTTCACGCCCGCGTCGCGCGCTGCCCGCAGCACGCGCAGCGTGCCTTCGCGCGCGGGGACGATCAGGTCGTTCTCGTTCGCCACGTGCCCGGGCTGCACCGGGGATGCCACATGCAGCACGAAGTCGACACCGGCCATGGCCTGCGCCCAGCCTTCGTCGCGCAGGAGGTCGGCGGCGACGAAGCTCAGCCTGTCGCCTTGCACCATGCCCGCGTCCGCGAGCGACGCCCGCACCTCGGCCTGCCTGGCGAGCGATCGGACGGTGGTCCGCACGCGATGATCCTGCGCGAGGAGCTGGAGGATGCAGTGTCCGGCGATGAAGCCGGAGCCGCCTGTGACTAGGACGCGTGTGGAGGTCATGAGAGGGTGCTTTCGTGGTTCATGCCTGGTCGGCGGTCTGACGCTCGCGCCAACGGGAAGGGGTGGTCCGCTCCCAGCCGCGAAACGCGCGGGCGAACGAATTGGGCTCGACGAAGCCGAGCAGCATGGCAATGGCCACCGGATCGAGCACCGTGTTGGCGAGCAGCCGTGTCGCCGTCGTGTGCCTCACTGCGGCGAGCTGCTGCTGGAAGCTCGTTCCGCATTCGTCCAGGCGGCGTTGGAGCGTGCGGCTGCTGAGGTGGAGCCGGCCCGCCACCGCCGCGATGCTGGGTTGCAGGCCTTCGCTCAACTGGCGCGCGATCGCCACACGGGTCTCGGCCACGAGCGGGGACAGGCCCTCGCCGTGGGCCGCCCTCTGCTCGAGGCCCTCGAGCACCCGCGCGAAGGCCCCGCCATCCGCCGTGACGAACGGCACGTCGAGCGCCGCGCGGTCGAACACCATCGCGTCGTGCGCGGCCCCGAAGACGATGGGGCATCCGAAGTGGCGGCGCAGCAGCGCCTGATGCCGGGGCCGACGCGCCAGTTCCAGCCGAAGGGGCGCGATCCGTCCGGCGCTGCCATGCCGCGCCAGCTCCCGCAGCGAGGCCATGGTCATGTCGATGAGCAGGCGCGGCACCTCGCTCGTCGCCAGCAGCCAGCGATAGCGCACCGTCGTCTGCTCGCCCACGGTCTCGA
Organism: Variovorax sp. GW821-FHT10D07; assembly: GCF_059415325.1. Lineage (NCBI taxonomy): Bacteria > Pseudomonadati > Pseudomonadota > Betaproteobacteria > Burkholderiales > Comamonadaceae > Variovorax > Variovorax sp. GW821-FHT10D07. The sequence continues at coordinate 259,884 of NZ_JBWKMZ010000007.1, read as the reverse complement.
CCTCGACGAGCTCGGGGCAGGTCAGACGCTTGTAGCGCGAGAGGGCCGCCAGCGCGCGGCGAAAGTCGGGCGCGTGCAGCGCCACGATCGAGGCCACGCCATAGCCCCGGGCGATCCCTTCGGCACCGAAGCGAAGTCCCGCGGACGGATCGTCGAACGCCTCGTCCGCCGCGGCCCAGATGCGGAAGAACTCGCTCGTGCTCCACGCGTTCGATGACTTCACGCCGGCACGCTCGCACAGCCGCTCGATGGGGAGTCCGGACTTTGCGAGAACGAGGGGAGACACCGAAAAAGTGTCGTGGCGAGTCATGCGCAAAGAATAGGAGCGCGGGGAGCGCCCGACAAATCCGATCGCGCCAAAAAAGGGATCGCGGGGATACGGACCGTTGGCCGACGACTTGCAGAAAGCTACCGTGCGCGCCGCACCGAAGTCCCGATCGCGATCCCCGCCACGATCAGCCCCGTCGCCAGCAGCAGCGCGCCATCGGGCCTTTCGCCCAGCGCGAGGTCGGCCGCCAGCAGGCCCACCACCGGCACGCCCAGCAGCCCCATCGAGGTCACGGACGCCGGCAGGTCGCGGTTCACGGTGTTCATCGCCCAATAGGCCAGCACGGTGCCGATGAGGTTGCTGTAGCCCAGCAGCGCGACCAGCTCCATCGACCACGCGATGCGCGGCACGCCCTCGATGGCCAGCGCCAGCAGCAGTTGCGCGATGCTCGCGAGCAGCATCTGCCAGGGCAGCAGCTGGAACGGCGGCGTGGTCCACCGATGGGCGCGCCCGTAGACGATGCAGGCGGCCCAGCAGGCCGCGGCCAGCAGGATCAGACCGTGGCCGCGCACCACGTCGGCATCGCGCCAGTCGACGGCCGCGGGCTGCAGCAGCACCAGCAGCCCCGCCACGCCGAGCCCCAGGCCGGCGGCGCGGCGCGCGGTGAAGGCCTCGCCGAGGAAGAAGCGGGCCGCGGGCAGCACCCATAGCGGCGTGGTGTAGGCCAGCACCACCGAGCGGCCCGCGCTCAGGTACTGCAGGCCCAGCGCGGCCAGCACCGAGAAGGCCACCATGTGCAGCAGGCCGACGCTCAGGATCACCGGCAGGTCGTGCCGCGTGGGCACGGCCAGCCGGCCCGAGGCCGGCAGCACCACCCACAGCACGATGCACGCCGGCACCATGCGCAGCGTGGTGGCCCAGATCGGCGTGACGTGTTCCAGCACCACCTTGCCGACGCTCCAGTTGACGCCCCAGGCACCGATGACGATCGCGAGAAGAAGGACGGCGGTGCCGCGCGGCGAGGCGTTCGAGGACATGGCTGACGGTGGGCAGGGGATGGGCAGAAAGCCGCTCAAGATAAGCCGCTCCGCGCCCCTTCGCCAGCGATCCTTCTCTACACTGGCCGTGAAATCAATTCACACCATGGACCTCCAGCAACTCCCTCCGCTGACCGCCCTGCGCGCCTTCGCCGCGGCCGCGCAGGCCGGCAGCGTGGTCGGCGCGGCCGACCGGCTCAACGTCACGCACAGCGCGGTGAGCCACCAGCTGCGGCTCATCGAATCGTGGCTGGGCTGCAAGCTGTTCGACCGCCACGCCGCGGGCGTGACGCTGACCGACGCCGGCCGGCGGCTGTTCGCCAGCACGGCCCGGGCGCTCGACGACATCGGCACGGTCTGCGCCGAAATTCGCGGCCAGCGGCCCGCCACCGCGCTGACCCTGGCCTGCCCCGGCAGCTTCATGCTGCAGTGGCTGATCCCGCGGCTCGACGATTTCGAGGCGCGGCATCCGCAGGTCGTGCTCAACCTGCAGACCGGCAGCGACCTCGGCCGGCTGCGCGCCGGGCACGTCGATGCGCTGGTCTACTGCGGCCGCGGGACGCATCCGCGCGAGGTGAGCGAGATCCTGCTGGCCGACAACGACATCGGGCCGATCTGCACGCCCGCGCAGGCGAAGACGCTGGCCCGGCCACGGGACGTGCTGTCGCATGCGCTGCTCGGCACGGAGTCCTATCCGGCCGGCTGGACGATCTGGGCGCAGGCCAATGGGCTGGACGCCGCGCGGCTGCGGCCGCGGCGTTCGTTCGGCCAGTGGATCTACATGATCCAGGCCGCCATCGCCGGTCTCGGCGTGGGCATCGCGCCCTCTGTGCTGGTGCGCGAGGAGCTCGCGCAGGCGCGCATCGCGGCCCCGCTCGGCTTCGTGCCCAGCGGCGACCGCATCTCGCTGTGCGTGCTCAGACGCCGCGCGCAGGAGCCGGCCATCGCCGCGCTCGCCGACTGGCTCGGCACGCTGCACGGCCAGCCCACGGCTGGTTGACCCCGCGGCCGCGCGCGCCCTACACGATGCCGTGCAGGCACATGTCGCTCGCCTGGTCGGCCAGCGTCTCGAGGCTCAGGCGCCCAGTCGGCTGGTACCAGGTGTAGGTCCAGTTCAGCATGCCGTACATCAGCATCGCGTGCGTGGTCGCGGCCTGGCGGTCCTTGAACTTCTGCGCGTTGATCTCGCGCAGCAGCGCGCACAGGAAGCCCACCAGCTTCTGCTCGTTGGCATTCACCTGCGCGCGCACCTCCTCGGGCAGGTGGTAGACGTCCTCGATCAGCACGGTGTGGCGGTCGCGCTGCTCGTAGTAGTACTTGAGATGCGCGAGGAAGTAGTTGCGCAACCGCGCGCGCGGATCGATGGGCGCCGACACCAGGTCCGAGGCGATCGCCACCAGCGCGCTCACGTGCTCGCCGAGCATCTCCGCGAGCATCGCTTCCTTGGACGGGAAGTAGTGGTACATGCGCGACTTCGACGCATTGCAGGCCGCGCCGATGTCGATGATGTTGGTGTTGCGAAAGCCGTTCTTGGCGAAGAGGGACGCGGCCACGTCGAGGATCGTGGCCCGGATGTCGTCGAAGTTCTCGGATTTGGTTCTGGCCATGTCGGCATCGCCCGCAAAAGAAAAATGGTTCGTTCGAAACACCCGCGCCTCGCGCATGTTTCGTCCGCCTGCCCTGTACGCAGCCGGGCGAAACAGCGAAATTTATTCCGTCCGGACGGCCTACTCTAACCGAGGCCTCGCGACCTCGCGGCGGGGTCCCTTCCTGATCCTCCCGATCCACCCGCCCCACGGAGCCGCGCATGAATCCCGCTGTACGCCACGCCCTCGCCTCGCTCGTCGTCGCCATCGCCACCACCGCGCAGGCGCAGGACGCGCCCGTGCGCATCGGCATCGCCGCGCCGCTGACCGGTGCGATCGCCCATCTCGGCAAGGACATGGAGAACGGCGCGCGGCTCGCCATCGAGGACCTCAATGCACAGGGCCTCGCGATCGGCGGCCGCCGGCTGCGCTTCGAGGCGGTGGTCGAGGACGACCGGGCCGATCCCGCCAGCGCCACCACCGTGGCGCAGAAGCTGGCCGACCTGCAGGTCAACGGCGTCGTCGGCCACCTCAACTCGGGCACCACCATTCCCGCGGCCCGCGTCTACAACGACGCCGGCATCCCGCAGGTCGCGCCGGCCGCGACCAACCCGCAGTACACGCGCGCCGGCTACCGGTTCGCCGCGCGGCTCATGGCCACCGACGTGCAGCAAGCCGACGGCATCGCGGGCTACGTCGCGCGCACGCTGAAGGCGAAGACCGCCGCCGTGATCGACGACCGCACCGCCTACGGCCAGGGCCTGGCCGACCAGGTGGTGGCCGACCTCGGCAAGGCGCAGGTGAAGGTGCTCAAGCGCGAGTTCGGCACCGACCGCGCGACCGACTTCTCGGCCATCCTCACCACCCTGCGCGGCCTCAAGCCCGACGTGATCGTCTACGCGGGCGCCGACGCGCAGGCTGCGCTGGTCAACCGGCAGATGAAGCAGCTCGGCCTGAGTGCGACCTTCATCGCGGGCGACGGCGTGTGCACCGGCGAATGGAGCAAGCTCGCGGCCGGCGCCAACGAGGGCGCCTACTGCTCGCAGGCCGGCGCGCCACGCGAGGCCATGGCCGCCTTCGCGGCCTTCAACCAGCGCTACAAGGCACGCTTCGGCGCCGACGTGATCGTGTTCGCGCCCTATGCCTACGACGCGGTGATGGTGCTGGTGGAAGCGATGAAGAAGGCCGGCTCCACCGATCCCGCGGTGTATGGACCGAAGCTCGCGGGCGTGACACTCACCGGGCTGATCGGTCCGATCGCGTTCGATGCACGCGGGGACAACCTGCGGGGGACGGTGACGATCTATCAGGTTCGTGGGGGGAAGCTGGTGGTGGCGCCGTAGCGTTGCACCCTGCGCGACCCCGGTCCTACTTCGTGAACCCCTCGCGCTTGCGAATCTCGTCGAGGTAGTTGTAGATCGAGAAGCGCGACATGTCGAGCGCCGCCGCCGCGCGGCCCACGCTGCCCTTCACGATGAACAGGCCGCGCCGCAGCATCTCCTCGACGGCGTGCACCTTCTCCTCCTTGTTCATGAGCTGCACCGGCTTGCCGAAGGTGCGGATCGCCGAACGGATGATCTCGCCCATCAGCAGGTCCATGTCGGGTGATTCCTCGCGCGACTCGGGCGTGGCCGCGGGCGTAGGCGCGCCCTGGATCGCATGCTCGAGCCAGGCGTGCGCGAGCTTGAACACGGTGAGGTCGGCGTTCATGCACAGCGCCGCGAACGGCGTGCCGTCGGCATCGCGGTAGATCACGGTGGCCGACTTCAGCGGCGTGCCGGTGCCGGTCAGCGTGGGATAGACATTGACCACCGAGTGGCCGCTGCCCGAGAGGTCGGTGGCGGCCGACCAGGCGGCGCCGAAGGCGCGGTCGTCCTTCGGGCCGCTGAGGATGGTGCTGCCGACCTTGCGGCCCGACACGTGGCCGTTGGCGATCGCGACCACGGAGGCATCGGGCTGCGTCAGGTCGTGCAGCACCAGTTCGGTGTTCGGCCCGAGCATGCGCCCCATCATCTCCACCACGGGCTTGAGCACCTCGACGATGCGCCGGCGCTCCTCGGCGATGGCCGGCGGCACCGTCGTGGCCTTCGAGGGTTTGGCCGCGCGCGAGCGTGCACGCGAGGCCGGCGGCGGCTGCGCGGTCGAACGGGCGCTGGAGGTCTCGGCGGTCTTGCGGGTGGCTGGCATGGACGCGAAAGTCGAAGGAAGGTCGAAGGGGAGTGAAAGCCCTGATCTCCGATTTCAACAAACTGTTGAATACTTGATCTGGCGTTGATTCTGGCACATGTCTTGCAGGTCCGGCCGGCCCTGGGGTCCGCCCGAAACGACGCGGCAACTGTAGGGCAAGGTGCGCCCAGAAATTCAACATTTCGTTGATACATCAACAAGGAGTTCATATCATGCCGAGTTCGAACCATCCCGCCGCGACCGCGGCGCCCCTGCCGGCCTCGCCGCCAGTCACCTCCCGCCGCCATTGGCTCAAGACCCTCGGCGGCGCTTCCGTCGCGGGCGTGCTCGGCAGCCAGCTCGTCGCCTGTGGCGGCGGCTCGGGTTCGTCGGGCGGCTTCCTGCCCTTCGCCTCGGCCGCGCCGCCGCCGGCCCCGCCGAGCGACACGCCCGCCTTGCCGGCCAAGGCGCTGTTCCCCGGCGTGGCCGACCGCGTGTACCTCAACGGCGCGGCCGACCACCCCTGGAACCAGTACGCCACCGACGCGCTGAGTTCCTACGCGCAGTCCAAGCTCTCGCTCGCGAGCGGCAGCGCGACCGCCACCGCGAAGTTCGCGGCGCTGATCAATGCCGATGCCGACGAGATCGCCTACGTGCCCAGCACCTCGATGGGCGAGTACCTCGTGACGCGCGCGCTCGGGCTGCCCGAATCGGGCGGGCGCGTGGTCACCGATGCGCTGCACTTCGTGGGCTCGTTCTACATGTACGAGCAATACCGGCTGCGCGGCCTCGACGTGCTTACGGTGCCGATGGACGCCAACCACCGCATCGCGCTGGCCGACCTCGACAAGGCCATCTCGCCCGGCACCAAACTGGTGGCGATCTCGCACGTGTCGCTCTACAACGGCTTCACGCACGACCTCAAGGCCGTGTGTGATCTCGCGCATTCGCGCGGCGCGCTGGTCTACGTCGACCTGATCCAGTCGGCCGGCGCGGTGCCGGTGGACGTGAAGGCGGCCGGCATCGACTTCGCGGGCTGCGGCACCTACAAGTGGCTGATGGGCGACTTCGGCTTCGCCTTTCTCTACGTGCGCAAGAGCCTGCTGCCCAAGCTGCAGCGGCCCTGGTACGGCTACCGCCAGACGCGCAACTTCGCGGCGCCGATCCTGCACGTCTATCCGCTCGACCCGCCCGGCAGCGTGCCCTACGAGAGCGTGCAGATCGATTCGGTGTCGGGTTACTTCAGCGGCTCGTTCCCGGCCTCCTCCATCGAGGCCGCCTGCGCGGCGTCCATCGACTGGATTCAGAGCGTGGGCGTCGACAAGATCCAGGCCTGGCGCAAGCCGATGACCGATGCGCTGCAGGCCGGCCTGCGCGCCAAGGGCTTCCAGGTGGTGACGCCGCCTGACAGCAGCTCGCCGATCGTGACCTTCGCCTATGCCAATGCCGCGCAGCTCGCGAGCCGGCTCGCGCCCGACAAGATCGAGATCACCCTGCGCGCCAACCATGCGCGCATCTCGCCGTCCGTCTACAACGACATGAACGACATCGCCAAATTCCTCGCCGCGATCGGAACGCCATGAAACGCCACACCCTCTTCGGCGGCGCCGCGCTGGCCTGCCTCGTGCTCGCGACCAGCGCCTGCAGCGTCGCGCCGCGGCATCTCAACTCGGGCAAGGTGCTGCCCACCACCCTGCCCTTCTCCGAGGCCGTGCAGGTCGGCCGCACGCTCTACCTGTCGGGCCAGATCGGCAACCTGCCCGGCAGCCTCAAGCTGCCACCGGGCGGCATCGGTCCCGAGTCGAAGCAGGTGATGGAGAACATCAAGACCACGCTCGAGGCGCATGGCCACACCATGGCCGACGTGGTGAAGTGCACCGCCATGCTGGCCGACATGAGCGAGTGGGGGGCCTTCAACGAGGTCTACAAGGGCTACTTCGCCGAAGGCCGGTATCCGGCGCGCAGTGCCTTCGGCGCGACCGCGCTGGCTTTCAATGCGCGCATCGAGGTGGAGTGCATCGCCGCGAAGTGAAGGCGCAAAGGCGGGGCCGCGCGGCCCCGCCACTCCAGCGATCAATCCTCGACGAACGCTTCTTCGCGCTTCGCCTTCACCGAAGGCAGCAGCACCACCACCAGCAGCAACAGCGCCGCCGCGAGCAACCCGGCCGACAGCGGCCGCGTGACGAACACGCTCCAGTCGCCGCGCGACAGCAGCAGCGCGCGCCGCAGGTTCTCTTCCATCATCGGCCCGAGGATGAAGCCCAGCAGCAGCGGCGCGGGCTCGCACTTGAGCTTGAGGAACAGGTAGCCCACGATACCGAAGATCGCGACCATCCAGACGTCGAAGGTGTTGTTGTTCTCCGAGTACACGCCCACCGCGCAGAACAGCACGATCGAGGGGAACAGCCACTTGTAGGGAATGGTCAGCAGCTTGATCCAGATGCCGATCATCGGCAGGTTCAGCACGATCAGCATCAGGTTGCCGATCCACATCGAGGCGATCAGGCCCCAGAACAGCTCGGGGTTGCTGGTCATCACCTGCGGGCCCGGCTGGATGTTGTGGATCGTCATCGCGCCCACCATCAGCGCCATCACGGCATTGGGCGGAATGCCCAGCGTCAGCAGCGGGATGAAGGAAGTCTGCGCACCCGCGTTGTTGGCCGACTCGGGGCCCGCCACGCCGCGGATGTTGCCCTTGCCGAACGGCACTTCGCCGTTCTTGAGCTTGATCTTCTTCTCGATGGTGTAGGCCGCGAAGGCCGACAGCAGCGCACCGCCGCCGGGCAGGATGCCCAGGGCCGAGCCGAGCGCGGTGCCGCGCAGCACCGCGGGCGTCATGCGGCGGAAGTCTTCCTTGGTGGGCCACAGGCCCTTGACCTTGGCGGTGAAGACCTCGCGCTCGTGCTCGGGCACCGCGAGGTTGGCGATGATCTCGCCGTAGCCGAACACCCCCATCGCGATGGCGATGAAGCCGATGCCGTCGGTGAGTTCGGGAATGTCGAAGCTGTAGCGCGCCACGCCCGAGTTCACGTCGGTGCCTACCAGGCCCAGCGCGAGGCCGAGCAGGATCATGGTGATGGCCTTGAGCAGCGAGCCCGAGGCCAGCACCACGGCGCCGATCAAGCCCAGGATCATCAGCGAGAAGTATTCGGCCGGGCCGAACTTGAAGGCCAGCTCGGTCAGCGGCGGCGCGAAGGCGGCCAGGATCAGCGTGCCCACGCAACCGGCGAAGAAGGAACCGAGCCCCGCGGCCGCGAGCGCGGGCCCGGCCCGCCCCTTGCGCGCCATCTGGTAGCCGTCGATCACTGTCACCACCGAGGATGACTCCCCTGGCAGGTTCACCAGGATGGCGGTGGTGGAACCGCCGTACTGCGCGCCGTAGTAGATGCCGGCCAGCATGATCAGGGCCGACACCGGGGGCAGCGCATAGGTCGCGGGCAGCAGCATCGCGATGGTCGCGACCGGGCCGATGCCCGGCAGCACGCCGATCAGGGTGCCCAGCAGGCAGCCGACGAAGGCGTAGACCAGGTTCTGCGCCGTGAAGGCGACGCCGAAGCCGATCGAGAGGTTGGTGATCAGGTCCATGGTTCTCTTGTCTTGTCTTTTCGTTCTTCTTGTAGCGAAATCAGCCGGCGATGAAGGTCGGCCAGACCTGGAACTGCAGCTTGAGCGCGACCACGAAGGCCAGGTAGCTGCCGAGCGCGAGCACGGTGGCCAGCAGGGTCACGCCCTTCCAGCCGAAGTTGTCGCCCGCGAGGCTGGCGATGAAGGTCAGCGCATAGATCGCGACGATCAGCCCCATCGACGGCAGGCCGATGCTCGGCAGCCCGCCGAGCAGCACGCCGAAGACCAGGTTGGCGCTGATGATGAACACCAGCGGCTTCCAGGCGATGCGCCCGATCGGCTCGCCGTCGTCGGTCTCCACCGACAGCGCCTTGAGCGTGATCAGCACGCCCATCAAGGCGATGAGGATGCCGACGATCAGCGGGAAGTAGCCCGGGCCCATGCGGGCGCCGGTGCCGACGTTGTAGTTCGTGGCGCCCCATGCGAAGGCCACGCCGAAGGCGCTGAAGAGCACGCCCGAGCAGAAGTCTCTCTGACTCTTGATTCTCACCGTTGATGTCTCCTGGGAATTGCCTGGGACCGCGGCGCGGCCCATGCGGCTGGCACGTGAAAGTGCGAGCCGCCGATCCTAGGAATTCGCGCCCGCGCTGTGCGTGAACACAACATTGCCGTTCGGCAATGTGGCGCGCCTCAGTCGCCGCCGCCGGGCAGGTCGATGCGCACGCGCAGCCCGGGCGCGGCATCCTCGAACGCGAGCTGCCCGCCGTGCAGCGCGATCACCGCGCGCACGCTGGCCAGGCCCAGCCCATGGCCGGGCGTGCTGCGGTCGAGCCGGTGGAAGCGCACGCCGATGCGCTCGCGTTCGGCGGCCGGGATGCCCGGGCCGTCGTCCTGCACGAAGAGCTGCGCGCGGCCGTTCACGGTCTGCGTGCCGATGCACACCACGGCACCCGCGCCGCAGTACTTGAGCGCGTTGTCGACCAGGTTGGCGACCGCGCCCGCGAGCAGGTCGCGGTCGCCCAGCGCCGTCGCTGCCTCGCACGGCATGCGCCGCAGCACGATGCCCTGCACCTCGGCCACGGCCTCGTAGAGCTCGGCCACGTCGTCGGCGATCACGTGCAGCGCCACCGGCGCGAACTGCTGGCGCCGCGCGCCCGCCTCCACCTCGGCGATCTGCAGCAGCTTCTCGAACACCACCGCGAGCTCCTCGAGCTCGCGGATCGCGGTCGCCACGGCGCCGCGCTGCGCATCGTCGGGCGGCAGGCCCAGCTCCACCGCGCGCAGCCGCACCAGCACGCGCGTGAGCGGCGTGCGCAGGTTGTGGGCGATGGTGTTGGAGACATGGCGCACGCCGTCCATCAGCGATTCGATGCGGTCGAGCATGGCGTTGATGTCCTGCTCGAGCAGCGCGAACTCGTCCTCCTCGCCCGAGGGCGCGACACGCTCCTGCAGCTCGCCGGCCGCGATGCGCGCGGCCGTGCGCCGCACCGCGCCCACGCTGCGCTCGAGCTCCTGCCGGAACACGAAGGTGCCGCCGATCAGCAGCAGCACCGCGACGATCCCGGCCGCGGCGCTGGCGCTCGCCACCAGCGACTCGATCGACTCCTGGTCGCGCAGGTCGTGCCCCACCACCAGCGTGGCGCCGTCAGGCAGCGGCCGCATCACGAGGTAGGCGATGGCGCCCTGGCCGCCGCGCAGCACGCGCCGGTGCACGCCGTCGCCCGCGTCCGGCGCGCTCGAGGGCATCTGGTCGAGGTTGCCCGCGAGCTTGCGGCCCTCGCGGTCGACCAGCAAGTAGACCTCGTTGTCGGAATGCCGGTCGTCGGCCAAAAGATGTCCGATCTCGCCCACCACGCCCTCGAGGCCGCGCGCCTCGTGGCGCACCACCAGCTGCTGCACGCTGGCCGCCACCTGGCGCACCATGCGCTGCTGCAGCACGCCCACGGTCTGCATGTAGACGATGGCCAGCGAGGCCAGCATGGTGATCGCGACCAGCAGCCCGTAGTAGAAGGCCAGCCGGAAGCCGACCGAGCGCCAGAGCTGGCGCAGCGCCGGGATCATCGGCGCGCGGGCGCGGCGGCCGGCGCGGCTTCGGGCTCGGGCGGCGCCAGCCGGTAGCCCGCGCCGCGCACCGTCTGGATCAGGGTCGGCGCGCCGCCCGCGTCGAGCTTGCCGCGCAACCGGCTCACCTGCACGTCGATGACGTTGGTCTGCGGATCGAACTGGTAGTCCCACACCGCCTCGAGCAGCATGGTGCGCGTGACCACCTGGCCCGGATGCATCATCAGGTAGGCCAGCAGGCGGAACTCGCGCGGCTGCAGCGCGATGGGGCGGCCCGCGCGCTTCACCTGCCGGCTCGCGAGGTCGATCGAGAGGTCGGCCACCTCGAGCGTGCGGATCTCGGGCCCGGTGCGCGAGCGCCGCACCAGCGCCTCGGCGCGCGCGGCCAGTTCCGAGAACGCGAAGGGCTTGGCCAGGTAGTCGTCGCCGCCGGCCTTGAGGCCGCGCACGCGCTCGTCGAGCGCGCTCAGCGCGCTGAGCACCAGCACCGGTGTCTTCTTGCCGAGCGCGCGCAGGGTCGCGAGGATCGACAGGCCGTCGACCTCGTTCGGCAGCATGCGGTCGAGGATCACGAGGTCCCAGGCTTCGCTGGTGGCGCGCGCCAGTGCATCGGTGCCGTCGCGGCTGATCACCGCCACGTGGCCGAGCGCGCGAAAGCCCTCGGCGATGTAGCGGGCGTTGTCGGCGTCGTCCTCGACGATGAGGCAACGCCACAGGGGAGTGGGATGGATCACGCCTGCGATTGTGCCGCTCGCTGCCGCCCGCCGGCGCTACAGGCTCGCGTCGGCGCGCGCGACGCGCACCACGCGGCCCTGCACCCCATCCACCAGCAGGTAGAGGCCGCCATCGGGCCCCTGGCGGATGTCGCGGATGCGCTCGCCGAGCTCGGCGAACAGCGGCTCGCGCCGCACCACGCGCGGCGCGGCGTCCTCGCCCGCGAGCTCGATGCGCCACACGGCCTTGCCGGCCAGCGCGCCCACGAGCACGCTGCCCTTCCACTCGGGAAACTGGTCGCCGGTGTAGAGGATCAGGTTGCTCGGCGCGATCGCCGGCAGGCCCCAGTGCACGAGCGGCGGCGCGAGGCCGGCCCTGGCGGTGCCTTCGCCGATCGGCGCGCAGGTGTTGTATTCGCAGCCGAAGGTGACGAGGGGCCAGCCGTAGTTGCGGCCCTTGCGCACCACGTTGATCTCGTCGCCGCCCTGCGGTCCGTGCTCCGCCACCCACAGCTGGCCCGTGCGCGGATGCACGAAGGCGCCCTGCGGATTGCGATGGCCGAGGCTCCAGATCTCGGGCCGCGCGCCCGCGCGCTGCGCGAAGGGGTTGTCGGCCGGAATGCCGCCATCGGTGCGGATACGCACCGTCTTGCCCTGGTAGTAGCCCAGCGACTGCGCGCGCATGCGGTCCTCGGGCGCATAGCGGTCGCCGAGCGTGAGGAACAGGTGGCCGTCGCCCGAGACCGCGAGCCGCCCGCCGAGGTTCTCGCCGATCGCGATCTTCGGCGTCTGGCGGAACAGCACCTTGAGCTGCTCGACGCGCGCGCCGTCGTCGCTGAGCCGTGCCCGCGCGACCGCGATGCCGTTGCGCCCGGCGCGGCTGCGGCGGCGATCGACCTCGGTGTAGCTCAGGTAGATGAGGCGGTTGGCCTCGAAGCCCGGATCGATCGTGACGTCGAGCAGCCCGCCATGGCTGCGCCGGTCGACGGCCGGCAGGCCGCGCACCGGTATCGAGACCTTGTCGCCCTGCGCATCCACGATGCGCAGGCGGCCCGCGCGCTCGGTCACCAGCAGGCGGCCATCGGGCATGAACTCCATGCCCCAGGGCAGTTCGAGCCCGGCCGCGTAGGTGCTGGTCTGGAAGGCGGTGGGCGCCGGCCCGCGCGCCGCGTCGGCGGCATGCCCGAGCAACAGGCCCGCGCATAGCAGACCGGCCCGCAAGCAGGTCGACAGGGAGGGACGGGGTGCGGTGTTCATGTCGAGCGAAACGGCAACCCCGTGGCAGGGCCGCCATCGCTTCGGATCATAAAAACGATCGGGCGCGCACGAACGCCGCGAACATTACCGTTTGTCCATGTTCGGCCCCTCGCTACTCGGTCGCGATCAATTTGTTGCACATCTCGACCAGCCGCGCCGCCGCGGGCGAGAGCGAATGGCCGCGGATCGTCACGATGGCGATGGTGCGGCTCAACGCCGGGCCGATGACGCGCACCACCTTGAGCGGCGTGCGCCGGGGCAGCGCCACGCGCGGCAGCAGCGCGATGCCCAGGCCCGCCTCGGCCATCGCGACCAGCGTCGTGACCTGCATGAACTCGTAGTTGCTCTCGTGCGACAGGCCGTTGGCCTTGAGCGCGTTGTCGACATGGTCGCGAAAGGCGGTCGAGCTCGACAGCTTGAGCAGCGGCAGCTTCGACAGCTCGCGCAGCGAGATGCTCGCGCGGCCGTTGTCCTGGTAGCCGCGCGGCAGCATCGCGCAGTAGTCGTCGACGAAGATCGGCGCGAACTCGAGCTCGCCCTTCTTCTCGGGCACCGGCCCGATCGCGAAGTCGACCTCGCGCCGGCGCACCGCCTCCAGCAGGTCCTGGTTGGCAAGCTCGCGCACGTGCACGCTGATGCCCGGGTACTTCTTCGCGAAGGCCGTGAGGATCGCCGGCAGCCGCGTGCTCGCGATGGTCGGCACGCAAGCGAAGGACAGGTGGCCCTGCTGTACGTCGGCCGCATGCTGGATGTGCGAGAGCCCCACCTCGAGCTCGGCCAGCGCCTTGCGCGCGCTGATCAGCAGCTGCTCACCCTCCTGCGTCAGCGCCACCTTGCGCGTGGTGCGCTGGAACAGCGCCACGCCGAGCTGCTCCTCGAGCTGCTTGACCTGCATGCTGACCGCGGGCAGCGAGCGGTTGGTCTCCTCGGCCGCCTTGCGGAAGCTCTCGTTCTGCGCCACCGAGAGGAAGGTGCCGATCAGCTTGAAGTTGATGTTCATGGGGCGATCCTGCGTCATTCCAAAAGTCTGAACAATGCCTAAGATTATTTGAGTTGTTGCCACGCGAGGTCAAACCTAGCATTCGAGCCATCCCAATGACTCCGACGAGTCGCGAGAGAGGCAAGATCCGATGACCGCACCCCAGATGACGCTCGTGGCCTTCCTGCAGGCGCAGAACTGCTCGAACCTGGTCGCCTCGTGGCGCCACCCCGACACCGAGCTCGGCTATGGCACGCCGGCCTACTACCAGCAGATCGCGCGCACGCTGGAGCGCGGCAAGTTCCAGATGGCCTTCTTCGACGACCGGCTCGCGATGCCCGACCGCTACGGCGACGACCATCGCGACACGGTCGAGCATGGCGTGCGCGCGGTCAAGCTCGACCCGATCTCGGTGGTCACGGCCATGGGCCTGGCCACCGAGCGCCTGGGCCTGGGCGCGACCTACTCCACCACCTACTACGAGCCCTTCCACGTGGCGCGCGTGTTCGCCACGCTCGACCTGCTGACGCAGGGCCGCGTGGCCTGGAACGTGGTGACCTCGCTCAACAACTCGGAGGCCGCGAACTTCGGCGCGCAGGAGCACCTCGCGCACGACCTGCGCTATGAGCGCGCCGACGAGTTCCTGGAAGTGGTGCTCGGCCATTGGGACACCTGGCAGGAAGGCGCCGTGCTGCACGACAAGGCGAATGGCCGCTTCGCCGATGCCGCCAAGGTGCGCCGCCTCGACCACAGCGGCAAGTGGTTCAAGTCGCGCGGCCCCTTCACCGTGCCGCGCTCGGCGCAGGGCCATCCGGTGCTGATCCAGGCCGGCCAGAGCGGGCGCGGCAGCGAGTTCGCGGCGCGCTGGGGCGAGCTGGTGTTCGTGATCTATCCCAACATCGACGTGGCGCGCAGGTCGTATGCCGACTTCAAGCGCAAGGTCGCGGCGCACGGCCGCGATCCGGCGCAGGTCAAGGTGGCACCCGCGGTCTACGTGATCGCGGCCGAGAGCCGCGCCGAGGCCGAGGACAAGAAGGCCGCGATCGATGCGCTCGTGAAACCGGTCGACGGCCTCGCGCTGCTGTCGGAAGTGCTGAACTTCGACTTCGCGACCAAGCGGCCCGACGAGCCCTTCACCGACGAGGAGCTGGGCTCGATCACCGGCCTGCGCGCCATCCTCGACCGCGTGATCGCGCAGAGTGGCCTGGCACGGCCGACGCTCGCGGACTTCCTGCGCTTCAGCGGCCGCGGCACCACCGATGAGCTCGCCACCTTCGTCGGCAGCAAGACCGACGTCGCCGACCAGATGGAGCAGTGGTTCCGCACCGGCGCCTGCGACGGCTTCGTGCTCGCGGCCACCAGCATGCCCGGCAGCTACGAGGACTTCGTGCGGCTGGTGGTGCCCGAGCTGCAGCGCCGCGGCGTCTTCCACCACGACTACGAGGGCCCGACCCTGCGCGACAACCTCGGCCTGGCGCGCCCGGCGGCAGGCGACTGGAAACATCTCTACCGCTGACACGAGGAGCATCCCATGGAAGCCAGCGCCTACAAGCAACTCATGAAGCATCACGCGGGTGCGCCGGTGGTCATCGCCACCGGCCGGCCCGGCGAGCGCACCGGGCTCACCGCCACGGCTTTCTGCTCGCTGTCGGATTCGCCGCCCACCGTGCTGATCTGCGTCAACCGCGGCGCGAGCGCGCACCCGGTGATCGAGCGCACGCGCGCCTTCTCGGTGAACCTGCTGCGCGACGGCCAGGCCGACATCGCCGCGCGCTTCGCGGGCATGACCGGCCTGAAGGGCGAGCAGCGCTTCGAGGGCGGCGACTGGACCGTGCAGCAGACCGGCGCGCCGGTGATGGCCGATGCGCTCGCGAGCCTGGACTGCGAGCTGCTGCAGGCGCACGACCACGGCACGCACTCGGTCTTCATCGGCCTGGTGCGCGAGGTGCACAGCGATGGCGGCGCCGACCCGCTGATCTATTTCCGCGGCAGCTTCAGCGCGCTGCGCGAGCGCGCTACAGCGGCCTGCGCGGCCTGACCGCGCCCGGAAACCCGCCCGGCGACCCGCCGGGAATCCGACGACGAGCGACGACAAGAACAGGAGACAGCCATGAAGAGAAGAACCCTGCTGCAGGCAGGCGCCGCGGCCGCCTGGCCGCTGGCGCACGCGGGCGCCGCGCGCGCCGAGGCCGGCTACCCGAGCAAGCCGGTGCGCATCCTCGTGCCCTACACCACGGGCCAGTCGGCCGACCTGTTCGGCCGCATGGTCGCGATCGAACTCGGCAAGCTGTGGCCGCAGCAGGTGTTCATCGACAACAAGGGCGGCGGCGCGAGCATCCCCGGCATGCTCGCGGGCCGCAATGCCGCGCCCGACGGCTACACGTTGACGGTCGGCGGCAGCGGGCCGATGGCGATCAACCCCGGGCTCTACGGCAAGAAGCTGCCCTACGACCCGCTGGCCGATTTCATCCCGGTGCATGGCCTGTTCCTCTCGCCGCTGGTGGTGCTCGCCAATCCCACGGCCGGCATCGATTCGTTCAGGCAGCTGGTCGAGGCCGCGAAGCGCAAGCCCGGCGCCGAGAAGTGGGGCGTGGCCGGCCTGGGCACCTCGCCGCACCTCGCGGGCGAACTGATCAAGGCCAAGGCGCAGATCGACGTGGTGGCCGTGCCCTACCGCGGCAGCGGCGTGATGCTCAGCGACCTGCTGGGCGGGCAGGTCACGCTGGGCGTGGACACGGTCTCGGCCGCCATCTCCTATGTGCGCAGCGGGCAGCTCAAGGCGCTCGCCGTCACCTCGGCCAAACGCGTGCCGCAGCTGCCCGACGTGCCGACCGTGGCCGAGAGCGGCTTCCCGGGCGTCGAGGCCGTGGGCTGGGCCGGCTTCCTGCTGCCGCTGCACACGCCGCCGGCCGTGGTCGCGGCCGCCGAGCAGGGCATCCACCGCGTGATGTCCGACCCCGCGATCCAGGAGGCCATGACGCAACGCGGCGCGCTGCCCGACCTGCGCGGCGGCGGTGCCTTCGGCGCCTTCGTCAAGGCCGAGGTCCCGAAGTGGACCGAGCTGATCGTCGCCAACGGCATCAAGGTCGACCAGTAGGCCGGCCGCAATCCCACACCCTTTCATCCGCCACAGGAGCCTTCGTGTCCGCCACCCTCACCCCGCCGCGCCGCCAGCGCCTCCAACGTTCCGAACTCGCGGTGCCCGCCACCTCGGAACGCTTCTTCGCCAAGGCCTGCGCGAGCGATGCCGACGTCGTCTTCCTCGACCTCGAGGACGCAGTAGCCGACGCCTTCAAGGACCAGGCCCGGCGCCAGGCCGTCGAAGCCCTCAACGCGCTCGACTGGGGCCGCAAGAGCATGGCCGTGCGCATCAACGGCATCGACACGCCCTGGGCCCTGCGCGATCTGGTCGAGATCGTGAGCGAGTGCCCGCGGCTGGACATGGTGCTGCTGCCCAAGGCCGGCACCGCCTTCGACGTGCAGTTCGTGGCGCAGGTGCTGACGGCCATCGAGCGCGAGAAGGGACGCGACAAGCGCGTGGGCATCGAGGTGCTGATCGAGACCTCGCAGGGCGTCGCGCATGCCGAGGAGATCGCCGCCTCGTCCGATCGGCTGGAGGCGATGATCTTCGGCGTCGGCGACTACACGGTCGACATGCGCACCAACGACTTCGTGTTCGGCACGCCGAGCGAGCGCTATGCGGTGCTCACCGCCCCCGACGCGCAGGGCGTGCGCCATCGGCACTGGAACGACCAGTGGCACTTCGCGCTCGCGCGCATCGCCAATGCCTGCCGCGCCTACGGCGTGCGCGCCATCGACGGCCCCTTCACCGACTTCGGCGATGCCGAGGGCTACCGCGCCTCGGCCACGCGCTCGGCGGCGCTGGGCTTCGAGGGCAAGTGGGCCATCCATCCCTCGCAGGTGGCGATCGCCAACGAGGTCTACTCGCCCTCGGCCGGGCAACTGGCCTGGGCCGACAAGGTGCTCGGCACGCTCGAAGCGGCCGCCGCGCAGGGCAACGGGGCCATCGGCGAGAAGGGCGTGCTGATCGACCTGGCCCACGCCAAGCTCGCGCGCTCGCTGCAGCAGCGCCAGGCCGTGATCGACCGGCACACGGGCGGCAACGCCGATCGGCGCTGAGATGGCAGAGGCTCCATCCGCCCCGCTGGCCGGCGTGCGCGTGCTGGACATCGCGACCTTCGTGGCCGCGCCCTTCAGCGGCACCATCCTCGCGGACTTCGGCGCCGACGTGATCAAGATCGAGCAGCCCGAGGGCGGCGATCCGCTGCGCAAGTTCGGCACGCCCACCGACTGCGGCGACACCCTGGTGTGGCTCAGCGAGGCGCGCAACAAGCGCTTCGTGACGCTGGACCTGCGCGTGCCCGAGGGCCGCGAACTGTTCCTCCGGCTGGTGGCGCAGTCCGACGCGGTGCTCGAGAACTTCCGCCCCGGCACCATGGAGCGCTGGGGCCTGGACTTCGAGACCTTGCGCAAAGCCAATCCGCGCATCGTGCTGCTGCGCGTGAGCGCCTACGGCCAGACCGGCCCCTACCGCGAGAAGCCCGGCTTCGCGCGCGTGGCGCACGGCTTCGGCGGGCTCTCGCACCTCGCGGGCATGAGCGACGGACCGCCCGTGGTGCCGGGCTCGACTTCGCTGGCCGACTACATCTCGGGCCTGTGGGGCGCGCTCGGCGTGCTGCTGGCGCTGCGCGTCGCCGAACAGACCGGCGAGGGCCAGGTCATCGACGTCTCGCTCTACGAATCGATCTTCCGGCTGCTCGACGAACTGGTGCCGGCCTACGGCAAGTTCGGCGAGGTGCGGCAGCGGCTCGGCGCCGACGTGCCGCACGTGGTGCCGCATGGCCACTGGCAGACGGCCGAGGGCAAGTGGGTGGCGCTGGCCTGCTCGAGCGACAAGATCTTCGAGCGCTTGGCCCACCTGATGGAGCGGCCCGAGCTCGTGGCACCCGACCGCTTCGCGACCAATGCGCAGCGGCTCGCGGGCCGCGCCGAGATCAATGCCGCCATCGCGGGCTGGATCGGCAGGCTCGAACTGACCGAGGCGGTGGCACGCTGCGACGCGGCCGGCGTGCCCTGCGGTCCGATCATGGCGATCGACGACATCTTCGCCGACCCGCAGTACGCGGCACGCGGCAACCTGCAGCGGGTGCAGGACCCGCGCGTGGGCGAGCTCGTGGTGCCGGCTGCCGTGCCGCGGATGTCGAAGACGCCGCCGCTGCTGCGCCACCTGGGCGGCGCGCTCGGCGCCCATACGCAGGAGGTGCTCGGCGAGTTGCTGGGCCTCGATGCCGAGGCGCTGGCGCGGCTGCGTGTGGCGCATGCGCTGTGACCCGATCTCCGTTCATTCACGACCACCGTCCATGCATTCCACGCCCGTTCATCCCTCAGCCGCGCTGTTCTCCGGCGAGAAGCTCCTTCCCGCGCTCGCGCCCTGCGAGCACTACGCGGGCAGCGAGAAGCTGATCCACAAGGCGCTGCAGCTGCAGGCCGAACTCGGCCCGGTCTTCGACCTGACCTGCGACTGCGAGGACGGCGCCGCGGCGGGCGAGGAGAAGGCGCACGCCGAGATGGCCGCGCGCGCCATCGCCTCGGATGCCAATCGCCACGGCCGGGTCGGCGCGCGCGTGCACGATGCCTCGTCGGCCTTCTGGCGCGCCGACGTCGACACGCTCATCGGCGAGGCCGGCGACCGCCTGGCCTACTTCACGCTGCCCAAGGCGCAGCGCACCGCCGACGTCATCGCCATGCTCGAGCACATCGAGCGGCGCCGCGCGGCGGCCGGCCTCGCGCGCGCCATCCCGGTCCATGTGCTGGTCGAGACCCATGGCGCGCTGCGCGACGTGTTCGAGATCGCGGCGCTGCCGGGCCTGGAGGTACTCGACTTCGGGCTGATGGATTTCGTCAGCGACCACCAGGGCGCGATCGGCTTCGAGGCCATGCGCAGCCCGGGCCAGTTCGAGCACCCGCTGCTGGTGCGCGCCAAGACGCGCATCGTGGCCGCGGCGCTCGCCAACGGCCTCGTGCCGGCGCACAACGTGTCGCTGACGCTGCGCGATCCGCTGGCCACGCGCAACGATGCGTACCGCGCGCGGCACGAGTTCGGTTTCCTGCGCATGTGGAGCGTGCATCCCGAGCAGATCCGGCCGATCGTCGAGGCCATGGCGCCTGATGCGAGCCAGGCCGAGCGCGCCGGCGCGATCCTGCTGGCGGCGAGCGATGCGCAGTGGGGACCGATACGCCACGAGGGCGAACTGCACGACCGCGCGAGCTACCGCTACTTCTGGAGCGTGCTGCGCGCGGCACAGGCCGCGGGCACCGCGCTGCCCACGCGGGTGCGCGAGCGCTTCTTCGCGGGCTGAGGCGGCGCGCGGCGAATAATCCGCGTCTTCGCCCACGATCGATGTCCGGCCCGGAACGCCGCGCGGGCCCATCGAAGGAACACGAGCGGTGAAAAGTTCGCGCAGCCCCCAGGCCCCCGCCTCCCACGGCACGCAAAGCATCGAGCGCGCGCTGCGCATCCTGCGCGAGCTGGCCGCGCGCGGCGAATTCGGCTGGCGGCTGTCGGACCTCGCGGCGCGCTGCGAGGTCGACAAGGGCACGGTGCACCGCGTGCTCTCGTGCCTGGTGCGCGAACGCTTCGTGCAGCAGCGCAGCACCGACAAGCACTACTTCCCCGGCCCGATGCTCTACGAGCTCGGCCTCTCGCTGCCCGGCTACGCGGCCTTCCAGCAGGCCTGCGAGCGCCGCATGGCGAAGCTGGCAACGCAGACCGAGGCCATCGCCTGGCTGATCCTGCGCAGCGGCAATGAGTACGTCTGCGCGGTGCGCCAGGGCTCGCTCGAGCTGCGCGGCCTGATGGTGCACGCGGGCACGCGGCGGCCGCTGTTCACCTCGGTCGGTGGCGTCGCGGTCCTGCAGACCCTGCCCTCGCTCGAAACCGAGAACATCCTCGCCGACAACATGCAGCAGGAGATCGCGCAGCGCGGCAGCGGCCGCCTCGGCGCGCTCGAGAAGATGCGCGACCGCTCGCGGCGCCATGGCTTCGGCGTCAACCTCGGCGACGTGGTGACCGGCGTGCATGCCTTCGCGATGCCGGTGTGCGCCGACAACGGGCGCGCGATGGCGGCGGTGTGCCTGACCGGGCTGGCCGAGCAGTTCGGCGAGCCGAAGCTGGCCGAAGTTCGCGCGGCGCTCGCCGAAGTGGCCGCGGCGGTGGAACAGGATGCGCGCGAATTCCTCGGCGGCGTCATGCACATGGGGCACATGGGCGCGAGCGCCGAGCCTTGAGCACCGGCGCGCGGCGCTACAAGTTCAAACTGTGAAACTCCGCTGCCCGGCCCTATGGGCAGCGAAAAGACCGCTCGATATTCTCGATCGCAGAGACAACTCACGACGAGAAACGATGAACGTAGACACTGCCGTCAACCTCGAGGACCTGCGCTCGATGGCACGGCGCAAGCTGCCGCGGATCGCCTTCGATTTCATCGATGGCGGCGTGGACGACGAGGACTGCATGCGGCGCAACCGCGAGGCCTTCCGCCGCTTCCAGCTGGTGCCGCGCTACCTCGTCGACGTGTCGCGGCGCGACCAGTCGACCGAACTGCTGGGCCGGCGCTATGCGAGCCCTTTCGGCATATCGCCCACCGGGCTGGCCGGGCTGTTCCATCCGGGCGCCGACGAGCTGCTCGCGCAGGCGGCCAAGGCGGCCGACGTGCCCTTCCTGCTGTCGAGCGCGAGCAATGCCTCGGTCGAGGCGGTCGCGAAGCTCGCGCCCGAGCATGTCTGGTTCCAGATCTACGGCACGCGCGAGGAGCGCATCAACACCGATCTCGTCGAGCGTGCGCGCGACGCCGGCGTGCGCACGCTGGTGGTGTCGGTCGACGTGCCGGTGAACTCCAACCGCGAGCGCAACCGCCGCAACGGCTTCTCGCGCCCCTTCCGGATGACGCCGGGCGTGGTGCTCGAAGCGCTCGGCCATCCGGCCTGGGTGCTGCGCTACCTGCGCAGCGGCGGCATCCCGATGATGAGCAACTGGGCGCCCTATGGCCGCGCGGGCGCCTCGGCGTCCGAGGTCGCCGACCTCTACGGCACGCTGACACCGGCACCGATGATCACGTGGCGCACGCTCGAACGCATCCGCGCCGACTGGAGCGGCCCGCTCGTCGTGAAGGGACTGCTGCATCCCGACGATGCGCGCCAGGCCGTGGCGCTGGGCGTCGACGCGATCGTGGTCTCGAACCATGGCGGGCGCCAGCTCGACGTGGCGCCCACGCCGCTCGAGATGCTGCCCGCGATCCGCGCGGCGGTCGGCGAGCGCGTGGAGCTGCTGCTCGACAGCGGCGTGCGCCGCGGCTCCGACATCGTGATCGCCCGCTGCCTCGGCGCGCGCTTCGCACTGTTCGGTCGGCCCACGCTGTTCGGCGCGGCCGCGGGCGGCGCGCGCGGCATCGCGCGTGCGCTGCAGATCGTGCGCAACGAGATCGACATGGTGCTCGCGCAGATCGGCTGCGCCTCGTTCGACGCGCTCGACGCGCGCCATCTGCGCAGTGCGAGCGCCGAGGCCTTCACGAACCCATCCCCTCCCCTGCCCGCCATGCCGGCGGCCAACGGCACCGCCTTCGATCCACCACGGGCGGCGACCTCACAACCATGAAGGAGACAACGATGACCTCAATCTTGCGCCTCGCGCGGCGGCTCGCCACGCTGCCGCTGGCCTTCGCGCTGACCGCCGGCGCGCTGGCCCAGGGCTACCCGAACCGGCCGATCAAGATCGTGGTGGCCTACCCGCCCGGGCAGAGCACCGACATCGCCACCCGTTACTTCGCGGCCAAGCTCTCGGCCGCGCTGCACGAGGGCGTGGTGGTGGAGAACCGGCCCGGCGCCTTCGGCAACATCGGCACCGCCTATGCGGCGCGCGCCACGCCCGACGGCTACACGCTGATCATGGGCGCCTCGGGCACGCATGCGATGAACCCGGCGCTCTACGACAACATCGGCTTCGACGCCGAGAAGGACTTCGATCCCATCGTCGCGACCGCCTTCATCCCGATGGTGATCTCGGTGCATCCCTCGCTCGGCGTGCAGACGCTGCCCGAACTCATCAAGCTCGCGCGCAGCCGGCCCGACAAGGTCGACGTGGCGCTGCCCAGCGTCACGGCGCAGCTGGTGCTCGAGATGATCCGGCGCCAGAACGTGCCGCTGTTCTCGATCAAGTATAAGGGCTCGGGCGAGGCGATGACCGCGCTGCTGGGCAACCAGGTGCCGGTGCTGATCGACACGGTGGCAGCCTCGCGCGCGCAGTTCGGCAGGATCAAGCCGCTGGCCGTGACCTCGGCCAAGGCCATGACCGCGCTGCCCGAGATTCGCCCGGTGGCCGAGCAGGGCCTCGAGGGCTTCAGCGTGGTGGCCTGGAATGCGCTGATGGCGCCGCGCGGCACGCCGGTGGAGGTGCGCGAGCGGCTGGCCGCCGAGATGCGCAAGATCCTCGCGCTGCCCGAGACCGCCAAGGCGCTGCACGAGCTCGGTTTCGAGCCTGCGCCGCCGATGGACTACGCCCAGCTCGTCGCCTGGCTGCGCTCGGAGCGCCAGACCAACGCCGAGATCATCCGCAGCGCCGGCATGAAGGCCGACTGACGCGCCACCCCTCTTTCCCCTTTTCTTCTTTCATACACCCAGGAGACATCCCATGACCGTGCTCGCGCAAGAACTCAAGGTCCGCCCGCTGCATTCCGATTTCGTGATCGAGATCGACGAACGCATCGAGGACATCCTCGCCAACCCCGATGCCATCGAGCAGGTGCGCCGCCTGTGGCAGGACGCGCCGGTGATCGTGTTCCCGCGCCAGTCGCTCGAGGAGGCCGACCAGGTGCGCTTCACCGAGCAGTTCGGCCACTGCGAGAGCGCCAACCGCAAGGACATCCAGTCGCCCTACCACGACGAGATCATCTACTTCAGCACCCTGCGCTATGCCGACGGCCGCTTCGTCGGTGGCTTCGCGGGCGGCGACGACGTCGACTGGCATTCGGACCAGACCTTCCGCGTCAAGCCCGCCACCGGCGCCATGCTCTACGGCCTCGAGGTGCCCAAGGGCGGCGGCGACATCTACTGGGCCGACCAGTACGGCGCCTGGGAGCGGCTGCCGGCCGACGTGCGCGCGCTGATCGACGGCCGCACCGGCACCTACCGCTATGCCAAGCGCATGGCGATCATGAACACGCTCGAGCTCAAGGACAAGGAGAGCGCGCAGGCCAAGGAGATGGCGAAGCTGCCTGATGCCTTCCACCCGGTGGTGCTGACGCATCCGCTGACCGGCCGCAAAGCGCTCTATGCCGACCCGACCACGCTGGTGGCGATCGAGGGCCTGAGCGAGGCCGAGAACGCGCGCGTGCTGCCGTTGCTGTTCGAGGCCGGGGGCAGCGCCGAACTCGTGTACCGCCACAAGGTGCGCAACGGCGACCTGATGATGTGGGACAACGGCTGCACCATGCACCGCCGCGACGAGATGCAGCTCAACCAGCCGCGGCTGATGAAGCGCACCACCTTCCGTCTCGCGGCCGACGCCTACTGCGTGCCGCACTGAACGGGGAGCGACCGTGAACAACTCCAGAGTGTTCCTGCGCGTCAATCGCGTGGAAGCGGCCCTGTGCGCGAAGGCGCGCGACGCCACGGTGTCCGACCTGCACGAGGCGGCCGCGCCGCGCGGCATCGGCGGCCTGATGTCCAGCCGGATGCGGCCGATCCAGAAGGGTGCACGCATCGCGGGCCCCGCCGTCACGGCCTTCTGCGCGCCCGGCGACAACCTGATGATGCACCGCGCGCTCTACCTCGCGCAGCCCGGCGACGTGCTGGTGGTGGTCTGCGACGCCGAGACCTCGGGCGCCCAATGGGGCGACATGGCGGCGCGCTATGCGCTGCGCAAGGGCCTCGCGGGCGTGGTGGTGCAGGGCTGCGTGCGCGACACCGACACGGTCGAGGCGCTGGGCCTGCCGGTCTGGTCCACCCACGTCCTCTCGATCCATCCCGACAAGTGCGGCCATGGCTTCGTCAACACCCCGGTGGTCTGCGACGGCGTGCTGGTGCAGCCGGGCGACCTCGTCATGGCCGACGGCGACGGCGTGGTCTGCGTGCCGCGCCGCGAGGCCGGCGAGGTCGTCGAGGCCGCGCTCGCGCGCATGCGCAAGGAGGAGGAGATGGCGCGCGCGGTCGAGCGCGGCGAGGCCGTGTGGGACCTGGGCGGCTCGGCCGCGAGTTATGCGGCGATGCGGGTCGAGGAGGTCGATGCGGCGTTCGATGACGTGCGCTGAGGGCGGGGCGCGCGGCTTCCGAGACGGTCCAGGGCGGATCGTTTTCAGGTCTTGTCGTGTCGCATGACGGTTGTGGGAAGTCAACGTTGCTGCGAGTTGGTCAAAGTCGTTGATCCGAACTGATCGAGGTTCGTGCACTTTCACGCGAGGTCGAGAAGTGCCGGCTATCAGCCGCTGCCGGCGTTCGCGAAGGAAAGGACGATGACGGGCGCCGGCCCCTGGGAAGTCTTGCACCTGCAGGACGGCGCGGTATTCATCGACGACAACCTGATCGACCGATAGATCAAGCCCTGGAAACTCGGCACGAAGAACTGACTGTTCGTGGACAGCAAGTCGCCTGCGGCGCGCGACGGCGATGATGAGCCTGGTGCGGGCTGCCGAGCTCGACGGCCGTGACCCGTGGGCACGCCTGCGCAGCTTGCTGGCGCGCATCCACTCGCGTACCTGCCGCCGGCTGACGAACTGTTGCCGCGTCGCTGGTGCTGAGCACGGCAAAATGCGATCAATGGCCGGAACCGGCCATAACCGGTCATCAAGTGTCGCGGCTGATTGCAACAGAGTTCTAACCCCAGCCTGAGGAGCACCACGCTTGCGGCGTGAATAGACAGATGAAGATGTACATCCTTGTCCGAGACGACATCCCGCTAGGCTTCGCTATGGTCGCCGTGGCTCATGCATCCTTGGCAGGTTATCTCAAGTTTCAGAACGAGCCGGAAACACAGAAGTGGCTTTCAGGACCTTTTTTCAAGGCTGTCTGTAAGGCGAATGCCAAAGAGTTTGAAAACGCCAAACAGGTCGCAGATCATCTGGTCCTGACTGAATCTGCACTTGAGAATCGGGAGGTGGCGATTGTCTTCAAGCCTCGGGATGAATGGCCAAAGATGTTCAAATTCCTTCGGCTCTACAAGGAGGCCCCATTGTCTCCGGCTGTGCCTGAATGACAGGGTGCGGCCAAAGGCGGACGGTCGCCGTTATCACAGAGGACTGCCAGACGCCGACGTGGAAGACGGTCATCGGGCCTCTCCCATTTTCCTGAAAAGAGAGATTCAACGTGGACATTAATAGCAACTTGCTTTTACTTGAATCACTCAGCGTGAGGATCCACGGCGGCGCCTGCACTTACGCGTTCTGCCGTTTACCTCCGAACGAGTCGCCGTTGAATTCTCTCGTGGACCACCTTAAGCGATTCGGGGAATATCAGGAGCGGCTACCGCTGCAGCTGATTCCGTTGGAGGAAAACTGGCGGCCAGTAGTTGAATCCCTTGTTTTAGATTGGGTGTTCGGGGAGCAAGCTTCGGCAGACCCCGGCGCTGTTGCGCAAAATGTAGCTTTGGTTCATGAGCTAAATCGCGCGCTCTTTGAGATCGTTGGCGACGCCGCCTCATTCGAAGTCGGAGGTGCAGGCTCGATGGTGCCAAGCACAATCTGGAACGCGATTGTGTTCTCCAATGGAGAGGTCTCTTGGATCCTAGAGTTCGGTTGGGATGACTAGCCGCAATGTCGAAGTCAAGGCGCAGGCGAGTGAGGCCATCACGATGGCGTAGCCGGCGAAGACCAGCTTGAAAGGGCGACGAAACTCTCGCAGATTGGTGATGCCATACCGCGGCAACTTCTCCGCAAGCGTCTGTATTCAGGAGCACGCACTTGCGTTAGAGGAGCCTACCTTCCTCCAGCAGAGAATCCGCAGTCATAAGACCGGTGCTTCCGGAGCTGGCTTCGCGCCTTCGGTCAACTCGCAAAGAAGGCGGAAGAGCCTGCCCGCCCAGGATTTTTTTCCACATGTTCATGCTTGGCGATAGTAAGGTATCACTAGGGCCCGCTTTGGAGTGGTGCGGATGTCCGCTTCGGGCCCGGAGCGGTCAGACGCTTTCACAAGAAGCGGACGCTCAAGATTGGCCGCCTAGGATGCTGGGCTTGTCGGATGCGAAGGCCGACACAAGAAGGCGGCCGCGAAATGTATCGACAACTCGCGAACCAGATCCGCGTCGACTTCACTCATTCCCTCTGGCGGCCAAACCACCAGTGCAAATAGAGGCCTCTTCTTGAGATGTAGTAGTTCGTCGAATGGGTGAGGCGAATTCGTGGCCACTTGGACCATACGGCTGTTGCGCAACGAATCCACAAACATCTTGAGAACGGCCGATTCGGTTTCGTCACTGACGCCGCGAAAGAGCCCAACGGATAGAGCGAGCGCACTGTTCACATAGAACATACCCAGACCTGCCCCGTTGGAGGAAGTCAACTGAATCTCGATGTGGCTCAACTGTGCCCCCATCGAACGCCGAAATACCTCGCCAGATTCTTGAAGGAGCTCGCTGCACACAGCTAGCCAGTGTTGTGAAAGCGCACTGACATGACGCGTTGCCGTTCCTAGTAGGTCGCCGTCAAACCCGAAAGCTGCAATTTCGAGTGATGCCGGGCTCGTCACCCACGCGCTATCTTGGTCCGAATGCTGCATGAAGCTCATCTATCTCTTTCTAGGGAGGCTGTTCGGATGTCTGGTCTTGGCCGAGGGCGGCCACTTAGCGCTTTGCACCCATGAGCCGGCTCACCATCTTCTCGGCCTCGTCCAGTTTGCCACTTGAAAGTCGCAGAGCCATCTTCCCCCCGAGCGTGCCCTTGACACTCGCAACTGTGATGGGTTTGCCATCGACGAGCACCGCCAAGAGGGCTCCCCTATTCGCGTTCGACCAGATTTCAAGCCTTGTGGTCGCATCCCTGTCGAAGGTGAGAAGCACTGCCGGCTCGTCGCAGTCCAGTACGGCTTCGGCGGACTCAACATCCGCAGCACTCGCGAGGCCGTCTTGGGCAAGCCAGAACTCCTGCATGCCGCTCACCTCTTGGTTCGGGCGAACTCGCCGGTAGTCTGGGCGACCGGAACTACTGGCTGGCACCAATTCAACCGTCGCCTGCGGTGGGCCGACTCTGTGCGGCGAACCCCCTGGAACTCGCACAATGCCGCACGTTGACTCAGCGCTCGCCCCGTAGGTCACGAGAAGGCTCAAGCACAGCAACCCAATTGTTCTCGCTGTTCTGGTAGATGAAATCATGACGTTCGCGAGTGTCCGCTTCTGGCCGATAGCGAAAGTCTAGCCGCGCGCATGCTTCCGGTTTCGATGACATAGCCCCGCGCATACGAGGAAGCAGCGGCAGCAGCAGTTGGGCCGGGGTTGGCCCAACTGCTGCACTGATCAACTCCGCCATTGCAATAACCTTTGCCATCAAAACTGCACCGTCAATCGCTCACACTGCGATCCTCGCAAGTGCCTGTGCCAAAGGGATTGCGCGGAGAGCGATGGGTCAGCAACATCTTGCGAAAGCTGACTTTCCGCGCATGAACTTTGAACAACGCTGCCCGCGCGGTGGTCAAAAATATTCCTCAAGCCGTTGAGCTGCGAGCCGGTCCATTGCAGCAACTTTGACCATCGACACATGACGGCCGACGCATGTTCCGTTATTTCGTTCTTTCCGATATTCGACGAAATTCCGGAACATCCGGCGCGGCCGATCTCTGCGCGCCAGGCCCCAGCCGGTGACACTTCTCAGGGCGCCGCGACGCACCTCCAAGCACTCAAGACCTGCGTCGTAGGAATCTCCCCCGAAGCATTGCGCGCCAGCGAAGGTGCCCCACCCCGCGCCTGGTCGCCGTGCACCCAGCGATCGAGATCGGCCAGCGCGTTCCAGTTCAACTGCAGGGGCGTGAGGCCGAGCCGCTTGAGCACAGCATTGGTGTTGTAGAAGCCGTGGCTGTAGTCCTCGACGAAATAGGCGCGCACGGTGTTGCGGATGTCGGCGGCCGCGACCTGTCCGCCCGCGGGCAGGCCGTTCAGCTGCCTGACGAATTCGCCGGCCTGCGTGCAGGGCACGAGGAAGTCGGAGGTGCCCTGGTAGATCACGATCTTCTTGCCCTTGCCGCCGTCCCTCTTCTGCCGCGCCGACATGCGCAGGAAGGGCACGAGCTCGGCGGGCCGCACGTTCCACACCGGGGCCAGCTGGTCGAGTAGCCGGTGGTAGCCGTCGTAGTCGGCGCCCGATTCGATCGCGACGTCGGCCAGGTAGCGCGAGGTCGCGCCCAGGCCGTCGCTCATGGTCTGGGGCGACACGTCCTGGCCGAACAGGCTGGTGAGCATGGCGGAGGCGCTGGCCCAGTTGGTCGTCCAGTCGTTGACGGCGTCGGGCACCTGCAAGGTCTTCAGCAGGTTGGTCTCGTCGACCGGCGGCGCGCCCGCGACGATGCCGTCGTAGGCATCGGGCCAGTTGGCGATGGCCTTGAGTGCCTGCCGGCCGCCGGTGGAGATACCGACGAAGTAGGTGTCGGTGGGCGCTGCGCCGGTGAGCTTCTTGAGCAGGTACAAGCCGACGTCGAGCGATTTCTTGATCGAGTCCTGCCCGAAGTTCTTCACCATCTCCTGCTTCGCGACATCGGCGAGCTTGCGGCCCGGGCGCACGAAGTCGGGGTCGAAGGCGCCGTTCGAGCCGTCGGCGCCCGCGTCGCTGAGCACCACGGCGTAGTTGGCCAGCGCCATGCCCTGCAGCGGGAGCGCGAACTGCTGGCTGGTCTGCGTGCCGGCGGCGACCACGTCGGACTTCCAGGCGAAGCCGCCGCCGCCGAGCTGCACGAACTTGCCGTTCCACTGCGCCGGAATGTAGATCTGGTAGTTGATGTCGCGCACGCGGTAGCTCGGGTCCTTCACGGCCGGGTCGACGCCGCCGGGCGAGGTGGGCTGGATCGTGCCCTTGACCAGGCAATAGGCCGGCAGCGCGAGCCAGACCTGCTGGACGGACGTGACCTTGAAGCCGCCGGTCTTCGGCGAAGGGAAGCGGCTGCCGCGGAAATCGTCGAGCACGGCGTCGCCGTACTGCGAACCCTCGAGCTGGTTCGAGCAGGTGCGCACGAGGGTGTTGGCAATGTCGGTGGCCGCCTGGGCCCACGAGGCGAGTGCGCCGCAGGCCAGCGCCACGAGCAGCGCGCGGATCCACCGCGCGAGGTTCTCTGTCTTGGTCAAGATGTGTCTCCAACGTGATCGGTTCGAATTCACAAGACCCCACGCCTGGGCCGGAGCGGGGACCACGCCTTCTTCCAGAGGCCGTGAAATTCTTGATCGCGCTGGAATGGACCGCACTATCCCTGCGGCGCCAATCGAATGACTTCGGGCGCCCGTGGCCCGCGACGCCTCAAGCCTCGCGCCGGATCTGCGGCGCGGGCAATCCCTCGATCATCACGTTGAGGCAGGCGGGCTTGCCGCTCGCGAGCGCGCGCCGTGCCGCGTCGGGCAGCACGTGCGCTTCGGTGACGAGTTCGCCGTACGCACCGAAGGCCTGCGCCACCGCGTCGTAGCGCGTGGGCTGCAGCTCGCAACCGATCAGCCGCTCGGGCCCGTAGTCGCGCAACTGGATCTGGTATTCGGCGTTCCAGCGCGCATCGTTGCCCACCACGGCCACGAAGGGCAGGCGGTGCCGAATGGCGGTGTCGAACTCGGCGATGTGGAAGCCCACGGTGCCGTCGCCCATGACGGCGATCACCGGCGCCTCGGGCTGCGCGCAGCGCGCGCCGAGCGCATAGGCGAGTCCGGCGCCGATCGCGCCCGCCACGCCGTTGTTGACGCGATGCGGCGCGCTCAGGCAGGCCATGGCCCACTGGCCGATCTCGCCGCCATCGCAGACCAGCACCGACTCGGGATGGCTGTCGAGCAGGGCCTGCAGCGGCCGCAGCATCTGCACCGGGTGCAGGCGCTGCGGCAGCGGGGCGCGCGCGTCGTTCCATGCGGCGGGGCGGTAGGCCAGCCACGCTCGCGCCTCCTGCAGCCACGACGGATCCCGGGCGCCAGCCGCGGCCGCTGTCAGCGCCCGCATTGCCGGCCAGGCATCGGCCTGCGCTTCGGTGCGCAGGCGCTCGCCGAGGGCACGGCGGCTGCGCGCGAGTTCATCCGCATCGGAATCAATCTGGTGGACTTGCGCATCGACGGCCAACGCAGTGCCGAACTTCAGCGTGAAGTCCAGGCGCTTGCCCAGCAGCAGCACGCAGTCCGCGCGCGCCAGCAGCTGCGCGAAGGCGCCGAGGCTCGCATCGCCGATGCCGCGCGGGCTCTCCATGCCGGCGACCGGCACGCCCGTGGCCTGCTCCAGCGCGGCGATCAGCGCGCGCCCATCGCGCGTGAGGCAGGACGGGCCCGCGAGGATCAACGGCCGCTCGGCCTCGGCGAGCTGCCGGGCCAGCGCGGTCGCGAGCGCCGGGTCCAGCAACCGCGGCTCGGGCGCGAAGGCCTCCGGGTCGAAAGCGGGCACGGTGGTCGCGCCCTCGAGCACATCGCTAGGCAGGCTCAGGTGCACCGGGCCGGGCCGCCCCGACTTCGCGATACGGATGGCCTTGGCGACATCGCCCGCCACCGCGTCGGCACTGGCGCAGCGCCACGACGCCTTGCAGACCGGCTCGGCCATGTCGGCCTGACGCATCTCCTGGAACGCACCCTGGCCCAGCTGGTCGTTCGGCGCATGGCCCGACAGCAGCACCACCGGTGCCTCGGCCATCTGCGCGGTGTACAGCGCGGCCACGGCATTCGCATGGCCGGGACCGCCGGTGACAAGCGCGATGCCGACTTCGCCCGACACCCGCGACCAGGCATCGGCCATGTGTACGGTGCTGGCCTCGTGGCGCACGTGCACGAGTTCGATGCCCGAGCCGAAGGCCGCGTCGAACACCGGCATGACATGGTTGCCCGAGAGGGTGAAGATGCGCGCGACGCGGGCCGCGCGCAGGCATTCGATCAGCGCATCGGCGCCGCGAAAGGTTCGGGTGGAGGGCATGCAGCGGACAAGGGGGAGCTATGACTTGCGCGATTTTCCGGGCAACAGCGCCGCGACCACGCCGAGCAGCGGCAGATAGGCGATCGCCTGGTAGACGAAGGCGATGCTGGTGTGGTCGGCCAGCAGGCCCAGCACCGCGGCACCCAGGCCGCCCATGCCGAAGGCGAAGCCGAAGAACAGCCCCGAGACCATGCCGACCTTGCCCGGCATCAGCTCCTGCGCGTAGACGAGGATGGCCGAGAAAGCCGAGGACAGCACCAGCCCGATCACGATGGTCAGCGTGGTGGTCCAGAACAGGTCCGCGTGCGGCAGCAGCAGCGCGAACGGCGCCACGCCCAGGATCGACACCCAGATCACCGGCTTGCGGCCGATGCGGTCGCCGACCGGCCCGCCGAGCACCGTGCCCACGGCCGAGGCGAACAGGAAGAAGAACAGGTGCAGCTGCGCGCTCTGCACCGTGAGGCCGAAGCGGTCCATCAGGTAGAAGGTGTAGAAGCTGCTGATGCCCGCGACGTAGAAGTACTTCGAGAAGATCAGCACCAGCAGCACCGTGATGGCGCCCAGCACCACGCGGCGCGGATAGGGCGACTCGACCGCGCCCTTCTTGCGCACGCCGGCCGTGACGTGATGGAAGGCATACCAGCGGCTCACCTGCAGCAGCAGGCCGATGCCCAGCAGCGCGGCCAGGCCGAACCAGGCCACGCTGTGCTGGCCGAAGGGCACGATGACCGCGGCCGCGAGCAGCGGCCCGATGGCCGTGCCGAGGTTGCCGCCGACCTGGAACACCGACTGCGCGAGCCCGTGCTGGCCGCCCGAGGCGAGCCGCGCGATGCGCGAGGACTCCGGATGGAAGATCGACGAGCCGAGCCCCACGAAGGCCGCGGCCAGCAGCACGATGCCGAAACTGGGCGCGAAGGCCAGCAGCAGCAGGCCGATCAGGGTGGCCGTCATGCCGATGGGCAGCGAGTAGGGCTGCGGGCGCCGGTCGGTGAACAGGCCGATCAGCGGCTGCAGCAGCGAGGCCGTCAGCTGGTAGGTCAGCGTGATCAGGCCGATCTGCGCGAAGCTCAGCGAGAACGCGCCCTTGAGGATCGGGTACATCGCGAGGATCAGCGACTGCATCATGTCGTTGACCATGTGCGCGCTGCTGATGGCGCCCAGGATGCCGAAGGCGGGCTTGGCCTTCGCGGTGCTGGCGGCGGCGACGCTCGCTGGCGTGGCCTGGGATTCGAGGGGGGCGGTCGCGGAAGGCGGCATGGGGACTTTCACACTGGGGAGACGGGACCGGCCGGCACGAGGGGCGCGAGTTCGGGAGGAACGGGCCGCCGGCGCCCCGGAATTATGGGAGGATGCGCCTCGCCTGTCTTGCGCCAACCGACCAACACCTTTCGCAAAAAGGACATGAACCTCCCGCGCCGTCCCAAGTCATTGCCCGAGGTGCTGCGCGAGATCGAGGGCGAGTCCTCGCCGATCGCGGGCCGCGCCACCGACTACCCCGCCGGCTGGCACATCCGGTCGCACCAGCACACCAAGCACCAGCTGATCTATGCCTTGCGCGGCGTGATGGTGGTGCAGGCCGAGGCCGGCCGCTGGGTGGTGCCGCCCACGCGCGCCATCTGGATGGCCGCGGGCATGGCGCACGAGATCCGCTGCGTCGGCGAGGTCCACATGCGCAGCCTGCTGGTGAAGCCCGAGGTGGCGCCCCGGACCCTGACGACGACGCAGGCCGTGGGCATTCCGCCGCTGCTGCGCGAGCTGATCCGCGCGGCGATGGAGGTGAAGCAACCCTATGCGCCCGGCACCCGTGACGGCCGCCTGATGCGCTTCATCCTCGACGAGCTGCGCAGCCTGCCCGTGTTGCCGCTGCACCTGCAGATGCCCGCCGACCCGCGGCTGCTGCGCATCTGCGAACGGCTGCAGCAGCGCCTGGACGATGCCTCCACCCTGGCCGACTGGGCCGGGCGGCTGTCGCTCGACGTGAAGACCATCCAGCGCCTGTTCATGAAGGAGACCGGCATGACCTTCGGCCAGTGGCGCCAGCAGGCCCGGCTGCTGCGCGCGCTGGAGCTGCTGGCCGACGGCGAGAAGATCATCGACATCGCGCTGCGCCTGGGCTACGACAGCCCCGGCGCCTTCGCGACCATGTTCCGCAAGCACTTCGGGCAGACGCCGAGCCAGTTCTTCGCCGAGCCCTGAGCCGGCGCGCTACGGCTCAGGCGTCGGCGCACTCCAGCGCGAAGGTCGGCACCTCCGCCTGCCGGCTCAGCCACACGCCGCCACCCATTTCCTTGAAGCTGCGCGTCAGTCCGCGCCTATAGACCTGCGCGCGATGGCGGAAGAGCCGCGGGTCGCTGAGGTCCTCGTCGACCACGTCCTGCTCGAAGTCCTCCTGCGTGACGGCCTCGAGGTAGAGCGCGCCCGCGCTGAGCGACCCCAGGTTGCGCAGCGCGGTCTTGAGGTCGGAGGGTTCGAGGTAGGCCAGCACGCCCTGGCAGATCACGAGGTCGAAGCGCTCCCTGGCGCGGTAGTCGACCACCGAGCCCCGCTCCCAGCCGTAGCGCTCGCACAGGTACTCGCTGAACTCCACGCCGTGGTAGCTGGCCTTCGGAAAGTGCAACGCGATGGCATCGCGCCAGTGGCCGATGCCGCAGCCCATGTCGAGCACGCGCCGCACGGGCACGCGCAGGTACTTGAGGTACGAACAGACGAAGGCCGCGAGGCGCTCGGCGTGCTGCGGGTCGACCACCTTCGTTTTCTTGTCGAAGTAGTAGCGCCGGTAGTAGGCCTCGTCGAAGGTCGCCGCGTCGGCAGATTGCATGCAGGTTGTCTTTCAGGGAGTGCGGGCATCGGGGGAGGCCCGGAGCCATTTTCGCCCGGGAAGGCCCGGTGGCGCCGCCGCGCCGTCAGGCAAAATGC
This sequence comes from Variovorax sp. GW821-FHT10D07, assembly GCF_059415325.1. Classification (NCBI taxonomy): domain Bacteria; kingdom Pseudomonadati; phylum Pseudomonadota; class Betaproteobacteria; order Burkholderiales; family Comamonadaceae; genus Variovorax; species Variovorax sp. GW821-FHT10D07. The sequence goes on along the minus strand of NZ_JBWKMZ010000007.1, from coordinate 225,209 downwards.
CATGTCGGCCCTCCATCCGCCCACGCACCGAGCGTGGCCCTCGTCTCCCTCAACGCGCAAAGCGCCTCCCGCCACTTGGAACGGCCGCCCCAACCCACGACCACGCAGCCCGTCACGCTGGCCAACTGCGACAGCGAGCCCATCCACATCCCGGGCCTGGTGCAGCACCATGGCGCGCTGTTCGCATTCGACGCCTCGACCCTCACGCTGACGCGCGTCAGCGCCAATGCCCGCGCGCTGCTCGGCGACACGGCGCCCGCGCTGGGCGAGCGCCTGTCGGCCGGCCACTTCATGGGCGACGCGCTGGTGCACGAGGCGCTGCACGAGGCCAACGGCGTGGCGGTCGATACCGGCGAGGGCTCGCCGATCAACCTCGAGGTGACGCTCGGCGAGCGTCGCTTCGACCTGATCCTGCACCGCGTCGGCTACGAGCTGGTGGCCGAGTTCGAGGCCCGCGACGCCACGGCGGACGCGGTGTCGGACTTCGCGCTCAAGGCGCACCGCGCGATGGACCGGCTCAAGCGCCAGGGCTCGATCGACGGACTGCTCAATCTCTCGGTGGAGGCGGTGCGGCAACTCACGGGCTTCGACCGCGTGATGGCCTACCGCTTCCGCCACGACGACAGCGGCGAGGTGGTGGCCGAGCGCCGCCACGAGGCGCTCGAGCCCTTCGTGGGCCGGCGCTATCCGGCCAGCGACATCCCGGCGCAGGCGCGCCGGCTCTACGTGATCAACACCCTGCGCCTGATCGCGGACGTGCAGTCGACGCCGGTCGGGCTCGACGTGGCCGACCCGCAGCTGCCGCCGCTGGACATGAGCCACTGCACGCTGCGCAGCGTGTCGCCGATCCACATCGAGTACCTGCGCAACATGGGCGTGGGCGCGTCGATGAGCATCTCGATCGTCATCAACGGCCAGCTCTGGGGCATGCTGGCCTGCCACCACCGCAGCGCCCACCAGGTGCCCTACGCGATCCGCATGGCCTGCGACGTGCTCGCGCAGGTGCTGGCCTCGAACGTGCAGAGCCTGCTGGCGCGCGAGCAGGCGGGCCGGGCCTCGAGCGCGGCGCAGCTGCGCGGCTCGCTGATCGAGGCGGTGCTGCATGCCGAGGACACCTTCAGCGCGCTGATCGGCCTGGCGCGCCCGCTGGCCGACGCCTTCGACGCGCAGGCGGCGGTCATCGCCGAGCAGTCGCGGCTGCACGTGGACGGCGACATGCCCCGCGAGGCCGCGGCGGCGCTGATGCAGTGGCTCACCGCCTCGACGAACGGCGACCAGATCGTGGCGCTGCACACGCGCGAGCAACTGCCCGAGAACCTGCGTTCGCTGAGCGGCGTGTGGTGCGGCTTTCTCGCGCTGCGCTTCGACGCGATCGACAACGGCTGGCTGGTGCTCGCGCGCAAGGAACAGATCGAGACCATCAACTGGGGCGGCAAGCCCGAGAAGCACTACGTGAGCGGCCCGCTCGGCCCCCGGCTCACGCCGCGCGGCTCCTTCGACGTCTGGAAGCAGACGGTGCGCGACACCAGCGTGCCCTGGGGCGCCAACGATCTCGACTTCGCGCGCCAGCTGCGCGACGAGCTGATCCGCGCCAGCGCGGCGCGGCTGGCCGACACCTACAAGGCCCGCACCGAGCTGCTGGCCGTGCTGGGCCACGACCTGCGCGACCCGCTGCAGTCGATCACGATGGCCGCCAAGCTGCTCGAACGCAGCCTGCCCGACGGCAGCAACGCCGGCGCGCGGCTGGGCCAGCGCATCCAGACCTCGAGCAGCCGCATGGCGCGGCTGATCGGCCAGGTGCTCGATGCCTCGCGCCTGCAAAGCGGCATGGGCCTGCAGGTGGTGCCGGCGCAGATCGACCTGGCACGGCTGCTGGAAGACGCGGTCGACGAGTCGCGCACCGCCTATCCCGGCTCGCAACTCGAGCTGGAGGCGCCCAGGAATCTGCCCGTGCTGGCCGATCCCGACCGCATGGCGCAGCTGGTCGGCAACCTGGTGAGCAACGCGCGCCACCACGGCCTGCCCGGCGAGGCGGTGCGCATCCGGCTCGAGCAGGTCGACGCGCACGTGGTGTTCAGCGTGGCCAACCGCGCGCCGCCGATCGACGCCGCGCTGGTGCCCGACCTGTTCAGCGCCTTCAAGCAGCGCAGCGTGCCCAACGAGCGCAACAAGGGCGGACTGGGCCTGGGGCTGCACATCGCGCAGGCCATCGTGCGCTCGCACCGCGGCAGCATCGGCTATGCGCACGACGACGGCTACGTGGTGTTCACCGTGCGGCTGCCACACACGTCCACGCCCGCGCCCTGAGTTTTTCGCGCCGGGCGGCGCAAGACCCGCTCCTATAATCCGCCCCGCCGGCCGATGCAAACGAAAGCATCACCCAAGCCGGCGTGCGCGAAGGTGCGCCGGTCCCGTGACCGGCGTTAAACGGGAAGCAGGTGACGAGCCCCACGGGGCCCCATTCCTGCGCTGCCCCCGCAACGGTCGGCGGATTCGCGGTCCTCACAGTCGATGCCTTCGCGGGCACCGGCGGCCACTGTGCCTCGGCATGGGAAGGCGAGGATCGCGGCAGCGAAGCATCGCTCGATGCCTCGCTGCGCTCCGCAAGCCCGGATACCGGCCTTCGCCTCGTTCGGTCGCTGCGGGAGTGCAGGCAAGCCGGGCCGGTCACGCGTGGGCGCGGACCCGGTCGCTTGCAGCATCCATCGGCGCCCGGTTTGTTCTCATGGCCCGCGGGAGCGCGGGCCCGAAGGAAGCCCACGTGCGCAACATCTACAGGCGCGGTCGCGTCAGACCCCACCAAGCCCTCATCGGATCCGGCGTCATGCTGCTCGCCTCGGTCGCTTCGGCGCAGGACGCCGAGGGCGCCGGCTCGCTGCCGCCCACCACCGTCAGCGACCGCAAGACCATCTCCACCGCCACGCGCCAGGAAGCCGACACGCTGCGGCTGCCCTTCGCCACCTATTCGGTCGAACGCGCGCAGCTCGACGCGGTGGGCGCCGTCACGCTCGAGGACACGCTGCGCAGCGTGCCGGGCCTGCAGTACGGCACGCAGGGCAACTACTACTCGCGCTTCGAGACCCGCGGCCTGCGCGACACGCAGGACGTGCTGGTGCTGATGGACGGCGTGCCGCTGCGCCTGCTGCAGGGCAATGCCGACATCACGCTGATCGCGCCCGACCTGGTGGACCGGCTCGAGTTCATCAAGGGCCCGGCCTCGGCGCTCTACGGCAAGAACGCGATCGGCGGCGTGGCGCAGTTCTTCATGAAGCCCGAGCGCGCGGGCGGCAGCCTCACGGCCACCATCGGCAGCCACGGCCGCCTCGACGGCAGCCTGCGCTACCGCTGGGACTTCGAGCGCGGCAACCTCTACATCGGCGTGGCCAACAGCGACTACAACGGCTTCCAGCGCGATGCCGGCCGCGCGCAGTCGGCCCTGCTGGTCGGCGGCGACTTCGCCGTCACGCGCAACTGGACCACCGGCTTCCAGCTCTACGACACGCGCGTGCGCGGCGACCGCGGCTCGATCGTGCCGCTGGTCAACGGCAAGCCGATCTTCGGCATCACGTCGCGCGACAACTACGGCATTCCCGACTCCTACGTCACGGGCGACTACCAGTCGTTCTCGTGGAAGAACCGCTTCGAGCTCGGCGCCGGCTGGTCGATCAACCACCTGAGCAGCTTCGCGCGCTACAACCGCTTCTTCGCGGGCGGCATCACCATCGTTCCGCCGCCCGCGGCCGTGAGCAAGGGCTATTCCGAGAGCTACACCGCCGACCGCGGCGTCTACCACGAGCTCGCGGCCACGCACCTGATGGCGGGCAAGGGCTGGAGCAACGAGTTCCAGGCCGGCTTGAACCTCGAGCGCGGCTGGCAGGGACTCGACTCGCCGAGCTTCAGCAACGCGCCCACCTACCGCGGACCGTTCTACGACATCCCCGTGAGCAACGTGCGCAACGATCCGCGCGGCGTGCGCGGCAGCATCACCTCCTCGCGCTTCGACCAGGAGGTGCGCAGCGTCTACCTGCAGGACCGCTTCGAGTACGGCCCGGTCGGCTTCACGCTGGGCGTGCGCCACGACCGCTTCGAGCAGACGCTCGGCCGCACGGGCACGCAGGTGATCTCGGCGCAGGAAGGCAGCCACACCAGCCCGCGCGCCGGCGTGGACTGGCTGTTCCTGCAGGGCGATGCCTCCTCGCACGCCGTGTTCGCGAACTGGAGCGAAGGCTTCCGGCCGCAGGCCGTGGCGCTCAACACGCGCGGCGGCGTGATCGTGCCCGACATCCTGCGGCCCGAGATCACGCGCAGCAAGGAAGTGGGCCTGAAGGGCCGCGCGGCGGACGACCGCTGGAGCTACCAGCTCAGCCTGTTCGAGGCCGAGAAGATCGACGGCCAGCGCTCCTACCGCAACGGCCCCGACTCCTTCGTCTTCAGCAACGCGACCTCGCGCACCAAGGGCATCGAAACCCAGTTGCAGTTCCAGCTCTCGCCGCGCTGGAACGGCTACCTGCACTACACCTGGCAGGACGCGCGGCTCAAGGACTTCCAGACCTACACCGACAGCGGCGCGCGCAGCACCAACTTCGGCGGCTACCGCGTGCGCATGTCGGCCCACAACATCGCGGGCGCGGGCCTGACCTATGCGCACGGCGCCTGGGCCGTGACCGGCACCGCCAGCTACGTGGGCAGCCGCTACCTCCGCGACAATGCGGTCAATCCGCAGAAGCTGCCCGGCTACCTGCTGCTCAACGTCGCCGTGGCCTATCGCGTCAATCCTTCGCTCACACTGCAGGCCGGGGTGAACAACCTAACGAACAAGTACTACATCGCCGACGACCTGTCGGCGCAGGAAGCCGGCAACGCCGGTGCGCCGAGGACGGTGTTCGCCCGCGCGCGCTACACCTTCTGAGCGTGAACCGGCGCGACGCGATCCTCGGCATGGTGTGCATGACGGCCGTTCTGCCCGCGGGCGCCGAGGAGGCGCCGTCGGGCGGCTTCCCGCGCGAACTCGTCGATGCGCTGGGCCGGCGCGTCGTCGTGCCGCGCGCGCCGCAACGCATCGTGGTGGTGTTCCCGAGCAACGTCGAGCTGGCCTGGGCCCTGGGCCTGGCCGACCGCGTGGTGGCCATCGGCGGGCGCGTGCGCTGGCCCGAGGACGCGCGCGCCAAGCCCAGCATCGGCGGCGCGCTCGGCTACTCGGCCGAGGCGGTCGCCGCCTTCCAGCCCGACCTGCTCGTGGTCACGCCCTCGCATCACTCGGCGCTGTCGCTGGTCGATGCCTTCGACCGCGCGAAGCTGCCCTGCGTGGTGCTCGCGCATCCCGACCTGCCCTCGGTGTTCCGCAACATCGACCTGCTCGGGCGCGCGACGGGTGCCGACGAACAGGCCCGCCGGGTGCGGGAGGACATGCAGGCGCGGCTGGCCGCGATCGAACGCCGGCTCGAGGGCGCGCCGCGCCGCAGCGTCTATTTCGAGACGGCGGCCGCCGCGCGCGGTGCCTTCCAGACCGTGGGCACGGGCCACTATGCCAACGACGCGCTCGGCTGGGCCGGCGGGCGCAACGTGTTCGCCGACCTCCAGGGCGCGGCCCAGGTCAGCGCCGAGGCGATCTTCGCGCGCGACCCCGACGTGATCATTTCATTGCAGCAGGTGCCGCGCGATCCGGCGCTGATCGGCCAGCGCCCCGGCTGGCACACGCTGCGCGCCGTGCGCACGAAGCGCGTGGTCGTGCTCGAGCGCGGCCACAAGCTGATTCCGGGCCCGCGCCAGATCGAGGCGGTCGAGCAGTACGCGCGCGCGCTGCATCCGGAGCGCTTCGCATGAGGCACGCAAGCGACGGCCGACGTGCATCGATGGCCACGGTGTGGCTCGTGCTGCTCCTGCTGCTGGCCGCGGCCGTGGTGCTCGCGCTGAGCGTGGGCGCTGCCACGGTCTGGCCCACGCAATGGTGGGGCACCGACACCTTGCAGGCCGAACTCGTGCGCGTGTGGCGCGCGCCGCGCGTGGCCGGGGCCTTCTTCGTCGGCGCCTGCCTGTCGTTGGCGGGCCTGGTGTTCCAGGGCGTGTTCCGCAACCCGCTGGCCGAACCCTATCTGCTCGGCAGCGCCAGCGGCGCGGCCGTGGGCGCCGCGGTCTCGCTGCTGCTGCCGGCGCTGGTGCCCACCGCGCTGAGCCTGCCGGTGCTGGCCTTCGCGGGCGCCTGGGGCGCGAGCTGGCTGGTGCTGCTGGCCGGCAGGCTCGGCGGTGGCTGGCAGAGCAACCGCCTGCTGCTCGCGGGCGTCGGCCTGGCCGCGATCCTGGCCGCCCTGCGCAGCCTCATCGTGATCGTGTTCGGCGACGAGTCGACCAACCTGCGCGCCATCATCTCGTGGCAGCTCGGCGGCGTGCAGACGCCCACGAGCGCCGAGATCGCCGTGCTCGCGCCCGTGCTGCTGGTGCTGGTGCTGCTGGTGCGCGCGCTGGGCCGCGGCCTCGACGCGCTCGGGCTGGGCGAGGACACGGCCCATGCGATGGGCGTGCGCGCCGCCTCGTTCTCGGCCCGTGCCGTGCTCGTGGCCTCGCTCGCGACCGCGCTGGCCGTGAGCTGGGGCGGCCTGATCGGCTTCGTGGGCCTGATCGTGCCGCACGTGATGCGCTGGTGGATCGGCCCGCTGCATGCGCGGCTCACCGTTCCCTGCGCCATCGCGGGCGGCGGCCTCATGGTGCTGGTGGATGCGCTGGCGCGCTCGGCCATGGCCCCGAGCGAGATCCCCGCGGGCCTGCTGACGGCGCTGATCGGCGGCCCCTTCTTCCTCGCGCTGCTGCTGTGGAGGCGCGGATGACGGCCGATGCCCTGCGCCTCGAAGGCCTGCGGGTGCAGGCCTCGGGCCGCACCCTGCTCGACGGCATCGACCTCGCGATCCCCGAGCGCGGCCTGTTCGGCATCGTCGGCCCCAACGGCTCGGGCAAGACCACGCTGCTGCGTGCCGCGCTCGGGCTGGTGCGACCCCGCGAGGGCCGCATCGCGCTGCTTGGGCGCGCACTCGATCAATGGAAGCCGGCCGAGCTCGCGCGCCACCTCGGCTATGTCGCACAGCACGGCGAGAGCCATTGGGACCTGACGGTGCGCGAGATGCTGCAGCTGCAGCGCCCGGGCCGCGCGCCAGATCCCGCGCTGGTCGCGCGCTTCGAGCTCGACACGCTGATCGACCGCCGCCATGCCTCGCTGTCGGGTGGCGAACGCGCCCGCGTCGGCGTGGCGCGCGCGCTCGCGCACGACCCGCGCCTGCTGGTGGCCGACGAGCCCGCGGCCCACCTCGACATTCCGCATCACCACCGCCTGATGGCCCTGCTGCGCGACAGCGCCCGCACGCGCGCCGTGCTCGTGGTGCTGCACGACCTGCATGTCGCCAGCACCTGGTGCGACCGGCTCGCGCTGCTCGGCCAGGGCCGGCTGGTGGCGACCGGAACGCCCGCCGAGGTGCTGAGCGACGAACGCCTGGCGCAGGCCTATGGCCCGGGCATCGCCGCCTTCTCGAGCGGTGGCCTGCGCTTCTTCACGGCCGCCCCCGCGCCATGACCGCATCTGCATTGCGCATCGACCTGGCCGGCTGGTCGCGCGAGGCCACGCTCGGCCCGTCGCGCGAGTTCTTCGCGTTCTTCGAGGAGGCCGAGCGGCTGGGCTTCGACGGCGCGTGGTTCCACGAATTCCGCCTGCTGGCCGAAGGCGGCCCCTATCCCTCCCCGCTGCTGCTGGCCGCCGCGCTGCTCGCGCGCACCGAACGGCTGCGCATCGGCATCTCCGCGCTGGTGGTGCCGCTGCACCATCCGCTGCTGCTGGCCGAGGAGATCGCGCAGCTGGCGTTGCAGAGCGATGGCCGCTTCGACGCGGGCCTGGGGCGCGGCACCGATGCATCGACCCTGCGCGCGCTCGAGATCGATCCGCAGCAGACGCGCGAGCGCTTCGCGCACGGCTGCCGCCTGGTGATCGCGGCCTTGCGCGGCGAGAGCGTGTCGTCGAGCGACGGCCCCTGGCGCTTCGATGCGCAGCAGATCCGCCATCTCACGACCTCGGCACCGCCGCTGTACATCGCGGGCTCGACCGAGGAGACGATGCGCTTCGCCGTCACGGAGGACCTGCCGCTGCTGTTGAGCCTGGAGCCGCCCGAGCAGGCGCAGCTCGCACATGTGGAGGCAGCCTTCGCTTCGCTCGACGGTGAAGCGGTGGCGCAGCGACGTGCCGCCTTCCTCGCGCGTTCCTCGCTCTCGCGCTACGTCTGCATCGGCGCGACGCCAGCCGAGGCTCGGCAGCAGTTTGATGAGTTGCTGCCCCTGCTCCACCGCCGGCGCGAGCATTTCGCGATCCTGCGCGGGCAGGCCCCTGGCACCTTGCCGATGCGCGATCCTGCCGAGGTGCTGCGCACGCAGGCGATCGTCGGCGATCCGGTTTCGTGCCTGGAACAGATACAGGCCCTCACCGCACGCACCGGCATTCGGCAACTGCGCTGCGTCTTCAATGGCAACGGTGTGCTCGACCGCACGGTGGCGCTGCGCGGGATGCGGCTGTTCGCGCAAGAGGTGTTGCCGGTGCTCAAGCGGGGCTGAAGAAACCGCCTTATCCTCCTGCGGGCCCACTCCCCTGGTACCTCGCATGCCCGCCTCGCCTTTCACTTCCGACGACCTCGCGTTCCTGGGATCGCTTCTCGCGACCACCGCGCGCGAGGAAATCATGCCGCGCTTCCAGACGCTCCACAGCGTCGACCGCCGGCGCAAGACCTCGTCCTTCGACATCGTGACCGATGCCGACGAGGCCTGCGAGGCCGCGGTGCTCACTGCCTTGCGCGCGCGCCATCCCGAGGCCGTGCTGATCGGCGAAGAGGCCTGTACGCGCGACCCCGCGCTGCTCGATGCCATCGACGACGCGGAGCTGGCCTTCATCGTCGACCCGCTCGACGGCACCAAGAACTTCGCGAGCGGCCTGCCGTTGTTCGGCACGATGGCGTCCGTGACCGCGCGGGGCGAGGTGATCGCGGCCGCGATCCATGACCCGGTGCGCGCCGACACGGCCTTCGCGATCCGTGGCGAGGGCGCGTGGATCGAATCGGCCTCGGGCGCAAAGCAGCAACTGCAGGTGGCGCCGGCCGTGCCCATCGAGAAGATGGAAGCCATCGTCGGGACGAACTTCCTGCCCGAGCCGCTTCGCAGCGAAGTCAACGCGCGGTTGTCGCGCCTGGGCATGACCAACTGGTTCCGCTGCGCCGCGCACGAGTACCGGCTCGCGGCCGCGGGCGACATCGACGCCCTGTTCTACAACAAGCTCATGCCCTGGGACCATGCGGCGGGCTGGCTGCTGCATCGCGAAGCGGGCGGCTACGCGGCGCATCACGACGGCTCGGCGTACCGGCCCGCGCACCGGACCGGCGGGCTGATCTGCACCGCCGACCGCGCGAGCTTCGACGCGGTGCGCGCGGCCTTGCTGGGCTGATTCGCGCTTCTGCGGCACCGCCCTCGAAGTGCCACCGCCCCTTCGGCTCTAGAACCGCCCCTGCCCGTCCCCTGTGCGGTCATGGACCCACCGCATGGCTTGCTGCTGGCCATGCCGCAAGGCCTCTTCGGCGGTCGCATAGGGATCGGCGTCCTGCGGCAACCGCATGGGATGGTCCGGCTGCGCCATCCAATCCACCGCGACCTTGCAGGACCCGCGCGGGTCCGGCTCGAGCACCAGCCGAAAGGCATGGCCGCCGTAGACAAAAGCATGTTCGTTGGTCATTCGAAAATCTCCAGGGACTGTCGCCCGCGGGCGAGCTACCGCGGCAACGCCACGGTCACTACGTCGAAGGGAAGCACGGCCGGCGGGCTCTTCTGGCGATCGAGCTGCCCGTTGACCACCATCAGGCCGGACGGGACCACGGCCGCCGTGGTCGGATAGCGCAGGCGCGTGTCGGTGATGCGTTGCGTGACGCGACCCGCGCTCCAGTCGGGCGCAAGTTCCACGCGCACGAGCTCATGGTGCGCATTGCGGACCACGTAGAGATCGTTGCCACCGGCCAGCACGAGGCCATCGCCGTCCGTAAGTTCGCCGCCGTCCACGCGCAACTGCGAGACCGCGCGCGAGCGGGTATCGATGCGCCAGAGTTGGCCGGTCGCGAGCTGGATCGACAGCAGGTAGCGAGCATCGGGCGACGCGACGATGCCGTTGAGGTTGATCTTGTTCGGCAGGTAGCGCAGCGGCGTGGACGACAGATCGAGCCACGGCTCCAGCGTCGCGGGCGCACCGACGCCGGTGCGCACCCGGTAGATCACCGGGCGGAACGAGTCGGTGATGTAGGCCGAGCCATCGCGTGCGATGACGAGGTCGTTGAGGAAGCTCGGCATGTCCTGCGGTGCCTTGGCCACGGCCAGCGTGCTCCCGTCGGTCACGTCGACCGCGGCCAGCGTGCCGCCGGGCCCGCCCGCGATCCACAGGCGTCCGCTGCTATCGAACTTCATGCCGAACGCGCCTTGCCGTCCCACCGCGCCGCCGGCCTGCACCAGCTCGGCCTTCGTGCCGCCTTGCCTGATGCGAAACAGGTCGCCATTGGTGCTCGATCCGACGAAGGCGTCACCAGTGCGCGGATCGATCGCGATGCCCTCCGGGAACACCTGCGCGCCTTCGAGGGTGGCACGCGCGCGAACGACGGTGGGCGCGGTGGCCTCGATCACGCCGCACAGGACCCGCGCACCGGAGTTGCCCGCGGGGTCACTGCTGTAGTCGTCGGAATCCGCATGGATGACGACACTGCGGCCGATCACCGACGTGGGCGCGCGGTCCAGCGAGAGATTCGTGTTGAGGTAGCGCAGCACCGCGCGACCGCCGGCGTCCGCCTGCAGGGCTGGCAGCTCGCCGGCATGCGCATGGGCCTTGTCGTCGCCCGGCCGCCCATGGTTGCGCGAGTTACCGGGATCGAAGTGGCCGCCGGCAGCGCCGAAGTCGACGACCCGGCCGGTCGCTGCGTCGGGCCCGGGTGCGCATTCGCCATGCGCGTGCACATGAAAGCCGTGCACGCCCGGCGCAAGTCCTTCGACGTCCGCGTTGAGGACCACCGCGGTGCCGCCACCGGCCGGCGCGAAGCGCACGTTGCCAGCCTGTTTGCCGGACGGTGTGAGAAGACGCGCCGACGCCACCGGCGCGGCTTCCGGCTGCGCGGATGCGCCGGCGCTTGCCTGCGACGTGCCCGCGGCACTGGTGGAAGGCATTGCGGCGTGGTCGCGCGCAGGAGTGCCGCACGCGCCCAGCAAGGCGGCGGCGCATATGGCGATCGGGCACAGGAGGTGTCGGGAATTCATGTCGGTCCTTCAGCGGGCATGGCTCACGCGATAGATCACGCCGTTCTGGTCCTCGGCGATCAGCAGGGAACCGTCGGCGGCCACGGCCAGGCCGGCGAGCCGTCCGAATTGGGCCGGCCGAGCCGCCTTCGCCTGTTCGGCGGCGGGTCCCGCACCTGGTTGCATCAGAGGGGCCGGCGGCGTCGGCATCAGCCATCCGGTGACGAAGTCCTCGATCGACTGCGGCTTGCCCGCCGCGTCGAAGCTCACCCGCACCACCTTGTAGCCGCTGGGCTGTCCGCGGTTCCAGGAGCCGCGCATCGCCACGAAGGCACTGTTCCGATACTCGGCGGGAAACTGGCTGCCGCCATAGAAGACCAGCCCGATAGGCGCGGAGTGCGCCGTAGTCATGAGCGCCGGCGCCTCCGTGGTCGGGCAGAAGTCGGCACGGGTCGATCCTTCGGGATCGTTCTGCTGCTTCATGTCGACCTGCTTGTCGCCCCAGCAGAAGGGCCACCCGTAGTGACGGTTCGGCCGGATCGCGTTGAGTTCCTCGGGCGGCACATCGTCGCCACGGTCGTCCGAGCCGTGGTCGAAGCCGTAGAGCGTGCCATCGACCGGACTGAAGGCAAAGCCCAGCGTGTTGCGAAGCCCACGCGCGTACACACTGCGCGCGCTGCCGTCGGGGCGCATGCGCAGGACCGTCGCGGCCTCGGGATTGGTCTCCACGCAGTTGTTGCACTGCGAGCCCACAGTCACGTACAGGAAACCGTCGGGACCGGATGCCAGCGTGCGATAGGGATGCTGCGATCCGTCGGGCAGGTCATCGAGGAGAACCCGCGGCAGGGCCAGCGAGCCGTCAGGCTGCACATCGGCGACCAGCACCTTCTTGTCGCTGGCCATGAAGAGCTTGCCATCCTTGAGCAGCAGCCCATGCACATTCTTGATGTTCTGCGCCACGATCTGTTGCGAGTCCATCTTTCCGTCGCGATCGGTGTCGCGCAGCAGCAGCACGTCGGCCTGCTTGGGACGGCTTGCATAGACGTCGCCGTTGGGTGCCACCTGCAGCCAGCGCACATGCTGCATGTCCTTGGCGTACACGCCGACCTTGAAGCCGGGAGGCAGCTTCAGCTGCGAGAGCAGCGATTCGTCGAACTTCACCGGTGAGGGTTCAAGCATCACGGTGGACACCGTGTTCGGACCGTCACCCGGCGGCAACTGTGCCCACGCGCCCGCGACATGAAGAGTGCCCAGTGCGAGCACCGTGCGGAAGAATGAAGCTGCGTGCATGAGTAGGTCCCCGAAATGATCGCCTCGGCAAACTAGAAGGCGAGCAGGGTCCGAGGCGCCCGAGCTTCACCCGAGCAGGCGTAGGACGTTCAGCCAGCGAAAGGGCGCCTGAGGCGCGCCGGCAGAACTTTCGTTCAATCAGGCAGCGGGTTCGAGGGCCACCCGGTGATGGCGCGCCTCGTCATTGCCGTGACGGCAGTCGCACGGTGAACTTCGTCCCCTCCGCAGCGCTCGACGTGGCGCTGACTTCGCCGCCATGCGCCTCCGCGATCTTGCTGACGATGTAGAGCCCCAGGCCGACACTGCGCGCCGCGCCGCCCGGGTTGCCACGGACCATGGGCTGAAAGAGCAGCGGCAGCGAATCGGCCGGGATCGGAGGCCCGAAGTTGTGAACCTCGATGGCTGCGCGACCGTCGTCCTCCCTGCGCGATGTCACGACGATTTCGCGGCCGGGGTCGCCGTAGGCCATCGCGTTCGACACGAGATTTCCCAGCAGTTGCGAAAGCCGATCCGGATCGGCATGGCAACTGCCCTCGCCTTTCTGGACGTGCGTGATCCGACGGTCCGTATAGGCGGTGGCGAGTTCCTCCAGGGCCTCCGCCACGACACCATGGAGATCGATGGACTTGAATGAAACCGACAGGCCGCGACCGATGCGGGCGGCGGTGAAGTCCAGGAGATCGGCGATGAGCCGATGCGCGCGCTCGGTCGAACGCGAGACGCGACCAAGCACCCGAATCTGGTTCGAGGTGAGTTCACTGCGCGACAGGGCGATGAGCCCCAGATGGATGGCCGACAGCGGATTGCGCAGATCGTGGCTCACGATACCTACCATCTGCTCGGCGAACAGCGCCCGGTCCTTGGCTTCCTCCTGCATCCGCGTGGCCTCGTGCACCAGGATCCTGAGTTCTTCGCGCGAAGCCACCAGCTCGCGCTCGTACACGTCTCGGTCGCGGGCGACGAACAGCGCCAGATCGTGCACGACGGCGCCGCCGCGCTCGCGGCGCACGGCGTTGAAGATCATGGGAAGCAATGCGCCGTCGCGATGGCTGACTTCGAGCTTGACCTCGGAAACGGAGCCCTGCATCTGCAGCAAGGGCAGCCAGTGCGTCTGGTGGAAGATTCGCCCGCCCATGGTGAGCAGGTCCTGTATCCGCCTGCGGCGCACCAGGTCGCTCTTGTCCATCCCGACCCAATCGCAGAACGTCCTGTTGGCCGCGAGGATCAGCCCCTTGGCATCGGTGGTCAGCAGCCCGCAGGCCGCGTCGTCGGGCGACGCCGGTTCCTCGCGGGGAAGCTCGTCGCCTCGGGAAGTCAAAGACCTCGCCTCGCCAGAAAGGCGTCGATCGCTTCGGCGCTCGCGCCGGGGGCGCTCAGGTGCGGACAGTGGCCGACGTTGTCGATGACCACCATCTCGGCGTCCGGCAGGGTGCGCGCCATGTATTCACCCACGGCGACCGGCGCAATGATGTCGTCGTCGCACTGGAGGATGAGCGTGGGAGTCGTGAGCCGCGAAAGGTCGGCGCGGTGGTCGGAGAGAAAGGTCGCACGAGCGAAGCGCGCCGCGATGTCCGGGTCGGTGCGACAGAAGCTGTTGGACAACTCTGCCCCGAGCTCGGGCTGTCCGGGGGCACCCATGATGACGGGCGCCATGTTGCTCGACCACCCGAGGTAGTTGCCCTCGAGCGTTCGGAGCAACGAGTCGACATCCTCGCGCGAGAACCCACCCACATAGTGCCCGTCGTTCACATAGCACGGGGACGGCCCGATCATTGCATGGCCGGCGAACAGACTTGGCGATGCCAGGTCGGCAAGCATGCCGATCATCGCGCTGACCGAGTGGCCCACGAAGATCGATCGACCTTGACCGAACTCGCGGGCAATCTCGACCACGTCTTGCGCATAGCCTTCGAGCGTCGAGTACTTCTCCACCTCGTAGGCCCTCAGGTCCGACTCCCCGGCGCCCACATGGTCGAACATGACTGTCCTGTACCGGGTGGCATAGATCGGCTCGAGCAATCGCCACATGTTCAGATCACAGCCGAAGCCGTGGGCAAAGATGATCGTATCGACGCCGGCTCCACCGACGCGCACGTTGTTGCGCTCTCGCACGCTCATGGACGCTCCATTGATGCGCCGCGACGCAACGCTCGATGATTCTGGCACAGGGCCAGGCGGGCATTGACCGCCCTGTACGCCACGCCCTGCCGCGCGAAGCGCGGAGCGCCTACGTGACGAAGCCCTGCGAGGTCCGAGTGTCCAGGCTCCATTCATTCATCCCAACGACGCGAGAGACACGCATGGCCGATGCTGCCCACGGCACAGAACAAGACAATCCACCGACATCCGACGACGCGCCCGCGAGCCAGCTGCGGCGCATTTCCGTCCACGTGATCGAACCCCGCCCAGGCCGCTACCACTGGGTGCTCCTGGAGCAAGGCGCCGACCCCTCCACCTGGCGCGAATTGCTGGCGAGCCAGCGGCCTTGCAGGCATTGGAACCATGCATTGACCGACGGCATGGCTGCGCTGATGGAACTGGCGAGCGATGTGCGCGAAGGGCCGCGACAGATCGGCTCGGCCAGGCACTGGTCCGCGAGCGAGCCGGAAGCTTCGCTGCGCAACTGGTAGCCTGGCGCGACATCGGACTCAGCCTCGTCGTCTTCGTCGTCACTGCGATCGCTCGGCCTTCGAAATCGCGGCCCGGCCTTCGGGCGTGATGCGGAAGATGACCGAGGCGCCCTGCGTCAGCGGCAAGTCGGGCGAAGGAAGCTGCGCCTCGATCAGGCCCGCAGCCTCAAGCACGATCGCATTGCGGATGTCGGCCTCGTCGTGCAGCGCAAGTGGAAACTGGAAATCCTTGATACGGCGAAGAAAGTCCATGGGCATGTTGCTGTCCCTCCGGCGATCGCGGAGGATAGATCAGGAATCGGGCACCTCTGGGAAAAGCACTTCCGCTACTTTGGAAGCGCGCCTCACACGCGGCCGCCGTGCCGGCATGTCGTCGAAATGCTCGGGCTGCTGCCGCCGAGCGCGCGCCAATGCCGAATGCCCTTCCGCCGTCACTTCCATCACGACCGCGCGCGGGATGTAGACATCGCCCGAGCGTTCCCGCACCGGCGCCTCGAAGCTCGCCTTGATGAGGTTCGCTGCGTTCAAGCCGAGCAGCCGCTCGATGTCATCCCTTGACGTGCATTCGGCGGGGAGTTGCTGCTGCCCGAAATATGAAAGCAGCTTCATGCTGGCCAGCACGCGCAGCTCGCGCTCGTTCAATGCCTTTCTACGCACGCGGCTGGCCTTCGGCGCCAGGCCCCGCGGCGGTCAACTGCTCGCGCGCCTGCAGCGCGGCCGCGTGGAGACGTTCCGCCGTCAAGGCGGCAGCATCCGCCGTCATCGTCACGGCCACCCCATCGGGGCCATCCAGGATCACCACGCCGTCCTCGGCAGTGGCGTGGCCGGCGTCTTCGCGCGGTCCGGGAATCGTGCGGCGATCAGTCATGGGGATTCCCGGTGTGGTCGACCGCGCGTGCCGCAGTCTGGGGGTTGAGGTACAGATAGTGAGGATCGAATCGCGCTTTGTCGACCAGGCCCTTCAGATCGAGAATCTGCACGTTCGCGCCGCGGACATTGCACAGGCCGGATTCGCGCAACTCGCGCAACACGCGGTTCACGTGAACATTCGTGAGGCTGCAGACCTCGCCGATATCGGCCTGTGTCATGGGCAACGTGAAGGCGTGGCCCTCGGACGCGCCGATCGCCAGCAAGCGGGCATGGGTCTCGCAAAGGAAGTGCGACACGCGCTGCACCGCGTTGAGACTTGCCAGCCTGTAGATCCACTGCCGGTGCATCGCCGCGTCCAGCAGCGTGAGAAACCACAGCCGCCGCGCGAGACCGGGCTCCGAAGCCTGAATCTCAGCGAGCGAAGCGTGGCGAAAGACCGCGACGGTGATGTCCGTCAACGCGGCGACATCGTGGTCGAGCTTCTTCAGGGCGTAGGCATGCAGGTCGACGAAGTCGCCGGGCACATGCAGCGCCACGGGGTGGCGACGGCCATCCGGTGCATCGACGTGGCGCGTCATAAGTCCCTTCACCAGCAGCGTGCTGATCTCGACCGGCACCCCCTGGCGAACGACCAGGCTGCCGGCCGTGTAGGTCTGCGTATGGGAGATCGCGCCTTCCAGGAGGTCGCGTTCGGCGTTGGAGATTTCTGCGGCACGGTTGCGAAGTACGTTCTCGGTCAGCATGGGGAAGTCCTCACATCGGATGGTGCACCGCATCGCGGCACGTCGCATTAACCTGCATCAAGTTTGAGGCCGCAAAAACGCGGCGCGGCAAATTCGGGTCAAAGAGGTTTTTGTCCTACGCACGGGGTCGACGCCGGTGCTCAGAGTCGCGCTCCTTCCACGATCCATCTCCACGCGAGGCCCCACCCCCATGTCCAAGAAAAAAGCCACCCCTTCCGTTGCCAACCTCGACGCGGCGCGCGCGGCGGCACGCAACACGGACAGCGGTCCTGCTGCACCGGCGCCCGCGGCCGCGGGGAAGGGCGACCTTCCCGCGCAGAAGATGATCGATGCACAGGCGCTCGCCGCCGCCATGCCCGCCAATCCGAACAAGGCGCTCGAGCATGGCTTGGTGAACGCACAGTCCGCGCCTGTCGGCGCGACCGCCACACCGGCATCGCGATTGCCCACAGGCAGCACGCTGTCGGAGGCCAATGCCTCGGCCAAGACAGGCAGTGCGGCGCCCGAGGGCATGAACGCAACCATCGATTCGCTGGACCGCGTGCGGGTGGACTCTTCGGGCCAGGCGCTCACCACCAACCAGGGCGTGCCGATCGCCGACAACCAGAACTCCCTGAAGGCCGGCGCGCGCGGGCCGGCGCTGCTCGAGGACTTCATCCTGCGCGAGAAGCTCACGCACTTCGACCACGAGCGCATCCCCGAGCGCATCGTGCATGCGCGTGGCTCGGGCGCGCACGGCTTTTTCGAAGCCTACGAGCCGCTGACGAAGTACACCAAGGCCGCGCCTTTCAAGGAGGCCGGAAAGATCACGCCGGTGTTCGTGCGCTTCTCGACCGTGGCGGGCGAACGCGGCTCCAAGGACACGGCACGCGACGTGCGCGGCTTCGCCGTCAAGTTCTACACCGACGAAGGCAACTGGGACCTGGTCGGCAACAACATGCCGGTGTTCTTCATCCAGGACGCGATCAAGTTCCCCGACCTCGTCCATGCCGTGAAGCCCGAGCCGCATCACCAGATGCCGCAGGCCGCGAGCGCGCACGACACCTTCTGGGACTTCGTCTCGCTGATGCCCGAGTCGACGCACATGCTGATGTGGCAGATGTCGGACCGCGCGATCCCGCGCAGCTACCGGATGATGCAGGGCTTCGGGGTCCATACCTTCCGCCTCGTCAACGACGCGGGCGAGTCCTTCCTCGTCAAGTTCCACTGGCAGCCCAAGCTCGGCACCCACTCTCTGGTGTGGGAGGAGGCCGTGAAGATCTCGGGCGCCGACCCGGACTTCCATCGCCGCGACCTGTGGGAGGCGATCGAGGCCGGCGAGTATCCGGAGTGGGAACTGGGCTTGCAGATCTTCACCGAGGAACAGGCCGAGCAGTTCAGCTTCGACATCCTTGACGCGACCAAGCTGATCCCCGAGGAGTTGGTGCCGGTGCAGATCGTCGGGCGCATGGTGCTCAACCGGAACCCCGACAACTTCTTCGCCGAGACGGAGCAGGTGGCCTTCTGCACCGCGCACATCGTGCCCGGCCTGGACTTCACCAACGACCCGCTGCTCGCGGGCCGGATCCACTCCTACGTGGACACGCAGATCAGCCGCCTGGGCGGGCCGAACTTCCACGAGCTGCCGATCAACGCACCGATCGCTCAGGTCCACAACAACCAGCGCGACGGCATGCACCGCCAGGCCATCCACCGCGGCCGTGTCGCCTACGAGCCGAACTCGCTGGCGGGCGGCTGCCCGTTCCAGGCCGGCGCCGCGCAGGGCTTCACCAGCGTCGCCAAGCGCCTCGATGCGAAGGAGAGCGCGGACAAGGTGCGCATCAAGCCCGAGAAGTTCGCCGACCACTACACCCAAGCACGGTTGTTCTTCGAGAGCCAGTCGGACGTCGAGAAAGCCCACATCGGCAACGCGTTCCGCTTCGAGTTGTCGAAGGTGACGGTGCCCGCGATCCGCGAGCGCGTGGTCGCCAGTCTCGCGAATGCATCGCCCGAACTGGCGGCGCGGCTCGCTCAGGACCTGGGCATGGCACTGCCCACGCCACTGCCCAGGGCGCTCGAGAACCCGGCTCGGCCCGAGGTCGAGGTGTCGCCGCCGCTGTCCCTGCTGGCCCGGCCGGGCGATGGCGGCATCCGCACGCGCAAGGTGGCGATCCTGATCGCGCATGGCGTGGAAGGAACGTCGCTCGCGAAGCTGATCAGCGCACTGGTCGAGGCTGGTGCCGTGCCGCGCCTCGTTGCCGCAAGGCTCGGAACCTACAGCGGCGCCGCGGGCGAGCGCTTCGAGGCGGACGCCACGATGGAGAACTCGCCGGGCTTCCTGTTCGATGCGCTCGTCCTGCCCGATGGCGCCGCGGCGGTGGAAGCCCTGGACGCCGATGCCCACACGCTCGAGTTCCTGCGCGCGCAGTACTGGCACTGCAAGACGATCCTGGCCTTCGGCGCCTCGGAAGCCCTGCTGGCCGAGGCTCAGATCCCGCTGGCGCTGCCCGACGGTTCGGCGGATGCGGGGCTGGTCCTCGCGGACGCCGCCGACGCGGATGCGGCGATCGCGGCCTTCATCGCCGCCATGCCGCTGCGCCATTTCGAACGCGAGAACGATCCGCCGAAGAACTGATGCGTGCTCGTCGCGCCGAGATGGCGCGCGAGTCCCTGGTGACCTCTGCCGAGGCCTCCCGCGGCGGGACCATGATCGGATTCGACATTCCCGCGCGGCAAGAGCGCGTGCCGTTCACACCGGCACGCGTGCTTCGTCCTTGTTTCTCACGCAGTACTCGAGCGCCGCCTCGAGCATGGGCCAGTTGGCGAACACGTAGACCCGTTCCACCCGGTCCCAGCGCCCGCCGAATTCCTTGAGCGTCAACGCGAGCCCGGAGAGGCTGCCCAACACGGCGGGTTTGGATTGTCCATAGGGCTCGCAGTGTTCGGCCACTGTGCAGCCAAGCCGCGCCGCGAGGCCCTGTACGCGGTCCGTACCGCTCGGTGGAGAAAGAAGCATGTGCGGATTTTCGCAAAAGCCCGGGGCACGATGTTCTTTGCCGTATCCCCCAAAGGTGGGGTTGCCAATCGCGTGATCGGTGTTCGATCGGCACCGACCACCGAGCGTTGCCTCACGATGAGGGCAGCTCGATCCAACCCGACAGCGGTACCGCATCGATTCGCTCGGCGCTTGCGATCACGATCGCGCGGTCGTCCCGGCCAGCGCTCTCGGAGAGGGTACGCCACAGGAAGCGAATCGAATTGGCATCGAGCGCCGCGGTGGGTTCGTCGAGCAAGGTGAGTGCGCGTCCCGACGCGAGGGCAGCCGCCAGCCAGACCTTTCGCTTCGACCCGGTGGAGAGCATGTACATCGGCTTCTCGAGGTGCGGCGTCAGGGAGAAGCCCTCCACGAGAGCGCGCCACTTCGCTTCATCGAAGCCTGGATCGCCGGCACTCAACGACGCGGTGCACTGCGTCGCCGAGATGTCATTGAAGGCGTCGGTCTCCGGGTCGACGAAGAACACGTTCCGGCCATAGGTGTCGGGGTCGTGGTCCAGGCGCGCTCCCGCGAGGTCCAGCTGGCCTTCGCCGCGAAGCTTCCCCGCAAGCAGCCGGAGGACCGTCGACTTGCCGCTCCCGTCGCCACCGTAGAGCTGGGTCAGCCCGGCGCCGATGCTGGCGCTCCAGGCGGACAGGAGCGCAGGCCGACGGGGGTAGGCGAAGCTCAAGTTCTTGATGACGAGGATGGGCGCGGTCGACGCTGGGTTCATGCCTCGACCCTACCGCAAAACCGGCGCGCGCCGCGCCCGTCGGGTCGACGATCTCAGGACGCCGCAATCACCGGAAAGTCCGTCCCCAGCCACTTCTGATAGAGCTTGTTGAGCTCGCCATTCGCGCGGTTGCGCGCGACGAACTCGTCGAGCGTCTTCTTCAGCTCGGCCTGGCCGGGCCGCATGGCGATGGCCATGACCTGCTCGCGCACGGTGAACTTCTTCTCGTAGGTGTCGGGCGGCACGCGCTTGGCGATCTGCGCGGCGACGGTGGTGGAACAGCCGATCGCATCGACCTGGCCGGAGATCAGCGCCTGCATGCCCGAGGCATCGTCGTCGAAGCGGCGGATCTCGGTGCCCTCGGGCGCCATGGCGGTCAGCGCCACGTCCTGCACGCTCGCGCGCGCCACGCCGATGCGCCGCCCCTTGAGGTCGGCCGCGCTCTTGATGTCGACCTTCTTCGCGCCATACAGGATCACGGTGGCGGTCGCATAAGGCGCCGAGAAGTCGACCTGCTTGGCGCGCTCGGGCGTGATCGCTAGCGAGGCGACGAGCAGGTCGACCTTGTTCGTCAACAGGAACGGGATGCGGTTGGGGCCGGTGACGGGCACGAGGTTGAGCTTGACGCCGAGGTCCTTGGCCAGCAGCCGCGCGACATCGGCGTCGTAGCCGTCGGGCTGGTTCTGCGCATTGGTGGTGCCGTAGGGCGGAAAGTCCACGAGCAGCCCGATCGTGAGCTGGCCCTTCTTCTGGATTTCCGCGGCGCTTTGCGCCACGGCGGCGCCGGACAGGCCGGCCATGGCGGCACCGGCCGCGACCGCCAGCAGCTGCCGGCGCGACATCGAATCGAACATGTGAGTCTCCTTGTGAATGGGTCGGCAGGGCACGATGAGAGGACGAGGCGGTCTCGTCACATCACGCCGAAGGTCTCGAAGGCCTCGACCGTGCTCATCCCGTTGCGGATGGCGGTGCGCACCGCGTTCTCGGTGCTGGCCTTCTCGAGCGCGCGGCGGAAGGCCTCGACCTCGGCCTCCTTCGGCACGATCAGCACGCCGTCCTGGTCGCCGAAGACGATGTCGCCCGGACGCACGCGCACGCCCTGGATCTCCACCGGCACGCGGTAGTCGACGACCTTGCCGCGCGGGCCCTGGTCCTGCGAATAGCCGCCGAGCGAGAAGACCGGCAGGCCCAGCTCCAGCACCTCGTTGGTGTCGCGCGAATAGCCGTCGAGCACCGCGCCCGCCGCCTTCAGATGCTGGGCGCGCGTCGTCATGAGCCCGCCCCAGAGCGCGAACTGCGGCGCGCAGCCGGTCGCGACATAGACCTCGTAGGGCTTCAGGTCGTCGAGCGCCTGGAACAGCAGCCCGAAGGGCTGGCGGCTCAGCGGCGTCTTGCCCTCGGGCTCGGTACGCGCGAAGCAGTTGGTCTCGAGCACCGGCATCGCGCGGCCCGCGATCACCATCGAGCGCTCCACCGGCCGGATGGCCGGCGGCAGGAACTGCCGCAGCAGCCCCATGGTGTCGAGGATGTCGCCCACGACGGCGGGGAACAGCTTGGTCTTCATGAGCTGGAACAGCTCGTCATCGTCTTTCCACATGCTTGTCTCGTTCAGTCAGTCGATCAATGGCCTGATTGAACGGGGCGCGGGTCGGGCTCGCAAGCTCTCACCCTATATGATAGGTAGCGATGACCGCCCACCCCTTCGTCCTGGACAAGCTCGAGCGCGTGCCGCTCTCGGAGCAGGCCGTGCAGAGCCTGCTGGGCTACATCGAGCGCTCGCGGCTGGCACCCGGTGCCGCGCTGCCCGGCGAAGGCCGGCTGGCCGAGATCCTCGGCGTGAGCCGGCCCGTGGTGCGCGAGGCGCTGCGCACGCTCAAGGGCATGGGGGTGGTCGACATCGCCAACGGCAAGAGCCCGATCATCCGGCGCGACCTCGACGCCACCGCGATGTCGATCTACTTCGCGCGCGCGCTGCAGGTGCTCGACAACTCCACCGAGGACCTGATGGCCGTGCGCGCGGCGCTGGAAGGCCAGTCGGCGGCGCTCGCGGCCGCGCGCCGGCAGCCGGCCCAGATCGAGCGCATGACGGCGCTGGTGACCCGCATGCAGGGCTGCCTGCGCGACCCGGCCACCTATGCGGCGCTCGACACCGAACTGCACGTCGAGATCGCGCGCGCCAGCGGCAATCCCCTGCTGTGGCAGATGATCGGCTCGATCCGCGCGTCGCTGGAATCGCTGTCGCGCCAGGGCATGGAGCGGCGCAAGACGCGCAAGAGCCTGCAGCAGGTGCAGGATGGCCACGCCGAGCTGGTGGCCCGCATCTGCGAAGGCGACGTGGCCGGCGCCGCGGCCGCCATGCAGGCCCACATGGCGGCGGCGCTGCACGCGCTGCTGCGCGAACCTCAGGCGTGATCGGTCGAGCGCGTCACCGCTTCCCAGGCATCGATCTCCCCGGACGTCGCCGCGAGACCGGCGCGCACGAGCCCCAGCGCATCGGTGCCCAGCAGCAGATGCGCCGGCGGATTCGGCGCATCGACCAGCGCGAGCAGCGCCTGCGCCGCCTTCACGGGATCGCCGATCTGGGCCCCGCTCTTGGCCTGCCTGGCCTCGCGGATGGGATCGAAGAGCGCGTCGTAGTCCGCGATGCTGCGCTCCGAACGCACCATCGAGCGCCCGGCCCAGTCGGTACGGAACGAGCCTGGCGCGACGGCGGTGACATGGATGCCGAAGCCCGCGACCTCCTTGCCGAGCACTTCGGAGATGCCCTCGAGCGCGAACTTGCTGCCGCAGTAGTAGGCGATGCCGGGCATGGTGATGTAGCCGGCCATCGAGGTGATGTTGATGATGTGGCCGCGGCGGCGCGTGCGCATCGAGGGCAGCACGGCCTTGATCATCGCGACCGCGCCGAAGACGTTCACGTCGAACTGGCGCTGCATCTCCGCCAGGCTGGACTCCTCGAGCGTGCCCTCGTGCCCATAGCCCGCGTTGTTGACCAGCACGTCGATGGGCCCGTGCTCGGCAAGCAGCTGGGGAACGGAACGCTCGATCGCCTCGAAGTCGGTGACGTCGAGCACCACGGCATGCGCTCGCCCGGGCACGCCGCGCTCGAAGGCTTCCTTGTTGCTTTCGCTCCTCACGGTGCCGAGCACCGTGTGCCCCTGCGCGAGGGCGGCTGCCGCGAAGGCTTTTCCGAATCCCGAGTTGACGCCCGTGATGAGGAAGGTTTTGAGTGTGGTCTGTGTCATGGTCGGCTCCTTGAAGATCAGGCACCGATCGTAGAAATCGCAGCACGGTCGCGATATGCCGAGTCGCACACATGGCTTGCCTAAAACTACGAAGCCGTGGACCCGGCGGCCCGGCTGTGGCAGATTCGCGGCTCCCATGAACGACGCTCGTCCACGCAACGCACCGCCGAAGGTCTCCCATGTGCAGCGGCAGATGGTCGATCTGGTGCAGCCCCTGGCGCCGATCGAAGGCTACAACCTGACCGTGCTGCCCGATGTCCGGATCCTCCGGTCCGACCGGCCGCTGGCCCGCGCGCCGGTGCTCTACGAGCCCGGCATCGTCATCGTGCTGCAGGGCCGCAAGCGCGGCTTCCTCGGCGACGAGGTCTACCTCTACGACGCGCAGCACTACCTGGCCGTGTCGGTGCCGGTTCCCTTCTCGATGGATACGGACGCCTCGGCGCAGGAGCCGCTGCTGGCGATCTACTTCCGCCTCGACTTCCAGGTCGCGGCGGAGCTGATGATGAAGCTCGACGAACACGGGTTGGCCGAAGGCGCGGCGCCCAAGGGCCTGATGTCGACCCCGATGGACGAACGCCTGGCCCGCGCCGTGCTGCGCTTTCTCGAGGCAATGAACTCGCCGCTCGAGGCGCCCATCCTCGGCCCCGACCTGGTTCGCGAGATCTACTTCCGCGTTCTCACCGGCGAGCAGGGCAGCGCCATCCGGGCCTCGCTCACGCGCCAGGGCCACTTCGGCAAGATCGCGAAGGCCATCCGCACCATCCATGCGCGCTTCGACCAGAAGCTCGACATCGACGGTCTCGCCGACGAGGCCGGCATGAGCCCCACCTCGTTCCACGCGCACTTCAAGGCCGTCACGTCGACCTCGCCGATCCAGTACCTGAAGACCACGCGCCTGCACCAGGCCCGGCTGATCATGGCCCGCCACCAGGTCACGGCCGCGCATGCCAGCGCGCAGGTGGGCTACGAAAGCCCCTCGCAGTTCAGCCGCGAGTTCAAGCGCATGTTCGGCCGCGGCCCGGCCGAGGAGGCCGCGCGCATGCGCGAGGCGTTCGCGCGGCCCGATCCCTCGCCGCATGCGCTGTACGTGGCCGCGCACTGAAGACCATGACGCCGCTTCCACCGCTCAACCCGCTGAAGATGTTCGAGGCCGCGGGGCGCCTCCTGAGCATCTCGAAGGCGGCCGAGGAACTGTTCGTGACACCGGCGGCCGTCAGCCGGCAGATCCGCGTGCTCGAGGAGTTCCTGAACTTCCAGCTGTTCCGGCGCGAGCATGGCGGCCTGTCTCTCACGCCCGCGGGCGCGAAATACCTGTCGGAGATCACGCCCCTCTTCATGGCCTTGCGGGAGACCACCAACGCCGCGATGGGCGGCGGCTACCGGCGGCGCGTGCTGCGGATCCGCTCGCCGGCCACCTTCGCGGTGCGCTGGCTGATTCCGCGGCTCGCGGGCTTCCATCAGCTGCACCCGGGCATCGACGTCCAGCTGACCGCATCGGCGGCACCGCTGGACTTCAGCCGGGAGGACATCGACGCCGGCATCGAACTCGGCGACGGCCACTGGCCGCGGCTGATCGTGCAGAAGCTGGTGCCGAACGAACTCGTGCCGGTGATGGCGCCGCGCGCGGGCGCCGCCGTTCCGCGGGAGCCGCGCGCGCTGGCCTCCGAGACGCTGCTGCACTCGCTCGCGCGCATCGACGACTGGGCGCTGTGGCTGCGCGCGGCCGGCGCGCCTGGCGTCAACGCCTACCAGGGCATGAAGTACGAGACCTCGCTGCTGTCCTACCAGGCGGCGGTCGAGGGGCATGGCGTGGCCATGGCGCAGAAGGCGCTGGTCGAGAAGGACCTCGCCGAGGGAAGGCTGGTGATGCCGTTCGGGCTCGCGCTCGATCGCGGCGACCACACCTACTACTTCGCCTCGCCCCGCGAGCGCGACGAGTCGGTCGAGCTGGCCGCATTCCGGCGCTGGCTGGCGGACGCGGTCGCCGCGTCGAGCACTGCGGTGCCCTCGGCGCTTTAACAAAAAGTCAAAGCCTCGGCAGCAAATGTCGTTTGCCCGCCGGGCAGCCGATTTCTATTCTCGAGCCTCGTTGAAACCACCCCCTGAGGGTGGGCGCCGGCATACCGCCGGCTTCGAGAACAAGAGGCAAGAACAGATGTTGGGAACCAGTTTGGCCGGGCTGCGCGTGCTCGACTTCTCGCACGTCGTCGCGGGTCCGTTGTGCGGCATGCTGCTCGGCGATCTCGGCGCCGAGGTCGTCAAGATCGAGTCGCCCGAAGGCGAGATGGGACGGCGCATCGGCCCGCCCTGGATCCACGGCGAGAGCGTGATCTCGCTCAGCGTGAACCGCAACAAGCAGGGCCTCGCGGTCGACCTCAAGACACCGCAGGGCCGCGACCTCGTGCGGCGCCTGATGGCCTCCGCGGACGTGGTCGTCGAGAGCTTCAGGCCCGGCGTGATGAAGCGATTCAGTCTCGACTTCGACAGCGTGCGCGACGCCAATCCCTCGCTGGTCTACTGCTCGATCTCGGCCTACGGGCAGCACGGTCCTTCGAGTGGCAAGGCCGGCGTCGACGGAATCATCCAGGCGGTCGCGGGCTTGATGAGCACCCTCGGCCCGGCGGGGTCGCCGCCCTCGAAAGTCCCGAGCCCCATCGCCGACATGGCGACCGGCTACTTGGCGACCATCGCGATCCTCGGTGCGCTCGTTCCGGTGCGGCAGGGACGCGAGGGCCAGCACATCGACGTCAGCCTCTACAACGCCACGCTGATGCTCCAGCAGGTGGGACTCGCGTCCTTCCTCGCCAGCGGCATCGAGCCCGGCAAAAGCGGAAGCGCCGCACCGTATGCGGCACCGAACGAAGCCTTTCCGACCGCCGATGGCTGGATCATGGTGGCGGCCTACCAGCCCGAGCGATGGAGCGCGCTTTGCCATGCCATCGGCCAGCCCGCGCTCGAGAAGGATCCGCTGTTCGCGGACAACGTGTCGCGGGTCGGGCATCGCGATGCGCTGTTCCAGCAACTGGCCGCGGCGTTCCAGCAGCGGCCCACCGAGGCCTGGCTCTCGACGCTCGAAGCGGTGGACATCCTCTGCGCGCCGATCGCCGGCTATGCGGAAGTCACGTCCTCGCTCCAGTACCGCAGCAGCGGCGTCGAAACCGTGATCGAGCATCCGATCGCCGGCGCGGTGCGCATGCCCGGATTCGCGATCGGAAACCCAGGCGGCGATGGCGTGCGCGCCACACCGCCACCGCTCGTGGGACAGCACTCCGCGGCGGTGCTCGCGGCCTACGGCATCCCCGACGAAGAGATCGACGCGCTGTTGCGCTGCGGCGCGATCGCCACCCCCGCCACCCCCATCACTCCCTCCCGAAGCATCGCCGCATGACCTCCTCCCCTTCCGACCTCGTCGCATCGCGCATCGACGGCCCCGTTCTCACGATCACCATGCAGTCCGCCGCCACCGGCAACGCGCTGAACCTCGCGATGACCTCGGCGCTCGCCGATGCGCTCGAGCGCGTCAATGCGCACGAGGAGGTCCGCTGCGTGGTGCTGTGCGCCAGCGGCAAGAACTTCTGCACCGGCGGCAACGTCAACGACATGCGCGACGGCACCGACCTGATGGCGGGCAGCACGACGCAGGTGCGCGAACGGCTGCTCCAGCGCCTGCATCGCATCACGCATGCGGTCCACCGCATCGAGGTGCCGGTCATCGCCGCGGTCAACGGCCTCGCGATCGGCGCGGGCTTCGACCTGTCGCTCATGTGCGATGTGCGCCTGTGCAGCGAAGAGGCGCGCTTCTCCGAGAGCTTCCTGCGCCTCGGGCTGGTGTCGGGCATCGGCGGCGCCTGGTTCCTGACGCGCCTCGTCGGCCTGTCGAAGGCCATGGAGCTCACGCTGACGAGCGAGTTCATCGACGCGCAGACCGCCCTGCGCCTGGGCGTCGTTTCCCAGGTGTTCGGCGCGGGCCAGCTCCAGGAGGAAGCACGCAGGCTCGCCGAGCGGATCGCAAGGAACCCGCCGCATGGCATGCGCATGGCCAAGCGACTCGTTCGCGACGCCAGCCAGTCGACGCTGGCCGGCGCACTCGAGCAGGCGGCCTCGATGCAGGCCATCCTGCTGTGCGGCGACGAGCACAAGAACGCGGTGCGCGGCTTCCTCGCGAACGAGCGCGGCGCCCGGTAGCCACCGAGAACGAGCAAGACAGGAGACAAGCAGATGAACAAGACCACCAGCCAGCTTTTCCGCCTCGTCCGTGCGGCCTGCGTCCTCGCGGCCGCGACGATGGCGATGCACGCCGTGTGGGCGCAAGCCGCCCCCTATCCGAGCAAGCCGATCGTCCTCGTCGTTCCATTCGGCGCGGGCAGCGCCACCGACCAGCTCGCGCGGGCGGTCGGCGCCACCGTCGCGGAGCGCCTCAAGCAGCCGGTCGTCGTCGAGAACAAGGGCGGCGCGAGCGGGCTCATCGCGAGCCAGGAGGTGGCCCGGGCCGCGGGCGACGGCTACACGGTGCTGATCACGACCAACACCACGCAGGTCGCGAACCCGCACCTGTTCAAGAAGCTTCCCTACGATCCCGTGAAGGACTTCAAGCCGGTGACGGGCCTGGGCCGCGGCGGCATGGTGCTCGTGGTACGTCCGGATTCGCGCCTGAAGAGCCTCGCCGACGTCATCGCCGCCGCGCGCGCGGCACCGGGCAAGCTCTCGTTCGGCGCTGGCAACTCGTCGAGCCGCATCGCCGGCGAGATGTTCAAGCAGATGAGCGGCACGGACCTGCTCTACGTGCCCTATCGCAGCAACCCCAGCGCCATGACCGACCTCATCGGCGGGCAGCTCGACATGATGATCGTTGACACCGTGACCGGCATTCCGCAGATCGAGGGCGGGCGCCTGCGCGCGATCGCCGTATCGTCGGCCAGGCGGGTGCCGGCGCTCGCCGGCGTGCCCACCTTCGACGAGTCGGGCATCAAGGGCTACGACCTCGGCTACTGGTTCGCCGCCTACGTACCGGCCACCACGCCCGCGCCCGTGGTGTCGAAACTGCGCGAGGCGTTGGCAGCGGCGGTCGGCGAGCCCAGGACCCAAAGCTTCCTGCGGGCCTCGGGCGCCTCCGCGTGGACGACGGAGCCCGAGGAGCTTGCGAGATTCCAGGCCACCGAGTCGCGCCGATGGAGCGAGGTCATCAAGGCCGCCGGCATCGAGCCGGAGTGACCCACGCGCCGGCTTACTGAGGGCTGGTCGTCCGGCCCTGTCCGGTGGTTTGCGTGTTGGGGTTCTCGCCCGCCTTCGAACCCATCGACGAGTTCGTGCCCGGGCGCGCCTTCTGGTTCGACGCCTTGCCCTGCGGGTTCAGGTTGCCACCCGACATCGAATTGCCCTGGCTGGTCGCGGAAGGCTGGGTGGTGGCCGAGGTGCCGCCATTCTTCGGTTGCGTCGCGACGCTGTCCGAGCTGTTCAGGCCCGGCCCGCCGCCGCCGCCGCCGCTGCCACCGGACTGGGCCAGGGCGGGCACGACGGCCAGCGCGAAACTGCTAGCGCAAAGGATTCGGGTGATTCGGTTCATGTAGAAGACTTTCGTGAAGTGGTGAAGAGAAGACTTCAATGAACCGCCATGCCGCACCGGCCCAGGTGGGGCATCCGCGCCCTCCCCTGTCAGCCAACACGCACGCCGCGCGACCCACGCCATGAGCCGCCGGTTTCCTACGGCCGGCGAGCGAGGGCGCGGGCACGGTGCCGGCCATGGCCTCCTCTTCGACCCGCACCGCCCGCTCGCCCGGTCTTCTCAGCCTGTGCAAGGACGCCGTGATGGCATGGATCGACGATTTCGCGCCGAGCATGGGCGCGGCGATCTCGTACTACACGATGTTCTCGCTGGCGCCGCTGCTGGTGATCGTGATCGCGGTGGCCGGCGCGCTGTTCGGCGCCGAAGCCGTGCAGGGCCAGATCGCGGCGCAGCTCTCGGGCCTGATCGGCGCGGAAGGCGCGCTGGCGGTGCAGGGGCTGATCCGCAGCGCCAGCGAACCCTCGCGCGGGCTGGTGGCCGGCGCGATCAGCATCGTCGTGCTGGTGGTCGGTGCCACCACGGTCTTCGCCGAACTGCAGAGCGCGCTCGACCGCATCTGGCATGTGCCCGAGCGCGTGAAGCCGCAGGGCGTGTGGGGCATCCTGCGCGCGCGCGTGCTGTCGTTCGGACTGATCCTCGGCCTCGCGTTCCTGCTCATGGTCTCGCTCGTGGTGAGCGCGGCGCTGGCCGCGCTGGGAAGCTGGAGCGCCGCGCTGCTGCCGGGATGGGAGGCGCTGCTGCAGGGCCTCAACGTCCTCGTCTCGCTCGCGATCCTCACCGTGCTGTTCGCGATGATCTTCAAGTTCATGCCGAGCGCGCCGATCGCCTGGCGCGACGTGTGGGTCGGCGCCGGCGTGACCGCGGTGCTGTTCGAGATCGGCAAGGTGCTGATCGGCCTGTACCTCGGCAAGAGCGGCGTCAACGAATCCTTCGCGGCCGCGGGCTCGCTGGTGGTGCTGCTGGCGTGGGTCTACTACGCGGCGCAGATCTTCCTGTTGGGCGCGGAGTTCACCAAGGTCTATGCCAATGCCCACGGGTCGGTCGCCGCGAGCAAGGCGCAGGCGGCCACGCAAGAAGCTGCGCGGCAGGCGGAAGTGGGCACGGACAGCCTGGGCCCGAGCGTGCGCGTGCCGGCCGCGGACGTCCGGCGCGCACCGCGCGGGCTGGCAGCGCCCCTGGCCATGTTCGCCGGCGGCGCGCTGTTCATGGCGGTTGCGATGCGGCGGATCAGGCCGGCACGGGTGCCGCGAAGCTAGCGGCGCCAGCCATCGCGAGTGCGGCGGGCTTCTTGCGCGACGCGCGCCGCCGGCTCACGTAGTCGGGATGGAAGCAGCGCCGGCTGCCATCCTCGAAAGCCACCGTGACCATCCCGTCGGTCGACGACACGACGACACCGGCGCCGAAGCGCTTGACCTTCACCGGATCGCTCTCGGCAAAGGGCACCCGCTCGCGCGTCGCGACCTTGGCGGTCTTCTCGCTCACCACGATGGGCTGCGCCATCGCGGCTTCGTGGGCCGCGATGCGCCGGCAGTTGTCGCAGGTGCCGCAGCGCTTGGCGGTGGCCGAGGGATCGAGGTCGTCGAGCAGCAGCTGCCAGCGGCACTGGCCCGACTGCGCATAGGCGAGCATGCGTTCGAGGGTCTCGCGGTCCTGCTCGCGCCGCGCCTTGTAGCCATCGAGCATCGCGCCGAAGTCGGCACGCTCGGCCATCGCCTGGCGCAGCGAGATGCGCCCGCGCCGGTCGATGGCCAGCAGCTTCTGCTGCCGCAGCAAGGCGATCGCCGCCTGCATGCGCGTGCGCGGACGCTCCAGCGCATCGAGCAGGTGCGCGGCGGTCCAGCCCTCGGGCGCGGGCGGCTCCGCGAGCAGTTGCCGGTACACGGCATCGAGGTCCTCGAGCTGCGGATAGCGGCCCGCGAGAAAGAACTGCTGCACCGACCGGTCCTTGGCATGGAACAGCAGCACGCAGCGCGCGCGCTCGCCATCGCGGCCCGCACGGCCGGCCTCCTGGTAGTAGGCATGCAGGCTCGACGGCATCTGGCAGTGCACGACGAAGCGGATGTCGGGCTTGTCGATGCCCATGCCGAAGGCATTGGTCGCGACCATCACGCGCACGCTGCCCGCCATGAACGCTTCCTGCGCCTCGGCGCGCTCGCGCGCGCCGAGCTTGCCGTGATAGAGCGCGACCGATTGATCGGCCGCCTTCAAGGCATCGAAGGCCTCCTGCGCGGCCTTCACCGTGGCGGCGTAGACGATGCCGCTGCCGGCCTCCTCGCGCACCAGTTCGACGATGCGGCGCTGGCGATCCGGCTCGTGCGTCATCTGCTCGACCGCGAACTGCAGGTTGGCGCGGTAGGCGCCGGTATCGATCAGGCCGGCGCGCGGAATGCCCAGGTTCTTCATGACGTCCGCCGCCACCTCCTCGCCCGCGGTGGCCGTGAGCGCTAGCACGGGCGGGCCGCCGAGCGCGCGGACGGCCGGGCCGATCTCGAGGAAGGCGGGCCGGAAGTCGTGGCCCCATTGGGAAATGCAATGCGCTTCGTCGACCGCGACCAGCGCCACGGGATGGGTCGACAAGCGCCGCACGAACGCGGGGTCCGACAGCCGCTCGGGCGTGACCAGCACGATGCGCGCGCTGCCGTCGTCGATCGCCTGTTCGGCCCGTTCCAGCTCTTCGGCGCCCAGTGCGCTGTTGACCTGCACGGCGGCGATGCCCAGCGCGCGCAGCTTGTCGCACTGGTCCTTCATCAATGCGATGAGCGGCGACACCACCAGCGTGCGGCCCTCGAGCAGCAGGGCCGGCAGCTGGTAGCACAGCGACTTGCCGGCGCCCGTGGGCATCACGGCCAGGGTCGAGCGGCCCGCCATCACGCGCTCGATGACCTCGGCCTGGCCCGCGCGCAGGCGGGCATGGCCGAACACATGGCGCAGCGTGTGCTTCAGGCGCGCGGCCGCATCGGGAACGCCTGGCATCAGGCGGTCTCTTCGTCGTCGTCCTCGCCGTCGTTCTCGTCGGCAAGTTCCTCGGGAGTCAGCGCTTCGGGATCGTCGACGGCGTCGGCGACTTCCGTCGCGGCGTCCGGAAAGACGCCCACGCGGTCGGGCAGGATGTCCGCGTTGGTCGCCGGCTCCTCGCCGCCGTCGATGACGGCGCGATCGTCGCCCGCGGCATCGCTGCCGCTGTCGCTGGAATCGCTGGGGCCGAGGGCGTCGGCGTCGGTGCCCTTGGGGGCGGTCGGGGCGTGCTCGCCGCCGAGGATGCTGCTGGTTGCCATGTGCGTCGTTTCCTTGAGAGACAGATGCACAGACTGGGAGCCATCGGACGCGGCGGAAGTAGGAGATTCGCGCATCCGGGCCGCCATCGATGTCTACGGATGCGGGTCGCCTCGACAGGCGCCTCAGACCGGTGGGTAGCTCCCGGTCCCATCGGGCCAGCGCGTGAGCACCTCATGGCCCTCTGGCGTCACGGCCACCATGTGTTCCCACTGCGCCGACAGCGACCGATCCTTGGTCACCACCGTCCACCCATCGGGCAAGTGCCGGATCTCGCGCCCGCCCGCGTTGAGCATCGGCTCGATCGTGAACACCATGCCGGGCACGAGCCGCAGGCCCTCGCCGCGGCGTCCGTAGTGCAGCACCTGCAGGTCCTCGTGGTAGACCTGCCCGATGCCGTGGCCGCAGAACTCGCGCACCACGCCGAAATGCTCGCGCTGCGCCACCGACTGGATCGCATGGCCGACGTCGCCCAGCGTGGCGCCGGGCCTGACGGCGAGGATGCCGGCGCGCATCGCCTCGTAGGTCGTTTCCACCAGCCGGCGCGCGAGCACGCTGGGCGCGCCGACGAAGTACATGCGGCTGGTGTCGCCGAACCATCCGTCCTTGATCACGGCCACGTCGATGTTGACGATGTCGCCCTTCTTCAGGATCTTGTCGGGCGAGGGAATGCCGTGGCACACCACCTGGTTGACCGAGGTGAGGATGGTCTTCGGATACCCCTGGTAGCCCACGTTGGCCGGGATGAGGCCCTGCACGTTCACGATGTAGTCGTGGCAGATGCGGTCGAGCGTTTCGGTGCTCACGCCCGGCACCACGTGCGGCTCGATCATGGCGAGCACTTCGGCCGCGAGCCGGCCGGCCTGGCGCGCCTTCTCGATCTCTTCGGGGGACTTGATGTGGATGCCGGATGCCATGGGTACTCAGTCGTCGCATATACGAAACATATATGAATCATACATGCTTCGTTGCATCGGCCATCGCCCGGACGGATGTGCCGGCGTGACACGGGCGCTGCCTATACTGGTTCGCAGGAGGGGAACATGCTGTCATTCATCCGCCGCCTTTTCGACCGGAAGCCCGGCACCGAACAGGTCGCCCGATTGCTCCTGCAGGAGCTGCAACGCCTTCTCCCCGAAGAGAAGCTGGTCCTCGATCCCAAGCAGTTCCTGATCCGCCGCGCCGACGGCGGCACGATCTACCTGCACAACCTCTACACCGACTACTGCCAGGCCCGGCCGGCGGAGCGCCGCGAGCAGATCGCGCGCTTCGCGCTGGGGGTCGCGGGCATCGGCAGCGACCGCCCCGCCGATTTCGACGAAGCGCGGCCGCGACTGCTGCCGATCCTGCGGCGCCTTGCCGGCGTGGACCTCGCGCGGATCTCGCATGGCGACTTCTCGAAGAAGCTCGAGGACACCATGGTGTGGACCCCCTTCTCGCCGACGCTCGGCGCGGCCGTCGCCATCGACAGCGACCATGCGATCGCGCAGGTGAGCCCCGATGACCTCAAGCGCTGGGGCATCGGCTTCGAGCAGGCCTTCGAGATCGCGGTCGACAACCTGCGCCACAAGGCCGCCCCGGCCTTCGGCCAGCTCGCGCCCGGGCTCTACGTGTCGAACTACGGCGACTACTACGACGCCGGCCGCATCTTCCTGCACGAGCTGGCCTGGCAGTTGCCGCTCGACGGCGACCCGGTGGCGATGGCGCCGAACCGCACCTGCCTGCTGGTCTGCGGTGCCGGCGATGCGGACGCGCTCGAGAACATGATCGCCACCGCGCGCCGGGTGCTGCGCGAACAGTCGCGCCCGCTGAGCGCCGAGATGTTCAGGCTGCGCGACAAGGCGTGGTCGCTGTGGACGCCGCCCGGGCAGGCCGGCGTGCAGCTCACGGCGCTGTTGCGCGAGGAAAAAGCGGTCGACTACAACGACCAGCAGGAGGTGCTGGAGAAGGCCCACGTGGCGGCCGGCGTCGACGTTTTCGTCGCCAAGCACAGCCTGCTGCAGCGCGACTCCGATGGCGCGGTGATCAGCTATGCCGTGCTGCCCAAGGGGGTCGACACCTGGCTGCCCGAAGCCGACCTGGTCTTTCTCTGCGAGGTCGCGGGCGAAACCCCGACCATCGTCGCGTGGCCGCATTTCGCCGAGCATGCGGGCCACCTGATCGAGCGGCTGCCGCTGGCCGTGCCGCGCTGGAAGGTGCTCGGCTATCCCGAGGGCGACTGCCTGCGGCGGCTGCAGGAGCTGGCGACGACGGTGGAGGCCGTGCGGCTCCAGTAGGCGCGCCGACGTCGGCGACGGACGCCATCGCGTTCAATCCGCCGCGTCCGGACTGGGCCCGCGTTCGACCAGCGTGCGCAGCGCCATCTGCGTGCGCGTTCCTTCCACGCCCTCGACCTCGTGGATGCGCGCCAGCAGCACTTCCAGCGCCTGCGCATCGCGCGTGCGCACCTTCAACAGGAGGCCGCTGTCGCCGGTGACGATGTGGATCTCCTCGATATCGGGGAGCGATTCCAGCGCCGCGATCTGGCGGGCACGCTTGACGGTGCTGGTGATCACCTGCACGAAGCACAGCAGCGGCCGCCCCAGCTTCGCGCCATCCAGGCGCGCCACCGTCGCGAGGATCACCCCGTCGCGTTTGAGCCGCTTCACCCGCTCGTGCACCGCGGGCGCCGACAGATGAAGCAATTGACCCAGCGCGGCATAGCTGAGCGTGCTGTCGTTCGCCAAAAGCCCTAACAGTCTTCGGTCGACAGCATCCAGGCGGGCGGGTGCCTTGCTCTCCGGTTGAAGCTGGTTCGTATTTTTGGCCATGGTCCTGAAAGCGCTAGGGCGGCTGAATGATGTTCGGGAGAATAAGTCAAACACAGAACATCATTCGGTAAAAAATGCCTGAGCCTTCGAACCTCACCCTTCCTCCCTCAGCATCAGATGGAGTCCCACCCAGCCGCCTGCTCGGAGCGGTGACGCCGGAAGCATGGGCACGGGTCCTGTCTCGCATGAGCCTGATCGGCCACTCATCCCGCGAACAACGTCCGGTGGACGTGATCGATCACGCCAGCGCCGAGTCGCTTCGCGCGATCGGCGTGCCCGCACAGGCCCGGCCGCTGGAAGAGGTGATCGATCAGATGCTGGACGAAATCTACCCCTGGCGTGCGCGCATGGACCATCCCCGGTTCCTGGCATTCATTCCGGGACCGTCTTCGCCGCTGTCGGCCTTGGGCGACTACGTGACCGCGGTTCACAACGTCCACGCCGGCAGCTGGCTGCAGAGTTCGGGGGCCAGCGTCATCGAGGCGGCGCTCATTCAATGGCTGGCGGCGCAGGTCGGGCTCCCGCCTTCGGCTGGCGGCCTGTTCGTGTCGGGGGGCTCCATGGCCAACCTGACGGCGCTTGCGATGGCACGCGATTTCAAGCTCGAGCCGGCGCAGCGCCTGCAAGGCGTTGCCTACGTCTCGGAGCAAACCCATTCATCCGTTGCCAAGGGCCTGAAGATCCTCGGGCTGCTGCCGCATCAGATTCGCCGCATGCCCACCGACGCCGCGTTCCGCATGGACATGACGGCCCTGGCGGCCGCGGTCGAGCAGGACATCTCCGATGGGCTCAGGCCTTTCGCCGTGGTTGCGAGCGCGGGCACGACGAACACCGGCAGCATCGATCCACTGCGACGGATTCGCGCGCTGTGCGATGCCCACGACATGTGGATGCACGTGGATGGCGCATACGGTGCATCCGCCGCGCTGTCGCCATCGCATCGGGGTTTGCTCGACGGCATCGGCGAGGCCGACAGCCTGAGCTGGGATGCGCACAAGTGGCTGTTCCAGACCTACGGCTGCGGGATGGTCTTCGTGCGGCAGCGCAAGCACCTCTCGCAGGTCTTCCATACCCGACCCGAATACCTGCTCGATGCGCATGCCGACACCGATGCCGACCAGATCAATTTCTGGGACCTCGGCGTGGAACTCACGAGACCGGCACGCGCACTGAAGCTGTGGCTCACCTTGCAGGTGCTGGGGTCGGACGCCATGGGCGAGGCCATCGCGCATGGTTGCCGGTTGGCGGCCTGGGCTCAGGATGAACTCGAGAAGGATCCTCGCTGGGACATCGTGTCGCCTGCGCAGTTGGGCATCGTCACCTTCCGCATGACGGATGCGGCCATGAGCCCGGAGGCGCTCGATGCGCTGAACAGCGAGATTTCATCGCGGGCACTTCAGGAGGGCTTTGCGACGGTCTTGACGACACGCTTGCGAGATCGAACCGTGCTGCGAATTTGCGCGATCCATCCGGATGCTACTGAGAGCGACATGCGGGAGACGATCCGGATGCTGTCGTCGTATGCCGACGCGGTACTGGCTTCAGGCGTTCAGATACCCAAGCCTTGCGCGTGATGAGCCACTGGCCACGGCTTCATCGTTCAGGGGGTTGCGCTGAGGGAGTCAGGACCTTCGAAAGCGGGCCGCGAAACCGCGGCCCGCAGACCGGCCCTTACCCGCCAATATCAAGCGCTCCACGTCGCGGCATCTCGCTCAGTTGAAACAGCTCCCCGGCCTTGCGAGCGAGGTCCGACGCGAGCCAGAGCAGGTTGTCCAGTTGGCGAGGCCCGTCACCGCTGCACCAATCGATGTCCCTTCCGTGGGAGGCCCACAGAAGCGCTTCGAGTTGGGAGAGGGTGTTTTCGAGGAGATCCGCCGGGCCTTGGGCGTTTTCTCCGGGAGATACCAGCGCGCGACGCCGGGCTATAGTCTTGGTAGCCATTTTTGTGCGGTCCTTTCGAGGGTTGTGCACGAACTTGGTTAGACGGCTGGGGTGCTAGTAACGCCCTGGCCGTCGCCTTTTGATACCTCGCATTTGCGTCGATGCTTTCGCAACGACGACCTGCCGCGAGGCGAGCAGTCTTTGAGCGTCTCGGTGTGGTTGGTGTGTTGTGCCTTTCTTCTCCCCTGGGTGGGGTGGTGAGTGAGAGGGGCACCCACTCTAGGGAAGAAGTGGGCGGGGTGCGGTGCCGTTTGGCATGAAGTTGCGGGAAGCGCCAACAAATGCAGCTTCTGCGGTGCGCGGGGCATGGGGCTTGAAGAGGTGGTGGCGTGGCGGTCCCGATTGGCGTGGGCGCCGGCGGAATGCGGGCAAGAAAAGGCTCAATTTATCCTTGACCGCGCGCGGCCCAGGTGCTCGCGGCACTTGTGCATCATGCGTTCCAGCAGTTCGAGATGTCGTCGATCAGCCCCATGCACCGGCCGGCGGAGTTCACGCCGTCCTGTATCGCGCCCGACTCCCGCGCCGCGCGGCCGCGCGCACCTACCACCAGCGTGGCGGATCTCCTCGAATTCGCAGCCGCCCGGACGGTTCTCCTTGACCACGACTTCTTCGGAGATCACGTTGCGGAACACGCGCGAGGTGTTGCGCACGGTGCGGAACATCAGATGGGTGTCTCGCTTGCCCCCGAACTGGCCTTCTAATCCATCGGTCAAGGGTCGACGTCGCAGCGATTGCTGTCCGTAGCGTGATAGCCACGACGGTCAGACCTCAGCCAAGAGTGGGCGCTTGTCAGCGACGGCATTGGGACGTTGCGGTCCATAACAGCTGGTTCAGCCGACTTCACACGCCCCCCAATTTCCGCGTTCAACAGCAATTGAGGCGGTCGAGAAATAATTTCTAAATAGAGACGAGCTCTTAGCTCAGGCCATTCTGCCCAACTGAGCCGCAACCGCGCCTGCGAACGTGCCGCCCCAATTGACAGTATGAAATCATTTTGTTACTGTTCACAGAGGAGTGGCGGGAAAAACCAATGGCAATTGCTCAATCTGAACTGCTGCGAGCCGGTCAACGACGGCCATTACTCAAATCACAAGTTCATGCCGGATTGCAGAAGACAGCTTTCCTGTCCCACAGCCATCGCGACGACAAGCTTGCAGAGGGACTACAGGCTCTGCTCGCAGAACAGGGCGTCGAGCTGTACATCGACTGGAAAGATGCGTCGATGCCGCCCGAGCCCAATCGAGAAACGGCGTCACGTATTCAGCACCGCATCAAGACGTGCGACTGGTTCCTATTTCTTGCCACCGCCCACTCCATGGCCTCGCGCTGGTGCCCGTGGGAGTTGGGCTATGCCGATAGCCAAAAGCAGTCTGACCGTATTGCTATCGTTCAGACATCCGATTCCGCGACGACACACGGCAACGAATACATGCAGCTTTACCGCCGCGTCGACACGTCCAGCGCCGGCGAGTTGCTCTGGGTGCCGGCGGGCAGCAACCAGGGGCAGTTCGTGCGCACCGTGCCGTTCCTTTGAGTGCACGATTCATGGCGCTCTACCAGTGTCTTTTACTGGGTTCTCCGACCGACCCGCAGATCTCCACCTTTTCGGCTACGTTTGACGAATGCCTCGGCTTGTTTGGCCTGCTGCGCGGTCGCGACTACACGATTGACCGCGGCATCGCCGATAACTTCAGCGATACGACAGCCACGGTGGCCATTTTCTTCGGTGCTGATGACGCTGAGTACCCTGAAGGGACCCGGCTGACCAAGCTGGGAGTGCCCGTGGTGCCCATTGTCAGCGCAGCGGCCCGTGTCAGCGCTGAATTGCCAGCAGAGTTGCGTAGCATCAATGCAATGTTCCATGACTCCGCTGATGTCGGCCTGCACCGAGTCGTAACAGCAGCCTTGCAGTGTCTAGGCTTGCTGCCGGCCCAGCGACGAGTCTTTGTCAGCTATCGCCGCGAGGAGTCAGCCGACGTCGCTCTGCAACTCTACGAGGCGTTGTCCGCACGCCGTTTCGATGTGTTTTTGGACACGCATTCTGTCTCGGTGGCCGCTGACTTCCAAGCCGCACTCTGGCATCGGCTATGCGACTCCGATGTGCTGGTCATGCTCGACACCCCGGGCTACTTCACCAGCCGGTGGACCACCGCCGAGTGGGGTCGGGCCATCGCGAAGCATATCTCCATGCTGCAGTTGGTCTGGCCCGGCCACACGCCCGTGCGCGAGTCGAGCCTGGCCACTTCTAAGAAGTTGATCGCCGCCGACTTCAACGGCGGGCGCCTCATGCCGGCGATAGTCGCGGATGTCGCACTGGAGCTCGAGCGCGTACGGAGCGTCAGCGTGGCGCTGCGACACTCCAACATGGTTGGTACGCTGCGCACCGCTATCCAGGACCTTGGTGGCAGCGTCGAAGGCGTAGGCCAGAAGCGCTCCGTCATCCTAAGGCTACCATCCGGCAACCCGTTGGTAGCCTACCCGGTTGTTGGCGTGCCGACGTCCGTCGACGTCCACGACTGCATTGACCTGAGCGACTCGCGTGCCGCGGCCGTGTTCTACGACCACCTCGGCATCAGCGAAGAATGGCGGCGCCACCTGGACTGGCTCGCCTCCCGTGTCGGTGCCGTCAAATGGTTGCGAAGCCGCGAGGCGGATTGGCAGTTGGCTGACATCGAGCAGTAGCCATGGGCGCGATCTTTCTATCCGCTAGCGTACCAACCCGCGAACCGTACAGCGCGGACTGCCGGCCACAGGAGATCCAAGCTGCTGTCAACGCGCTAGCGCAGGTAGTGCTAGGTCGGAGGAAGCTAGTTTGGGGCGGCCATCCGGCCATCACGCCGCTACTGTGGTCCGCGGCCCAGGCAGTTGGCGTCGAGTACACGGTGGCCGTCGAGCTGTTCCAGTCGAGGTTGTTCCAGAAGGTGCTCCCAGAGGAGAACAAGAACTTCGCGAACGTAAAGTTGATCAACGCTGTCGGCGAGGACGTTGAAGCAAGCCTCCTCGCGATGCGTAAGGCCATGTTTACGTCCAATGAATTCGAAGCGGCAGTCTTCATAGGTGGCATGCATGGCATCCTGGAGGAGCACAAGCTATTTACGAGTTACTGGCCCAGCGCAACGTGCATCCCCATCGTCCAAACCGGCGGCGCGACCGTGCATCTTGCCGGAGACTTGAATTACTTGCCCCCCGACGATTTGGCGCCATTGGATTTCGTGGCGCTGCTCTATCGCGGCTTGGGCATCCGGCCCAGCCAAAAGCGAGAAGCTCATACAAACCAAGGAGGAGACGATGGCACGAGTTCCGGTGTTCTATAGCTTTCACTTTGACAACGACGTCATGCGAGTGCAGCAGATCCGCCAAATGGGCATGATTGACGGCGACGAGCCTGTGTCGCCGAATGACTGGGAGACGGTCAAGCGCCGCGGTTCGGCGGCCGTCGAGCGCTGGATCGATGACAACATGAAACACAAGCGCTGCGTGGTCGTGCTTATCGGCACCGAGACCCATGCGCGGCCTTGGATTCAGCATGAAATCCGCAAGGCCTGGACAGATAACCGCGGCCTGCTGGGCATTCACATCCACAACCTTCGCTGCCCCCGACAGGGCATCTGCTCCAAGGGCGGGAATCCGTTCGACCAGTTCACTTTCCGCGACGGCAACAACACCATCGTGCGGCCGCCGGTCTACGACCCACCCGCATACGGCACCTATAACCACATCAAGGACCACCTGGCGGCATGGGTCGATGACGCCATCGCCCGCCGCCGGTAGGGCCGCCAAGCACTACGCCATGTCCGACATCTCCAACAAGCACAAACACCTTGAGTTCATCCAGGCGTCGATCAGCCGGATGTCAGGCAACCTATTTTTGCTCAAGGGTTGGAGCGTCACACTCATCGCTGCTCTCTTCGCCTTAGCGGCCAAGGAGACCAACCAAGCTTATATCGTCGTGGCTTATTTTCCGCTCTTCATCTTCTGGTTCTTGGACGGCTACTTTCTCGCGATGGAGAGGCGCTTCCGATCGCTGTATGAGCACGTGCGGCAGCTCAAGGAGGAAGACATCGACTTCTCGATGAACACCGAACCGTACAAGAGCGACTCGCGAAATCAATGGATTTTTACATTGTTTTCCCGGACTCTATTTCCGTACTACATCACTCTGGCCCTCCTCATGATTTTGTTGTCGTTCTTCCTGCGCTAGGCGATGCAGGCAGCGGCACCTTACTGAATTCATCGAGAAACCAGCCTTGACAAACAGAAATATGACTCGCAGAAATTTTTTCAACTTTAGGTGCGATAACTACGCAATGAATGTCACCGGTCGACCACTGGCAGATCAGCAGCCCACCGTAGCCCGGGCATTCATCGAACTTTAGGGCGGATGATGGCAGCGCGTCATTTCACAAAGGCGGAAGCACGAGCCGCGGCTCAGGGCGTCACTCGAAGGTACGCTGCGGAGTCTGCAGAAGTCATCTTGGATTCCGTGCGCGCGAAGACACGAGATTCCGAGACCTTCGACATCTTTCTGTCGCACTCAATTGCTGACGCTGAATTGGTTCTCGGCGTTAAGCAACTGTTAGAGCGGCAAGGGGCCACGGTTTACGTGGACTGGAGTCACGACCGACAGCTTGATAGATCAAAGGTCAACGCCGGTACAGCGGCACTGCTCCGTCAGCGAATGAGGCAGTCGAAGTCCCTGATCTACTTAGCAACCGACGCAGCGACCACATCGAGATGGATGCCCTGGGAGCTCGGATTTTTTGATGGCTATCGATCCGGCGGTGTGGCAATCATGCCTCTGCTGGACAGAGAGACCGATGGCTTTGCTGGTCAGGAATATCTAGGCCTCTACCCCAGAGTGACTAAGGACAACTACCAAAACTCGACCACGTCGGATGTCTTTGTCGAGGGCCTTGGTCGCTGGACGACTCTCAAGTCGTTCCTAGCGGGAACCCCCAATTGGAAAAGCTACCCCCAACCCTAGATGGTCTTTCAGACCAGAGGAGAGTCAGATGGCACGACGTACGTTTTTCAGTTTTCACCATGGCCGCGACAACTGGCGAGTTGGTCAGGTGCGCAACAGTTGGGTCGTCGGCAAGGATCGCGAGGCCGCCGGCTTTTGGGACGCTGCAGAATGGGAAAAGGTGAAGCTGCAGACTCCGGACAATATCCGGAAGTGGATCGACAAACAGCTTGCTGGAACTTCGGTCACCGTGGTTCTCATCGGCAACGAGACCTCCACTCGGCCGTATGTAAAGTATGAGATCGAACAGAGCGTCGCGCGGGGCAACGGCTTGCTGGGGATCTATATCCACAACATGAAAGACGTGGAAGGCAAGACCGACACAAAGGGCTCAAACCCTCTTCCTGCTGGCTACAAGACCTACGACTGGGTCAATGACGAGGGCCGGAACAACATCGGTGCATGGATCGAAGCCGCTGCGAAGGCCGCGGGGCGTTGATCTGATCCTCGCGGATCTTCACGCGCACCGCATCGAAGAACACCACTGGGTACATCGGCTCCAGCGACCGCTCTTGCCAAGCCGTGACCTCTGCCACGACCTCATCGATGACTGAGCTGATGAACTCCGGGGACACCTTGATGGCGTACTGCTCGGCCAAAGCCTGGATCTCGCGCGCCGTCATGCTGCGCGCGTGCATGGCGATCATCTTGTCATCAAAACCGGTAAGCGGCGCAAATTCAATGGAAACCGCTAACCTGCGCGGCATTGGATGGGGACGTTTATTGCTGTCTGCAGCAATCATCCAGATCCGCATCGTATTGAAAAGCGCAGCACCTCTCAGGCGGGATCTACTCTTTCTTTCGTCGGGGAAGAAGTGCGTCCCAACGCACGCCATCGACCTCGCCGCTTTTCCAAATCAGCGTGGTCGTCTGGGTTGGCACGTTGACCAAGGTCGCTAAAAGCATGCCCCGGTTCCCGTAGCCGAACTTCCTCCTCTCGACTTTTTCCGGCAATACTTGGTTGCTTTCAAGAATCTCCGTGCCGATGGCTTCGCATCGCGTGATAAACGCATCGACCTCCGGTTGCATCTTGCCCTTCGCCAGCAGAGCTGTTCTGACAA
The DNA here is from genome assembly GCF_059415325.1 of Variovorax sp. GW821-FHT10D07. Lineage (NCBI taxonomy): Bacteria > Pseudomonadati > Pseudomonadota > Betaproteobacteria > Burkholderiales > Comamonadaceae > Variovorax > Variovorax sp. GW821-FHT10D07. The sequence goes on along the minus strand of NZ_JBWKMZ010000007.1, from coordinate 181,731 downwards.
AGGGGATCTTGGTGTCCGAGAGGTATGGAAAGACGATACCGTTTAGATTCAGTTCGGGGAGGCGGTGGCGAATCTTGCGGACACCAATGTCCCAGGCGGTGATGAAAAGGAAGGCGATCTCCGTTTTCAGCAGCCGCACTTGAATTGCCTTGGATAGCGCCTCACGCTCTTCGCCTAGGTCCTCGCGCAAGTCCTCACGACCCAGCCACGCAGCTAGTACGTCGCAGACTTGGCGTCCGCTGCCGCAGCAATCGTCTACGAAGATCAGCGGCCGGTCCTCAGGCTCGTTGACCCATTGATCGAGCGTCATGACCTTCACCACCTTCGCCTGGTCGGCAGCAAAGTAGCCCTGAATGACGCCACCGTCCTTTGGGTCGCCAAATGACACTGCGTAGGCATTCTCGAAGTTGGGATGGGCTTTGAAAAGTGCGGTGAACGCTTCGGTGGTCTTGTCGCGATCGACGATCTCGAAGCACTCGAGCATCGTTAGTGCGCACTCGATATCTTTATCGGTTTCAAACTGCTCAAGCCAGCGATACGTGGCATCTAAAAAATCCGGCCTGTGCCCAGTCACCGCAATCGTGTTGACCTTGTTCAGCTTGAACGCGACATCTCGGATGCGCTTGTTGATGCCGGCAGCGCCCCAAACGAGCGCCCGAGGGCGGATGTTCCAGGAGTGCCCATGCCAGAACCCCGGTTTGGCGGTCCGCAGCTTCAGGTCCTTGAGGGCCTTCTTTTCTCTCTTGGACGCCTCGAGCGTGCCGGAAGGCAACGGAGAGCGATACGTGCGGTCAACGATTCTCTGGATGGCCACAAAGGCGGCGTCGGCCAGTTCGGGCGACGTGAATACGTAGACAGTAGGCTGCCCCCTGAGATACTGGTCCACCCAGTTGTCTCCACCCTCCCAGGTGCCGCGCAGCATGTAGGGAACCTTGCTGGGCGGCAGCACGATCGCACGGCCGATTCGTGATTCCGCAGAAAACGAGGGCAGGCTTCGCAAGCTGATCTGCGCCGCCAACATAGTCTTTGAGATTTCCGCTTGATTGCTGGCCCTAAGGATGTCAGCAATTTCATTGCAGATGGCGGAAAGAATGAGAGGACCGCGCTGCACGTGCCGCAACTCGCCATAAAAGCGACTGATGCCTACGGATTCGGGCGAATCGGACTCGATCACCCAATCCGACAGCTGGAGTGCTCGCACCCAGATGCGTCTCTCGCGAATGGCTGCCAAAGTGCCAGTCGCGAGGACCAATCGCTCTCGATCGTCGTCGTTCAGTGGTTTGCCTGGGCGGATTGCCGATTCGAACGCGGCCGAGTTCATGCTGACCAGCACATCTTCCGGCGTCGCGTAGAGAAGGAGCAGCAGATCCTTCGCTGATGAGAGCTCAGCCAAAGTCCGAACGACCGAGCGTAGCATCTGCTCAGTGGCAAGCACCTTGGGATGGCGGCGGATCTTGGTGTTGACCAACAGCTGCGCTAATTGCAGTTCGTTAAGGATTGACGTAGAGCTGGGTTGAACGCCAAAGATCCAAATGTTTGGCGACTTCTTACTCTCTTCCTCTTCGAAAACCAGACTCCCGTTGATCCAATCAGGTAGCTCCTCCAGGCGGATGACTTCAACCGCCAGCTTCTGGATTAGTCGACGAATGTCCAGCACCGAGGGGATGCCGGAGAACTTGGCATCGCGAACCAGCGCGTCCAAGGTCGACGAATCGAAGGGCCCGTTTACCAACTCCTGCAACTGAGGACGGATCTCATCAATCCTTCGGCCGATCACCGTCAGGGCGATGCGGTTTGCAGCGTGTTCGACCGCCTCCCCCTCACTGCCCTGTTCGTTTCGCAGCCACTGTTTCTTGACTAAGGTCAGCAATAGCGCTTTGACGGCGGCCGACTTGACGATGTAGTGCGCCAGGAGCTGGCAGAACGTCGGGTCGGCTCCGAACTCCTTCGGGGTGCTCTCGGTGGCGAAATCCTTCGCAACCGTGGCGAAAGCCGGCTGGGCGACGAGCTCAAGCACCACGCTGTCAGAAAACGCCAGGCATCCGACATGCGAGAACAGCGAGCTAAGTTTCAGCAGTTGCGCATCTTGCTCACCGATCAGCGGCTTTCCGTCGTCGCCAACGGCCTGGGAGTTCAGAGAGTCGATAAGCTGCTGGGTCTGGTGAAGTGCGCCAATCGCATGCTCGAAGCGTGTATGAACGGCGCCGGGATATACCCAGTGGGCCACTCCCATCTGCCTCAGGAAACGCAGTCGCTGCAGTAGGGGCGAATCCAGAATAGCCACCTCCGCTTCCGACAGCGTGACGGTCCCCCACAAAGCGTCGTTGATCTCCTTGCCTTTCAAGCGCCCCATTTTCCCAGCGCTGAGCTCTGCGGTGTACTGACTCAAGTACTTGGAGGCAATCGCCTCGGCTACCTCCCTGAGCAGCAGCAGGGGAGGCGAAGGAATGGGCGTCACGAGGTAGTGCCCGCGACGGCTTGCGGGAACACTTCGTTCACCAGCTCATCCAAATCGTCTGACGCCAGCACGCCATCCTGTATGAGGTCACAGGCCAACTGCATGGACAGGCTGATCCGATACGCGCGTCTGGGTGCATCCGGCTGGATCATGCGACGCTCACGCAGCGACAAGAGCGCGTCTCGGAACGTCGAGGTGACACCGTACAGCGGGTCACACCGGAATGTGAAGTTCGGCGCGACATCAAGCGTATCCACTCGACTGCTCAGCCAGTTGTAAGCAGCCTCAAACCGCTGGTCGATAATACCGGCCTCCAGCACAAAGCCGGGATTGGCCTTCAGCCTGATCTTGGCCAATATGAGCGTTACAAACTCTTCCGCGGTCAGGATACGGCTCATGGAAATAGGAATTGAATGATGCGGCGAATGCGCGATCGCCGTTGGAGACGGATCAGTGTAGCGGAGGCATCCGCAGGCTGTATCTCCAGCGAGCTTGGCGACCGGTTACGCTTGAGGCCGTACCGCGCTGGGCAGGCTCAAACCTGCGAGGTGTGTCGGATCAAGCAAGGCGCAGGGCGCTACAGATTACATGGAGGCTGCATGTCGGGTTCAAGCGGTTCTGGAGGTGGAGCATCAGGCCCAGAGGTGAGTTGCGACCGGCTCGTGATCAACACGATGCTGGCGTCGCCCCGGCCAGGCGCTGTGGAGCGCCTGTACCCTGGCCAGATCTTGGAGGTCGCGCTCCTGGGCGGAGCCGTCGTTGTTCAACAAGCCGGGATCCTAGTTGGCGGCTTGGCCTCGCCTCTATTGCACCGCCTACGCGCTTGCATTGAGGCAGATACGGTGTACCGGGCAAGGGTGATGTCCAAGAATGGCGCGCTGGTACGGCTACAAGTGTCGCCGGTGTCGATTCACTCCTAATGAGCAGCATCCCTGAAATTGCTGTCGTAGGTGGCGTCTATGAAGAGCGCTGTCTGCGCCCTGACTGGTACGAGGTGTACGGGTCAGCAGGACGCGCTTGCTCAGCGATCGTTGCTGCCGATGACGAAGTCGCTGTGGCGCTGCACTGCTATGCGGATCCGCGAATCCAGGAGGCATTGGCAGCACGGAGCGCGTTGGAGCGCACGCAGCTGCATGTCACGGCGATCGCCAACACGATGCGGTTCGTCTACGTGCATGGCCTGGATCGGCCGCAGATCGAGAACGCCACGACGGGCCACCCGTCTCTTACTGCCAAAGCGGTCAATGTGCTGCGGTTCGGCATGCTTGAAGGTGATGCGGTCATCGACGGTGGCAACGTCGTTTATGACCCGCAGACCGCGGTTTCCCCGGCTATTTTCCACACCAATGGCTCTCGAGCCGATCGCTTGGCGGTTGTGCTCAATGAGAACGAGGCGCGCTCAATGACCGGCCTGTATGACGCCGACATCGATGAGCTGACGATTGCAGTTAGAGATCTCAACCGGGCTGAAATTGTAGTTGTCAAGCGTGGGCCGCTGGGCGCCATCGTTTTCGATGGCGCGACGCGCAGCTTGGTGCCGGCGCTGCAAACGAAGACAGTCTGGAAGATCGGCTCGGGTGACGTCTTCTGCGCCCACTTCGCGTTGAATTGGGCCGTACACGGGCGTGACCCGTTGGAAAGTACTCAGGCGGCATCGCGGGCGACGGCCAGCTATTGCGAGACGGGCGGATTTCCTAACGCGAAGCTCCTGCAGAGCCTTGATGCGACGCCGGTAGTGCCGTCCGATCAATTTCTGACGGGACGCGTTCCCAAGGTCTATCTTGCCGCCCCCTTTTTTACGCTCGCGCAGCTTTGGATCGTAGAGCAGACACGCATGCAGTTACAGCACTTGGGCCTGAACGTTTTTTCGCCCTACCATGACGTGGGACTAGGACCAGCGGAGAAGGTCGTGGAAGCTGACCTGCAGGGCCTTCGAGACGTGGACTTCGTGTTTGCGATTGCGGATGGACTGGACGCGGGGACGCTCATCGAGATCGGGTACGCGCTTGCGCGCGGCATGCCTGTCGTCGTCTACTGCGAAAACGAGAGCGAAGAAGACCTAAAGATGATGGCGGGCTCCGGGTGCATCCTTTGTGCCGACTACGTCAGCGCCATCTATAGAGCGCTATGGACGGCCATAGCGATTTGAGGCCCCGGCCAGCGCAATCCTCTTTGACCAAGCTGGGCAGCTACCCGATGCCCATTGCGCCCGCCCCATACTGGGGTGCTGCGGGAGTTCATTAATAGCCGCGTAGGGCGATCAACGTCGTGGTCGCTCGGCCTGAGCATTCAGAATTCCTTGCAATCATCGTCGTTTCTGACGATGATTGATGCCATGATGTATCCAGGGGGCAAAGGCAAGTGCTATCAGCGCATCATCAACCTGATGCCGGCGCATACTGTGTTTATCGAATCGCACCTCGGCGGTGGTGCCGTCATCAGGCACAAGAAACCGGCGGTTGTGAACATCGGCATTGACATAGACGCTCGCGTTATCCAGCAGTGGCAAACGGTGCAGCCACCGATCTGCCAGCTCGTACTGGCCGACGCCACGGTCTATCTCGAACAGTACTCGTTCACGGGCACGGAGTTGGTGTACTGCGACCCGCCCTATGTCAAGGCAACGCGTCGTCAGGCCCGCGTCTATCGGCATGACTTCGAGGACGCAGACCATCAGAGACTGTTGGCTGTTCTCAAGGCGCTGCCTTGCATGGTTCTGCTTTCTGGTTATGACAGCCCGCTGTACGCGAAGGCCTTGGGAGGTTGGGGCAAGACCAGTTTTCCGGCGCGCACGCGGGTCGACATGCGCGAGGAGTGTCTGTGGTTTAACTTTGAGCCCCCGAAGCGCTTACACGACGGCGCGCACCTTGGCGCAACCTTTCGCGAACGTCAAACCATCAAACGCCGCAACCAACGTTGGTTGGATCGTCTGGAAACCATGGAGCCCGCTGAACGCAGCCACCTGCTGGCGTTGATCCAGGACAAGTACATGCGGGAGCCTCAGGCATGAGCCAGCTCGCGGGCATCTGTTCCGGTCACCTCAACGTGCAGGTTGAGCTGCCGCCGGCCGACGCTGAGGTTATGCCCGGCGTTGCTTGGGGCGCTGTCGAGGCCTTTCCAACGCCAGCCTACTGGGCCTACCAAGTTCTGGCGCGCCGCATCACGTGCACGACCATCGCGCACAAGTTGGGGGGAGACCTGGTTGAGGAAGTGGCTGCGTGTCTTCTTGGTGGGTATGGAATTCCCGCCGAGGTCGGCTTGGCGGCGTATCAGCGACTTCGCGACAGCGGCGCGTTGTATGCGCCAGCGGGAGAGGCGGAGATCCTTAAGCTGCTGTCGCCCCCCCTCACTGTCGGAGGCCGGGCCGTCCGATACCGCTTTGCGGCCCAGAAGGCTCGTTACCTGAGCCGAGCCCTGAGGCTGCTCGCGGACGAGTCCGCACCCGCGGACTCAGGCAGAGCCCTGCGCGACTGGCTGACCCAATTGCCCGGTGTGGGCATGAAGACGGCTTCTTGGATTGCACGCAATGTGATGGATGCCGACGACGTTGCGATCCTAGACATCCACATCATTCGTGCAGGCGAGCTGGGTGGCTTCTTCGATCCGTCGTTGACCGTGGCGCGCCACTACCTCGAGCTGGAGGCCCGGTTCCTAGAGTTCAGCCATCATCTGCAGGTCAGGCCGTCGGAATTGGACTCGGTCATCTGGTTCGAGATGAAACTGTCGCCGAAATCCGTCAGTCGTTTACTGGCGAGCAAACGAGCCGCCATGGCGGCCAAGCCTCGGAAGTCAGCCCGACGCCGCCCGCGTTCCAACGAAAGCAGCGCCAACGCCGAACAGCCCGTGCTTTTCAAGTAGTCGGCCGACCCAAGGCTCTCCCGTCACACCCAGCGGGCAGAAGGCCAGTGCATGGGCGTGGGCTGCGAGGCCCATGACCGCGAGCAGGGCACCTGCGTCGCGCCAGACCAGGCTCGCGGGATGGTCGTATTTCGCGGCCGTTTTGCCAACTTCGGCGGCAAACAGGATCAGCGTGGCATCGGGCGCGGCTAGGACGATCTGCATAGCGCGATGTACATCGCGCGCATCTAAGCCGCTCGGCACGTCGATCAGCGCATGGGCGACTCCGTCGTAGCGCCGCCAGGATGAAATGCCGGGCGTTGCGAGGATGAGATGGATCGGGTGAATGGCCCCAGCGGATGGGGCCGCTCTCAGGCTGATGTCGAAGCCGTAAACTGAGCCCTGGATCAACTGTGCTCGGCAGCCAAGGTCGAGCCACGTGCCAAGCTCTGCATCCGAAATCGGCCCCATCGTTCGTTCGGTTCGGCGCGTTCGCAGGAGCTGATCAATTTCCACTGCAGTTGCCGGCATGGGCGCTAGGGTGTCCAACAGCAACTGGTCCCCTTGCGGCCAGGGCAACGGCTGCCAGCGCTCCGGCCGCTCCTTTGGAGCCGGATTGCCCAGATCAGGCCAGTTCGGCATCGATTGCCCTGAGCACGTCAAAGTACTTATTGCAGCCCCGACAGTCGCCGCACGGCACGTTGGCTTTGTGGCAGCTATGTGCCCAAGCCAGGAACTCGCGCGGTACCTGACCCGTTGCAATCAGCGTTTCAGTGCTGAGCTCGATGGCTGGCGCTTCGACGACGATGCCACCCTCCTGCAGCGACACGAGCTTGCTGACTGCGCTCACGAACTCCGGGGTGCCATCCAGATGAAGGCCATCTGTCATGACGGTGCCGATCAGCAGCTTCTTGACGCCCAGGGAGATCGCCTTCATCACCGCAAAGGTAATTAGCATCTGGTTGCGGTAGGGCCACCAGTCGGAGGCGGGAGCGTGTTCGTTCTCCGCTGAGCCGGCCATGTCACCTGACCCCAAGGCCCGGCAGTCGATCTCGACGATGTGGTGTTCTATGCCTAGGTGCGCGCAGACGGCGCTTGCAGCAGCCTTCTCGGCCTGGGCCGGCAGTTGCCCATAGTCGACTGTAATGGCCACCTCGGGCCGCATCCACCAGGCGATGCTGAGGGAGTCCATACCGCCGGAAAGAAGAAGCGCAGTTTTCATAGCTCGCGTGCTGTCCCGGCGGTGGAGGTCAGTTCCCGAAGGGAGGACGAGAAGGCGTGGCCGGGCATTCTGGTTGAGTTCTCGCCACACATTTACAGATTCACAACTGCATTCAGCATGGCCGATTAGATGGCACTCTAACTGCAAGTGCAGTCCCTCACCAAAGAGGAGGACCCGAGAGGAACGCCTCCTCTGTCGCCTTCCAAGCTTCGCTGGCCTACAGGTACGCGACGTGTGCACTCTAGTTGAGCTCGACGCCCCCAACCATCTGGATCTGCGCTAAATGGATGGATCTGGGAACTAAACGCCCTGATGCTAAGGTTCCACGTCTGAGCGCGTCCTACCGCGGCGAAGCCGGGAGAAGAAAACAATGCCAGGCCCATCGCCCGCCGCGTCGATCCTGTAGATACCATACTTGTGATAGATCACGCCGGCCCCGGCATCGCGTGTCGCCAGAGTTTGGTCGACAGTGGGCTGACTAGCTCCATCGACCCAAACACGAACAAATCCATCGTCCTTACAAGTCCATTTGATGTGAACGACCAGGTCGTGCCAGCGGCCTGCAAAATTTTGATTGCAGATGAGCTTCCAACGGGTAGAACCTTCGCGGTCCCTGGCGGGGAATCCCTGCAGGATGAACCCGTCTTCGCGATGCTTGGCGAAAACGAATGCTGGGGCCCATCTCTCTTTGCATTCTCGGGGCGATTGCATGAATTGAGTGAGAGTCACGTACGGCCAGGCTTTCTTGGGTGGAGCAACCGAGTCTGGGAAACCGTCGGGAACGTAGAACGACCACGCGTACCAGTATTCATCACCTTCGCCCTGAAGACCCTCGACTTGCGCGATCTCAGACCGAGCCCGTGCGACACCGTCTTCGCGGGCTTCTGCTGTATCCATTTCGGAAACGTCACCTGATTGCACCTCAAAGCGATGCGATGCGGCATCCTCTCCAAGGGGGCGCTGCTCTTCAGAAAGTGTGAAGTTGCGGGGTTTGTTAACCGAATGGTCGAACTCGTAGCGCTGGGCGGTCCATCCGTGAGGCCAAGAGAACGTGGGCATGCTGAGAGCCTAGGAAGCGTTTTGAGCCTGATTTTGCATTACGAACCGCCGCCCAACGAATGTCTGGTGATGGCCGCAGCGGCCTTTCCGGCAGCTGGACGCAAATGACTCAGATCAGTCCTAAGCGAACTTACCTCCACACTCCCACTCCACAACAATCCTCGCGAAAACTAACCGCTTTCTCCCAAGCTTCGCCTACCCCCCTCACGCCACCACCAACGGCAACGTCAAGCGCGCCTCCACCCCCCCACTGCGCCGGTTCCGCAACAACAACTCCCCCTGCATCGACCGCGCCAACCGCCGCGCAATCGCCAGCCCAAGCCCAGACCCAGGCTTGTCCTCCTGCCCCTGCCGCCCCCGCACCCACGGCGCGAACACCGCATCGATCTGCGCCGGCTTGATCCCCGGCCCCGAATCCACCGCCGCCAGCACCAGCCGTTGCGCATCGACGTGTGCACACACCCGCACGTCGCTGCCATAACGCAACGCGTTGTCGATCAGGTTCGCCAGCACGCGCCGCAGCGCGAGCGGGCAGGCGACCACCGGCTGGCCGATGCGGCCGTCGAGCGCGATGGCGCGGCCGGCGTCGCGGTAGCCGCGCACGAGGTTGTCGAGCAGGCCGTCGGCATCTACGCGCTGCAGCGGCTCCGCCACGCTGCGCTGCATGCGCGCTGGCAACACTGGCCTCGACCAGCTCCTGTGTCTCGGCGAAATCACGCTCGACGAAGCCGCGCAGACGCCGGCATGGAAGTCGGTGCCCTCGTGGTTCGTCTACGGCGACCGCGACAAGAACATTTCATCGGCCGCGATGGCCTTCATGGCCGAGCACGCGCACGCGAAGAAGACGGTGGTGGTCCAGGGCGCCTCGCACGTCGTGATGCCCTCGCAGCCCGAGGCGGTCACGCGCGTAATCGTCGAGGCGGCGGGCCGTTGAGAAGGGGCACGCCATGAACGACATGAGCTTCCTAAAAGGCACTAACGGCATGAGTGTCGACCAAGACTTCGGCTAAGCGCGCGTCGTGACGGCCCGCACCTCCTTGATCGGTACGCGAGCGTCTATCACCTGACGAAGCCCCCTACGTGACCGACACGAGCTTCACTATCGGCGGCAGGCTCACGCTCTGCAGACTGCGGCGCGACTTCACTCGAGCTGGATATCGGCCCGCTTGATCAGCGCATTCCATCGCGCCTCCTCCGCCGCGATGTGCGCGCCGACCTGTACCGTGGTCGCGGGCCGCGACAGCTCGACGCCGCCCACGGGCTTGACCTTGCCGTAGAAGGCGTCGCTGGCCACGACCTTGTTGGCGGCGGCGTTGAGCTTGGCGAGCACGTCGGGTGGCGTCTTCTTCGGGCCGACGAGCACGAAGTTGACCGTGGCCTTGAAGCCGGGCATGCCCGACTCCTCCATGGTGGGCAGCTCGGGGTAGGCCGGGTCGCGCTGGCTGGCGGCCAGGCCGAAGGCCTTGAGCTTGCCGGCACGCACGTAGTCCATGGTGCCGGTCGGCAGGAAAGCGTAGGTCACGCGATCGCTCATGAGGTCGAGCTGGACCTGGTTGGCGCCCTTGTAGGGCACGTGCAGGGTCTTGACGCCGAGCTCCTTGTTGAACATCTCCGCCATCAGGTGGATCGGCGTGGAGATGCCCGAGGAGCCATAGGAGTACTTCGATGGGTCGGCCTTGAGCAGGGCGACGAACTCCTTGAGCGTGGTGGCCGGCACGTTGGGCGCGGTCACGAGCATGAAGCCGATGGTCAGCACGTCGGACACCGGCGCGAAGTCGCCCACGCCCTGGTAGGGCAGGCTGGCACGCAGCGAGGGGGCGACCATGGCCGGCAGGTTGGCGAAGAACAGGGTGTAGCCGTCGGGCGCCGCGCGCGACACGTAGCTGCCGGCGATGGTCTGGTTGGCGCCGGGCTTGTTGTCCACCAGCACCGGCGTGTTGAGCGCGAGCGAGAACTCGCTGGCGAAGGCGCGCGCGACGATGTCGGTAGGGCTGCCCGCCACGAACGGGACCACGAGGGTCACGGGCTTGGCGGGAAAACCTTGGGCCAGCGCTGCGGCGGGCCCGAAGGCCAGCGCGAGCGATCCGGCCAGCCGTCGAAGGAAGGTCTTGCGCGAAATGAAGGGTGGCATGTCGTCTCCGTTGTTCTGCGATGTCCGCGGCGGGCTTGCCCGGGCCCTGCGCAGAATATCGAGCACCCCCGCGGCGTGCGCTCGTGGCGGCGCGCGAAAGTTCAACCCATGAAATTCCGCTGCCCGCTGTGCGGCCGGGGCGCGGGCCGGAAAGCTATCGTCACCACAGCATGACGACATCCTCGACCCAGCGGCCCGCGCCGCAGCTTCCGCCCGGCGCCTGCGACTGCCACACGCATGTCTTCCTCGACGAGCGCGAGTTTGCGTTGCTGCCCGCGCGCCGCTACACGCCGCCGCCAGCATCGATCGAGGCACTGGCGCAATGGCACGACGCGCTCGGCATCGCTCGCGTGGTGATCGTGCAGCCCAGCGTCTACGGGCTCGACAACGCGGCGACGCTGCAGGCGCTGCGGCAGCTGGGCCCGGCGCGGGCACGCGGCGTGGCGGTGATCGACGACGCCACCACCGACGCGCAATTGCAGTCGCTGGACGCGGCCGGCGTTCGCGGCGTGCGCGTCAACCTCGAGATCGACCGCGAAGGCGATGCCCGCCGCGCCACCGCGCAGCTCCGGCGCACGGCCGAACGCGTGGCACCGCTGGGCTGGCATGTGCAGGTCTATGCGAGCCTGCCGCTGCTGACCGATTGCGCCGCGGCGATCCGCGAGCTGCCGGTGCCGGTGGTGCTCGATCACTACGCGGGTGCGCAGGCGATGGACGGTCCCGACACGCCGGCGCTGGCCGCGGTGCTCGCGCTCGTCGAAGAGGGGAAAGCCTACGTCAAGCTCTCGGCCCCCTACCGCTGCAGCACGATGCCCGGCCATGCCGACATGGAAGCGCTGGCGCGCCGCTTCATCGGCTGCAACCCCGAACGCATGCTGTGGGGCAGCGACTGGCCGCATCCGCAGCCGGGCGCTGCCGCCTCGGCCACCGAGGTCAGCGCGCCGCACGAAGTCGACAACGCCAGCGTGCTCACGCAGTTGCGGCAGTGGTCGCCGGACGCGCGGACCTTCGATCGCATCCTCGTGGACAACCCGGCGCGGCTCTATGGCTTCGACAGCGACTGAAGACCTGGCCGCGGTGTCGTCCCTGATCGCGCGCATCGCTCCATCGCAGAATGCATGGTTCGCGCCCGCCGCGCCCCTGTCCGGTGGGCCTCCCCCGCATCTGCCCGAGGAAGCACCGACGATGGACACCGACCAGCCGATCATCCAGGACGCATTCGCCACCACCGCCCCCGAACGTCCCGGCACGCGCAGCCTGGGCCGCGCGATCAAGCTGATGCGCGTGGTCGCGTCGCGGCCGCAGTTCGGCTGGCGGCTGTCCGACCTGGCCGTGGCCTGCGAGCTCGACAAGGCGACCGTGCACCGCATGCTGGCCTGCATGGTCGAGGAACGCCTGGTGACGCAGCGCGCGGCCGACCGCCACTACCTGCCGGGCCCGCTGATGCACGAGCTGGGACTGGCGCTGCCCGACCACCTGCTGTTTCAACGCCGCGCCGAAGCGCTGCTCGAGGCCTTCGCGCGCCGGATGCGCGGCATCGCGGTGCTGCTGCTGCGCAGCGGCAACGAGCATGTGTGCAGCGTGCGCCAGGGCCAGCTTCCGCTGACCGGCTCGGTGCTCTACCCGGGCGCGCGCCGGCCGCTGTTCACCACGGCGGGCGGGGTCGCGATCCTGCAGACGCTGGACGCGGCGCAGGCGCGCGCGGTGCTGCTCGACAACGTGGCGCAGGAAGTGGCGCGCTGCGGCTCGGGACGGCTCGCGGCGCTGCAGCGCATGCGCGAGCGCTCCGACCGGCACGGCTTCGGCGTGAACCTCGGCGACGTGGTGCCCGGCATCCATGCCTTCGCATCGCCGGTGCGCGGTGCCGATGGCCAGGCCTTCGCCGCGCTGTGCCTGCTCGGCACGCCCGAGCTCTATGGCGAGCAGCACCTGGCGCAGCTGCGCGACGAACTCGATGGCGCGGCCGCCGAGTTGGGCACGGAGGCGCGCGGCTTCAATCTCTGAGGCGCGGCGCCCTCCCCTTCGGGCGGCTGGCGGCGCGCTTCGCGTTTTCAACCGATCGAAGAAGGAGCAACGGATGACGCGGATATGCATCGTGGGCGCGGGGGCCGTGGGCGGCTATGTGGGCGCGCACCTGGCCAGGGCGGGGGTCGACACCACGCTGGTGGATGCCTGGCCCGAACACGTGGAGGCCATGCGGCGCGACGGCCTGAGCGTGAGCGGAATGAATGGCATGGACGGCGGGGGCGCGGTGCATGCGAAGGTGCGCGCGCTGCACGTGGGCGAGGTGGCGCAGCTCGCGCGCGAAGCGGCCTTCGACGTGGCCTTCATCGCCGTGAAGTCCTACGACACGGCCTGGGCTACGCAGCTGATCCTGCCGCTGCTCGCGCCCACGGGCTGCGTGGTGTCGCTGCAGAACGGCATCAACGAGGACAGCATCGCGGCCATCGCCGGCTGGGAACGCACGCTGGGCTGCTCGGTGAGCGCGCTGGCGGCGGAGCTGGTGGCGCCGGCCCGCATCGTGCGCAACTCGCCGCTGGGCGACGAGAAGAAATGGGGCATGCGCGTGGGCGAGCTGCACGGTCGCGTGACGCCGCGCGCCGAAGCGATCTCGGCGCTGCTCGCGCACGGCGACACCAGCCGGGTCACGACCAACCTCTGGGGCGAGCGCTGGTCCAAGCTCACGATCAACGCGATGCGCAACGGCGTGTGCGCGCTCACGGGCCTGAGCGGCAAGCAGCGCGACATGAACGAGGTGGCGCGCGAACTCACGATCCGGCTCGGCAGCTCGAGCATCCGCGTCGGCCGCGCGCTGGGCCTGGCGCTCGAACCGGTGGGCGGGCTCGACCTCGACCTGCTGGCGCGCGCGGAGGAAGACGCCGCGGCGCGCGACGCGATCACACGCATGATCCTCGAGGTGGCGAACTCGCGCAGCGACGGCCAGCGGCCCTCGATGGGCCAGGATATCCAGAAGGGCCGGCGCACCGAGACCGAGTACATCAACGGGCTGGTGGCGCGGCGCGGCGAAGAGGTCGGGGTGGACGTGCGCTACCACCGGCGCGTGAACGAGATCATCGGGCGCATCGAGCGCGGCGAGCTGGTGCCGAGCCCGGACCTGCTGGCCGACGTCATGGGCTGATCCGGGTGAACCGCATGGCGCGCGCGGCGCCGCGTGCTTAGGATCGGTCTCCATCGGCGGCCCGCCGCCCCAAGGAGACCTGCATGCACGACATCGCCTCGCTCCAGCAACTGCTGGAACCGATCTTCCCCGGCCTGATGGGCGTGCGCCTCACCGTGCTGGAACCCGATCGCGTGGTCGCGGAGATGGAGGTGCGTGCTGACCTCTGCACCGCCGGCGGCATCCTGCACGGCGGCGCCTACATGGCCTTCGCCGACACGCTGGGCGCGGTCGGCACGATCGCGAACCTGCCCGAGGGCAAACGCACGACCACCACCGATTCCAGCACCAAGTTCATCGCGGGCGCGAAGCTGGGCACGACCGTGACCGGCACCTGCGTGGCGCTGCACCGCGGCCGCACGACGATGGTGTGGCAGACCTCGGTCACCAATGCCGACGGGCGGCTCTGCGCGCTGGTGACGCAGACGCAGCTGGTGCTCGACTGACCGAGGATCAGGCGGCTTTCTTGCCGCCCTCGGCCTTCTCGGCCTTTTCGGCTTTCTCTGGCGTCTTGTGCTCGGCCAAGCCCGGCTCGTGGAGCTTCGGGTTCTTCACGTCCTTCATCAGCTTCTCGCCCTCGGTGTCGCGGCCATCGGTGGGCACCGACTCCTCGCTGCCGACCTCGGGCTCCTCGCGCGGAAGCGGCTCGGTGTTCTCTGCGTGCTCGGCGCTGCGGGTGCTGGCTGGCATGGGGATCTCCTTGTGCGGGGTTGTGCGGATGAAACGCACAGCCTCGCCAGCGCGCACGGCGCGGCACGCCATCCTTCGGCGACAGCGCATGCAGGACATTGGCCATGATCGGCCGGTGCTTCGCTACTTCTTGAGCAAGGTCACGACGCCGGTGACCACCGACACGATCGCGGTCACGATCGGCGTGACCAGCGTGATGAAGTCGCGGATGCGCTCGGTGTACTGGCGCAGCCGCTGCGCCTTGCCCGGGGCGGGCGAACCGTCAGTGAGCGCGCTCGCGAGGCGGTGCGAGAGCCTATCGATGCCGCGGTTGCGGCGATGGAACACCAGCAGGCCGGTGAAGATGCCGGTGATGTGGCTGAAGGCAATGCTCGTCACGTAATAGAGGATCTCGCGCCATTCGCGCGCGCCCTGCGGCATCAGCGGCACGTCGTCGGTGTAGGCGATGACAGCCGCCATGCCGAGCACCGACAGCACGGCGATGGCCACGGCCATCAGCAGCTGGTAGGGCAGCCGCACCCTGAACAGCGCGACGAACAGCATGCCCAGGCCCAGCGGCAGGATCACGGAAGCCACGCGCAGGTACAGCTCGTTGAGGTCGAGCAGCACGATGGTCACGGCATGCATCGCGACCAGGCACAGCACGGGCAGCACGAGGAAAAGGAGCACCGAGCCGATGCCGGGGCGCTGGGGTTGTGCCGGAGTTGGCGGGATCGCCGCGGGCTCGGCTGCTTCCGATGTCGGCACCACCGGCGCAGCCGCGGTGCTGCGCGACGCGCTCAGCGCACTCTCGAGTTCGGAGACACGCCGCGACAGCGCCTCGAGCTCGCGCCGCAGCGGCGCGAAGAAGAACAGGTCGCGCCCGCAATGCCGGCACGCCAGTGCCTGCTCGGCGATGGGCTCGGCGCAGTAGGGACAGGCGACGGTGCGCGGCGCGTCCGGCGCGTCCGGCGAGGTTGCGGCAACGCCCATGCGGCCTACTGCGCCTTGAACTGGATCAGCTTGCTGCTGACGCGGCCCTCGGCATCGCCGACCTGCACGCGCAACTGGTGTTCGCCCGCGGGCACGCGCGCGGCGTCGATAGCGATGCCGGTGTCGCTGATGTAGGGCCGCACGCGCTCGGTGAGATCGACCACCGGTTCCTTCATGTACTGCACCTTCACCGTCTTCGGATCGATCACGACGCCGCCGCGCGGCTTGAAGCCGATCTTCAGCGCGACCGCCTCGCGGCCGGCTTCGGTGCTCGGGCTCGCGACCTCGATGCCGGGCCCGCGCGTGAGACCGGCGCGCTTGTTCTCGAGATAGGCCGAAGGCAGCTTCGCTTCGGCATCGGTGATCAGCTCGAGGCTGGAGGCGGCATGGCAGTACGCCGCGCCGCAGAGCAGGAAAACCAGGGTTGAGAACTTTCCTCTAAACATCGATTGCCTCGCCATTCGCCATTGCCGAAGACCAAAGTCTCGCGCCATCGCAGCGGGCCTCGCGCTACGAAAGCTCGTAGTCGTGGAGCGGCGCCAGCGCCCTTAGCTTCGGGGCATTCACCGCGCGAAAGATGCCATTGCCCACGCTGCTCCACCGCTTCCTTCTTTCATTGCTCCTGCTGCCGCTGACCGCCGCGGCCGCGCCGCCGTTTCCGTCGCTGGGCGCGGCCTATTCGGAAGTCGGCGGCCTCGTGCGCGAATCCGATGAGTTCGAGAAGGCCGGCCGTTTCCGCGACAGTGACGAACGGCTTCGCCGCGCGCTGCAGCAGTTGCCACTCGAACAGGCCGCCTCGCTGTCGATGGAGGCCTTTCTCGCGAAGGACCTGATCCTCGGCCGGCTCGCCGACAACAGCGATGCGCGCGCCGACGATGCCGCGCTGCTGGCCTGGCTCGAACAGCGCGCGGCTTGGCGCGATGCCTTCTGGGGCCGCGAGGCCAATGCGGCGCTGTCGGGGCGCAACGCACTCGCGCTGCAGTTGTGCAAGGTCGGCCGCTGCCGCGAAGCGCTCGCGCTGCAGGAAGAGATTTACCGCCTCACGCTGAAGTCGGCCGGCCCGGCCGCGCGCAACACGCTGGTCGCGCGTCACAACCTCGCGGGCACGCTCGGCGAATCGGGTCGCTATGGCGAGGCGCTGGCGATCGGCGTGGAGCTGGCCGCGGCCGCGCAGGCGCAATGGGGCGCCGACGATCCGACGACGCTGCGCATGCGCAATGCGATGGCGGTGAACCTCAGCGACCTCGGCCGTTTCGCCGAGGCACTGAAGCTGCACGAGCAGGTCTACGAAGCGCGCCGCCGCGTGCTGGGCGCGCAGGCACCGGACACGCTGAGTTCGCTGGCCAGCCTGTCGGCCACCTACTCGGCGCTGTACCGCCACCGCGAGGCGCTGGCCTATGCGCAGCGCGTGCACGAGCTCACCGCCGCGGCCCATGGCGACGCCGATCCGCGCAGCGCGCGGGCCGCGAGCGCGGAGGCCATCGAACTGCGCCGCATGGGCCGGCTCGGCGCCGCGCACGACAAGGCGCGCATGGCCTGGACGCAACTCGCGGCCGCGCGCGGCGCGGGGCATCCCGACACGCTCTATGCGCTCAACGTGTACGCCAGCGTGCTCGAGGCGCAGGGGCGGCACGCGGAAGCGGCGCAGCGCTCGCGCGAGGCGCTCGATATCCGCGTCGCGCTGATGGGCGAGCAGCATCCACTGACACTGGCCGCGGTCCACAGCCTGGGCCGCTCGGTGCTGTCGGCCGGCGATGCGAACGAGGCGCTCGCGCTGTTCGAGCGCGCGCACGAGGGCCGGCGCGCGCTGCTGGGCGACGCGCATCCCGAGACGCTGCTGTCGCTGATCGAGCGCATGGGCGCCGCGCTGGCGGCCGACCGGCTCGACACGGTGAAGCCGCTGATGCCGCAGTTCCAGCGCAACCTGGAGGCGCTGCGCGCGCAGCACGGCTTGAGCGTGAAGAGCCGGCGCGCGCTGTTCGAACGCTATGTGGAGGGCTACCGCCACCACGCGCTGGCCAGCGTGCGCGACGGCGAGAACGCGCGGGCCTTCGAGATCGCGGAGCTGTCGAAGGCGCGCACGCTGATCGAGAGCACGGCCCTGCAGCAGGCCAACCGCGGCCGGCTGCTGCCCGCAAAGGAGCAGGAGGCGGTCGACCGGCACGAGGCCGAGCTGGCACGCATCGACCGCAGCCTCGACGAGACCGGCGCGCAAGTCGACCGCCGCCAGACGCTGGAGGCCGAGCGCAACCGCGTGGTGCTGTCCTATGCCGACCTGCAGCGGCGGTTGCGCGCGCAGCATCCGAAGTACGCGCAGCAGTCGCAGCCGCACATCGCCTCGCTGGCCGATGCGAAGCGGCTGCTGCCGTCCGACAGCGTGTTCGTGAGCTACCTGCTCGATGGCGACCGCGTGATGGCCTTCGTGGTCGACGGCAGCGGGCTGCTGCAGGCGGCCGAGCTCGCACCGCTGCCCGGCCTGGCCGACAGCATCGATGCCTACCGGCGACTGGTGGGCGATGCGCTCGGCGAGGGACAGGCGGTGTGGCAGCTCGGGCCCGAGCGCTATCGCGTGGCACCGGCCGCGCAGTCGCCGCAGGAGGGCGCGCAACGCGTGAGCGACGCGGCGCCGATCGGGCAATGGCTGTCGAAGCGGCTCATCGCGCCGCTGCAGGCGAGCATCGGCGCGCGGCGGCGGTTGATCGTCTCGCCCGATGGCGCGCTCGCGATGCTGCCGTTCGAGACGCTGCCGGTCGACGGCGAGCTGCTCGCGCAGCGCCACAGCGTGGGCTATGTGCAGTCGCTCTCGATGATGGAACTGCTGCAGCGCCGCTCGGCCAGTTACGGCCGCCTGCCGCCGCGCAAGGCGATGCTGGCGATCGGCAATCCGGTGTACGAAGGCGAAGCACGGACGGCGCCGCCTTCGGCCAAACGCGGCGCAAGCGTCGGCGACGATGCGCTGCTGTCGGCCCGCGCCTCTGCCGAGAGCGAGGAAGGCATCGGCGCGGCGGTCGAGGAACTGCGCGAGAACAGCTGGGAGAACCTGCCCGGCACGCAGCGCGAACTCGAGAGCATCGCGCGCGTGTTCCAGCATCGCCAGGTCGACCTGATCAGCGGCGCCGACGCGACCGAGCAGAACCTGCAGCGGCTCGACCGCAGCGGCGAGCTTGCGAAGTACCGGCACCTGCTGTTCTCGGTGCATGGCTACCTGAGCCCGAGCGTGCCGGCGCTGAGCGCGCTGGTACTGGGCCAGGTCGACAACCCGCCGTCGGTGGACGGCTATGTCACGGCCGCGGAATGGCCGGGCTACACCTTGCGCAGCGACCTGGTCGTGATGTCGGCCTGCGAGACCGGCATCGGCAAGGTGGTGGCGGGCGACGGCGTGATGGGGCTGCCCTATGCGCTGTACGTGGCGGGCAACGTCAACACGGTGATGACGCTGTGGCCGGTCAGCGACGAGAGCACGGCGCGCTTCATGGAGGCCTTCTTCGCACGCATCGAGCGCAGGCTGCCGGTGGAACGCGCGCTGGCCGAGACCAAGCGTGCCTTCGCCGAGGGCGAATACGGCGAACGCCTGCGCAAGCCCGCCTACTGGGCGCCGTTCGTGCTCTACGGCACCTGAAGCGCCGGTTGCAGCGGCACGTGGCGCGCCATCGCCTCGGAGGTGGCGCGATCGCGCGGGAACCACATCTCGACGCGCAGCGAGGCCGGCGTCACGTCCTGCGGCAACGCGAACACGCTCTGCATGACCTCGAAGGACAGCGCGCCGAACTCGGTGTCGAAGACGAAGCTGAAATACGGCACGCCGACCGCGCGGCCGCGCTCGGGCATGCGGCCCGGGTAACGGCGCTCGAGCGCGCGTGCGAGCCATTCGACGCGCGAGGCGAGCGCGGGGCGGCTCCAGGTTTCGGCGCGCAGTTGCGTGAGCAGCGCGGCGGCCGTGGACTCGGGTTCGCGGGCGCGCGAGAGCAGGCCCTGCGGATGGCCGATGGCCGTGATGATGTCCAGGCCCATGCCGCCACCACCGGCCGTGCGCCAGAGCCCGGGCATCACGACCGACGACAGCCAGCGCGCACCGCGGTTCTGCTCCACCGTCTTCCAGTCGGCATCGAAGGCCAGGCCCGGATGCGGCAGGTGCGCGTCGAGCGTGCGGCGCACGGCCTCGCGCACGAGCGCGGCTTCGGCGCCCTGCGTGTCCTCGTCGGGCTGCGGCAGCGCGAAGCCGCATTGCAACAACGCTGCATTGCGCACCGACACCGGCACGCCCAGCTCGGCCATCCACGCGAGGATCAGGCCGCGGCTCGGCAGCGCGCGACCCGATTCGAGGAAGCTGATGTGGCGCTGCGAGACGTCGAGGCGCCCCGCGAGCTCTAGCTGGCTGATGCCGTGCTCGAGCCGCGTGCGGCGCAGGATCAGCGCGACGCTCACACAGCCGGCCGCTCGCCCATCGCGGAGATCGTGCCCTGGGCGACGGCCACCAGCTTCTCGCCGCCTTCGGCGTCGATCGCGAAGATCTCGCAGGCACAGACGGCCTGGCGCTTGCCGCCGTGCAGCACGCGGGCGCGCGCGAGCAGCGTGTCGCCCTGCGCGGGGCGCACATAGTTGATCTTGTACTCGGCGGTGACGACCGCATCGGACAGCGCGCTGCCACCCGCGAAGGTCAGCGCGTTGTCGGCCAGGTAGCTGAGCACGCCGCCATGGGCGAAGCCGTGCTGCTGCTTGAGCTCGGGCCGCAGGGCGAGGCGCAGCTCGGTGAGCGCGGGGCCGAAGGCCAGGATCTCGGTGCCCAGCAGCACGCTGAAGGGCTGGGCCTGCAGCACCGAGCGTGCGTAGGCCAGTTGCTTGGGCTCGCTCATGGCGCGGGCTTCTTCGGCGCCATCTGCGCGGGGTCGTAGAAGAACTGCTCCGACGCAATGCGCTCGCCCGACCAGCGCTGCCAGGCGACCTCCTCGATGCGGCTGCTGCTGCCGTCGAGCCAGTCGAACTCGAAGATCCAGCGGATCGCGACATGGTCGCCCTGCACGAAGGCCGGCCGCACGCATTGCGAACGGACCGCGGAGGCGCGGGCCAGCGTGGCGCGCTCGCGCGCGATGTTGGCGGCCAGGCCCATGCGCGGGGGCGACTGGTTCTCCTGCATGGACGAGTCCTCGGTATAGAACTCGGCGAGGGCTTCGGCGTGGAAGTTGGACTCCACGCGCGCGATGAATTTCTCGAGGGTCTCTGCTGTGGGCATGGGAAAGGCTTTCGAATCCGGGAGGGGCGCCGGGGCCGCTATGAGCCGGCCGACGTCGGCCATCATGCGACGCGGCACGAAGGCTGTCGATGACCTGCCAAGTAGTCAGGCCTGGGACGCGGGCAAGCCCTCGCGCGCGGCGCGGCGCAGGTGATGCGTGGTCAGTTGGCGAAGCTGCGCGGCCTGTGTTTCGTCGAGGCCGTGCGCGGCCTGGTGCAGGAAGCGCTTCATGGCCTTGTGCAGGCCCGAGGCCGACCAGGCACCGGGTTGCAGCGGATGCGCGACGAAGCGTGCGAGCACGGCGATGCCGTGGTTGGCATGCGCATCGACGCGCGGCTCGAAGCCATGGCGCGCGAGTTCTTCCTCGAGCTCGCGCACGTGCTCGGCCGCGAGCGGCACCTGGCGGGTCGCGCCGCGCGCGCCCTTCACCTGGAGCTGCCAGGGGTGGGTCGTACGCGTTGTCTCATCGACCGAGGGCGGCACGAGATCGCCACAGCGCAGCGCCACCACCTCGCCGAGCCGCAGGCCGGTGGCGCGGATCCATTGCAGCGCGCGACGCAGCCGGCGCGCGGCTTCGTCATCGGCACGCAGCTCGAACTGCAAGTCGAGGTGCGCCCATGGCGCCGGTGCGACGGGAACCGGCGCCTCGGCGGGCGCCGGCAGCTCATTGGGTGCAAAAGGATTGCACACAAGGTAGTTGCATCGCACCAGATGGCCGAACAGCCCGCGCAGGATGACCAGCGACTGGCGCCGCGCCGCGGGCGACAGCGCGCCCTCGAAGGGCCGCCACTGCGGCGACCAGCGCTGGTGATGGCGCGGGCCGCACCAGGCGGCGGGCGGCGCGCACAGGAAGTCGCCATAGGCCGCGGCATCGTCGGGCGTGAGCGAGGACAGCGGCTTGCCGCGTTCGAGCACAGCCCACAGCAGCAGCCGCTCGGCCTCCTTGCGGTAGGCGCGCTGCGTGGCGCTGAGCGTCGGCGGCGCCGCGGACGCGCGCGCATCACGCGGCGCGCCGCGGGCGGCCAGCCACTCGGCGATGGCTTCGGGATCGGTGCGCGCGCCGCTGCCCGGTGCCGACGAACGGAACAGGCCCAGGCTGCCGTCGAGCGCGGGTGGCAGCACCAGCTTCTCGAGCGGCCGCAATTCGGTGGCGGGCGCCACCACGGCATGCAGCACCTCAGGTGCGAGCTGCGAACGGCGGCGCAATGCATGGTGGCCGATGCGCAGGCCCAGCGCCTGCTCGTTGACCTGCAGCCACTCGATGACGCGCGCCGCCTTGTGGGCGCCGATGCCCGGCACCCGGGTCCACCAGCGCGCGCCGCTGTGGTTCACGCGCTCGACCAGTTCGCGCAGGGTGCCGAGGTGGGCGCGCTCGAGGCGCGCGGCCAGCGCGGGGTTGAGCCAGGCGGCGACCGGGTCGTCGGGCCGGGGGTCTTCGGCCGTGAGGCCCTCGAGCCACTGCAGCGCCTCGAGCTGGCGCGCCACCACGCGCGCGCGCCGCGAGCCGGCGCCGCCCTGCCCGGCCCCGCCGCCCGCGCCCGCCCCGGGGTAGGCGGCCTCGTAGGCCTCGATCTGCTCGGCGTGGGAAAAGTCTTCCAGCCCCTGCGCGTGCGCGAAGTCCTCGAGCGTCGGCAACTTGGGCGCGCTGGCGAAGCGCTCGGGGTCGAGCAGGATCAGCCGCGCCGTGCCGGGCCGGCGCTCGCGCCGGGCGGCGGCGGCGAAGGCGTCGCGCATCCAGCCGATGGTGCGCCGCACGTTGCGCATGTCGGCCGACTCGCCCTCGAGCCGCAGATAGCGGTCCCAGCTCGCGCGGGCATCGAGGCCCTGGATCAGCGCGCGCATGAAAGCGAAGTGGGCGCGCTGCAGGCGTTGGCGGTGGGCTTTCATGCGGCGGTCGGGTGCATCGAATGGGTCTTGGGGACCTCAATAATCATCCACGCGATTTTGCGATGTCAAATGCCGATGTCAAGCCCATCGACGGATTTTTCTCTTTTGTTTTCAAGCACTTGGCGTCGGTTTTGAATCTGTCCGGAAGCGGGACGGTGGCGGCGGAACCATCCATTCAGTGGCTGGCGGCCGTCGCCGGACGGTGCGCCGCCAGGCACGACACCACGCTCAGGACCACGAAGCCGAGGGCCAGCAGCTCGAGCGGCGTGGGCGCCCTGCGCTCCCAGGCCAGGCCGTAGACCAGCGCGAACAGGGTCTCGAAAAGGATCATCTGGCCCACCAGCGTGAGCGGCAGCAGCCGGCTCATCCGGTTCCACAGCGCATTGCCCGCGATCGATGCCACGAGCGCCAGGCCGGCCGAAACGGCCCCGAACCGGGCCCATGCGCCCAGTTCGTGGTGGGCGGATTCGAGCAGCAGCGCCACCGGTACCAGCAGCAGGCTCTGGGCGCCGGTGACGATGCCGGTCAGCAGGTTCCAGTCCTGCCCCGAGACGCCCTCGAGGCGCTGCAGGCAGCGGGCGTTGCGCACGGCGAAGGCGGTCCAGGACGCCAGCGCGCCGACGGCGCAGGCGAAGCCCAGCACGGAGGCGCCCAGGCCGCCGCTGGCGGGCGCGGCGAAGGCCTGCCAGCCGATGCAGACAGCGCCGGCCACGCTCAGCAGGATGGAGGGCAGCAACGCGCGCAGGGGCACGGCGCCGTGGTCGCGACTGCCGATCACGGTCACCGCCACGGGCAGGAAGCCGATCACCAGCGAGGTCATGGCGATGCCGCCGTTCTGGACCGCGCTGGACAGCAGCAGGTAATAGAGCACATTGCCCGTGAAGGCCAGCCAGGCCAGGCTGCGCCAGTGCCCGCGCGCGAGCCGCGGCGCCAGCGCGCGCCACCGCGGCACCAGCAGGAAGGCGGCGATCAGGCCGAAGAAGAGGTAGCGGCCGATGGTCAGCATCAGCGGACTGAAGTCCCGCACCAGCGCCGGCGCCAGGAACACCAGGCCCCAGAGGGCGCCGGCCCCGGCGCCGCAGGCCACGCCCAAGGCCTTGCGGCGGGCCTGGGGGTCGGTGACGCCGGAGGAGAAGAATGTCATCATGAACGCACTTTATGCTTGCCATGGTGAAGAATTGGCTGGATTTTCAGCCTCTTCACGCAATATTCGCTCAAGATGCCTACCAGACTCACCGAATCGGGATATGTCCTCGACCGCCAGGACCGCGCCATCCTGCAGATCCTGCAGCGCGACAACAAGACGCCGCAGCGCGTGATCGCGGAGGAAGTGAGCCTGTCCGCGCCGGCCGTCCAGCGCCGCATCGCCGCGCTCGAGGCCGCCGGCGTGATCCAGCGCAACGTAGCGGTGCTCGATGCCGATGCGCTGGGCGCCACCATCACCTCGATCGTCGAGGTGCAGCTGGTCGACGAGCGGGCGGCGACGGTGGACCGCGCCAAGGCCTTCTTCCGCGAGACGCCCGAAGTGCAGCAGTGCTATTACGTGACCGGGGGCGTGAGCTGCGTGCTGATCATCGTGGCGGCCAACATGCGCAGCTACGAAGGGCTGACGCGGCGTCTTTTCGCGGAGAACGAGCAGGTGAAGAGCTTCCGGTCGCTGGTGGCGCTGGACCGCGTGAAGACCGATACCGCCATCGTCATCCCCTAGATCGATGGCTGGAAGGGTCTCCGAAGCGCTGGGCGCAGGCGCTTCGGAAATCCCAAATCTACTCACATTGAGCTTTGAAGAGCGCTCGGAAGGTGTGAAGGAACCGTCGCGAGCGCCCCGAGGTCGCGTCGAGGACCGCAGCCGCACTGACATACGGCGAGGACCACAGATGCGAGATCGGGGCGCGCAGCAGCTTCATTCACACCTTCTCAGGCGCCGGTAGTCCGGAGCTTCAGCAGCGCATCGCCCACGGCTTTCTGGATCGCTTCCACGTCGCCGTCGGCCGATGCCTGGGAGGTCAGCGTGATCGTGACCTCGCCGAGCTTGGAGCGCGCGAGGGTGCCCAGGCGCGTGCCGTTGGCCTGCAGCTCGAGCCGTTCCGCGCGCTCCATGCTCGGGCGGGCATCGAGCAGCCGCGCCACCACCATCGAGGCCGAGAGGTCGTGGCCCCGGAGTTTCTCGGCCCGCTTGAGCACGGCGCGGCGGTCCTTGTCCATCGCGGCATGGATCTGCTCGGCGTGGCGGAAGCCGACCTCGAGCGGCGTACGGAAGCATTCGACGATCAGCGAGGGCAGCGCCGCGACCTGCAGCGCCTTGCGCACCCAGGTGTGGCTGACGCCGAGCGCTTCGGCCAGTTGGCGCTGCGTCGGGAACAGCTGCTCGTCGAGCGCGCGCTGGTACATCATCCCCTGCTCGTAGGACGAGAGGTCCGCGCGTTCGCGGTTCTCGCGGTCCATGGCGGCGAACAGGGCGGCGTCGCCGAGTTCTTCCTGCCAGATCGAGGCCAGTACCGGAATGCCGAGTTCCAGGCAGGCGCGGTGCCGGCGATGGCCGAACACCAGTTCGTACTGCCCTTCCTCGTCCTTGAGCGGCCGCACCAGGATCGGCTGCACGTTGCCGCCCGCATGTTCGATGTCGGCCTTGAGACCGGCGAACTCGGCGTTCGAGAACGCGGTCTCGTGGCGGTTGGCCCAGCGGCTCGGGCGGATGGTCTGGGGATCGAGCTTGCGCGTGGGCAGCGAGCCTTCGTACTGGCTGAGCTTTTCGCGCAGCGCGGCCATCTCGCCTTCGACCTGCTGGATCTGGCCACGAAAAGCCATCATCTGGCCCGGGCCGGTGCGGGGGGCGAGCGAGCTCTTGCCCACCGGTGGAAACCTGGTTTCCACGGCGGCGGGCGGCATGAAGGGCGGCACCTCGGGCGCGGCGGCTTCGGGCAGCGCGGTGGTCGGTGGAGCGGCCGGTGGCAGATCCTGCGGCAGCGAGAGGTTGGCGGTGAGCGCCTCGAGACGCTTGCGTGTGCTGGACATGGTCATGTCTCCTTGAATCTGGAACCCCGGTTTCCACGGACGGGCCGGACGAGTGCCGGTGGAATGGGCGGGTGGCTGGAAACCTGGTTTCCACAGCGCGGGTGTGCGAAGGGCTTCGACACCGGAGCGCGCATCGTGCCGACGGACCGGATCGCCGGCGCGGCAAAAGCCGAAAGCGCCGAGGTCGTCGGCGCGGTGTTCCCACGGAGGGCCCCTGGGGTCTGCATATATAGAGAGGGCGATGGGGACGGCAGCCAGGGGCCGAAGGTCCACGCATCGACAGGACGCGTATCGGAGACGGCTGCTGGAAACCTGGTTTCCACGCCACCCCGTCTTTCAAACCTGGCGCGCGGCGGCCTCGCGATCGCCCGGCCCTTCCGGCCCGGGCCGAACGCTTCCTCGGGCCGCGCTGCGAGCCTTTTCGACATGGGCGTGGAAACCAGGTTTCCACGCACCGGATCCGACGAACTACTCATCAACGCGGGCGCCCCTGCGCACCCCACGCGCCCACCACCGATTGCTCGACCAGTTCCACGAAGGCGTCGTACGCATCGACGGCGCGCTTGTAGGTCTTGGCGGCGCCTTCGTAGCGCTGCACGTCGTAGACGGTCGCGAACTCCGCCGCCTTGTTGCTGGTGACGCTGGTCTTCGGAATCTCGACCGGCAAGGTGTACTCGCCATAGGTCGCCTGGATCCACTGCCGCACCGCGGGCATGGCCGGGTCGGCCGCGTCGACGCGGCTCAGCAGCACGTGCAGGAAATCGAAGGCCTTGCCTTCGCGGTCCTTGCTCTGGCCGTCGAGGTTGCCGCCGAGGTCGGCCAGCAGCGACCAAAACTGCGCCGACGAGGCGAAGTCCAGGCCCGAGGGTGGCACGGGCACGACGATGCCGTTGGCCGCCCACAGGGCATTGATCGTCACATAGGACAGTGACGGCGGCGTGTCGATCACGATCACGTCGTAGAGATCGCGCACGCTCTCGAGGCCTTCGTTGAGCACGTCCCAGAACTTGGCGCCCGGCTCCTGCATCTGCCGCGCCGGCAGCGCGAACTCGGCCGAGAACAGGAAGGGCGCGGCGGCCACGAGGTCGATGCCGTCCCAGTAGGTCGAGCGGATCGCGTAGCGGATGTCGCGCTCGGTGCCGTCGCACAGCGGGCCGATGGTCATGTCCTCGGTTACCTCGGCTTCGGGCAGCAGGCCGTGCAGCGTGGTCAGCGAGCCCTGCGGATCGGTGTCGATCGCGAGCACGCGGTGGCCGCGCAGGCTCAGGCCCTGGGCCAGGATCATCGCGGTGGTGGTCTTGGCCACGCCGCCCTTGAAGTTGCCGACCGCGATGGTCACGGCCTTACGGCCGGCGGGACGCATCTTGTCGGCGCGGTAGGTGCGGGTCCAGCGACGCAGCTCATCGAGGCCGAAGTTGCGCTTGCCGCCCGAAGGCGTGAGCCGGCCGGCCGGCAGGTCTTCCTTGGTGATGCGGTAGGCGACGTGCGCCTTGTCGACGCCGCACAGGGCGGCGAGCTGGGCAGTGGAAAAAATGGGCGGCACCTTGCGGGCCTCGGGGGCCAGCAGCATGCTGCGGATCTGCTCGACCATCGAACCGGCCCGCGTTGCCAGGGCGGCAATCTTGGACATGTTGATGACCTGGCGGGGGGGAAGCGGAGCCTCGGTGGAAACCTGGTTTCCAGGGATCGGCGGTGCATTGACGGACATCGGGGAGACACCTTATTCGACAGAATTCTGCAATTCTACGAGAATCTGTCGAATGAACAACTTCCACCGAGTACGAGAGCATTTCCCGCCTCTCTATTGTGAGGTCGGTTGGGGAACCCGTCGCGGAGTTGTCAAAAAGCGGGCGCGATCCGGGTCCATCGGCGAGCGCCAGGCAGCCCGGAGGCCCCAAACCGGCGCTGCGGGGGCGGTCATCGCCGCAATCCGGGGCCCGCACCGCCCCGTTCCCCTTGTCCACTCACATTGGACCCCATTCCTGCTCACATTCCAGGGGTCGGTACCCCAACGGATCTCACATCAAATCCCAACGGTCCTCACATCAACTCCCATAAACACTCACAGAAAGCCTCGCAAGTCCTTGTCGTGAAAAGAGAAATCGGACCGCCAACTCTTCAATCTCCCAAGTGTTTATCTTTAAACTCACCAAGGCACCCGGGTTTGTGATTTGACGAATTCACATTAGCCAAGCATCATGTGAACCCTCCCGCTTACGCAACATGGCCGACGACGACCTTCCACGCACACTTCCGCGCCCGCCACCCCCGGCGGACGAGCAGAGCGTGGCCAAGGCCAACGAGGCCATCGCCATCCGGCCCAAGCGGGGCCGGCTCACCTTGCTGTCGCGCCGGATCTACAACGCGCTGCTCTACCACTCGCAGCGCCAGGGGGTCGACGAGCCCGTCTACCAGCTCCCGCTCAGCGAGCTGATCGGCGACGCCCGCTTCAACTCGAACAACACCGAGCTGCTCAAGGCCCACCTGCGCGACATGCAGGCCACCACCATCGAGTGGTCGACCAGCGGTCCCGCGCTGCGGCGCTGGGTGTCGACCCAGCTGCTGGGCACCGTCACCATCGAGGAGCAGGGCCGGGGCCGTCCGTGCATGGTCACCTGGCGCTATCCCGACGAGATCAAGGAGCGGCTGGTCAAGCCGCACCAGTACACGCGCGTGCTGCTCGAGATCAGCGGCCAGATGCGCAGCTACTCGGCCGCCGTGCTCTACGAGATCGGCGCGCGCTACCTGACCTCGCCGGGCCGGCTGTCGATGCGCGAGGACGTGCTGTGGTGGGCCGCCGTGCTCACCGGCCGCAGCGACATCAAGGAGGTCGACTACCGCTTCCTCAAGCGCGACGTGATCAGCAAGGCCCTGGCCGAGATCGACGCGCTGTGCGAGGACTTCAGCATCGAGCTCATCGAGCACAAGCGCGGCCGCAAAATCGAGGAGATCCAGTTCCGCGTCGTGCCCAAGGTGCAGCAGCGGCTCGGCGACATCTCCTCGGCCGACCGCAACGTGTTCGACCTCGAGCTGGTCGGCCGGCTGATCGCGCTGGGCATCAAGCAGGAAGAGGCGCAGGACCTCTACGCCATCACCGACGAAGGCCAGATCCGCGCCACGCTCGACCATGTCGAGCAGCGGCTGCGCAATGCCGCGATGCCCGAGCTCAAGTCGCCCGCGGCCTATTTCAAGGATGCGCTCAAGAAGGGCTATGCCGGCCTGAAGGCGCTGCCGCCCACGGCCGGCGCAGCCGCCGCCCCGGGTTCGCCGGCACCGGCCACGCCCGCGCAGCCCGCGGCGGCGCCGGCGCTGTCCGAAGGCGAGCGCATGCGCCGCATCCTCGAGCTGTGGGAGAACGCGCGCATGGTACAGGCGCGCGCCCTCTATGCCGAGATGCCCGAGGCCGACCAGGCGCAGGTGCGCGCGCGCTTCGAGGCCGACCGGCTCGACCTGCTCGCCGCGCCGATCGCGCGCGCCTGGCGCCGCGAGGGTCCCGCGAGCCGCATCGCCGCGAGCTCGTTCCACAAGTGGCTCGCGCAGGACACCTGGCCGCAGGAACCGAACGAGAAGGCGCTGCTGGCCTTCGCGCTCGAGCGCGGCGTGACGGGGATGTGAGGCGGCGCGGACCGCGGCGCTAGATCACGCGCCGCTCGCGCAAGCCCTCGATTGCCGCCGGGTCCACGTCCGCCCACTGCGTCAGCACCTGCACCGTGTCCGCGCCGAGCGTCGGCGGCGGCCGCGTCGATCCTTCCGACGCGCCGTCGAAGCGGATGCCGAGGCCGATCTGCGGCAACGGTCCGCGATCGCTGTCCACCGCATAGAGAAAGCCGCGCTCGCGTAGCGCGGTATCGGCCGCGACTTCGTCCACGCCATGGATCGGCCCCGCGGGCACGCGTTCGCGCGCGAAGGCCGCGAGCCAGTGCGCGCGCGGCGCGGTGCGCAGCAGGGCCGCGATCTTCTCGACCAGCGGCGCGCGCGCGCCGCGCCGCAGCGCGTTGGTTGCGAAGGCCGGCTCGTGCGCGACCTCGGGCTGTCCCACCGCCTGCCAGAAGCGCGTCCACACCGCGTCGTTGCCGAGCGCCAGCGTGATCGGCTGGTCGGCCGTCTCGAACACCTGGTAGATCGCGATCACGCTGTCGCGCCCGCCCGAGCGGCGCGGCAGCTCGCCGCCGCCAAGGTAGGGCAGGATGCGCGGCGACATGAAGCGCGTCATGCTCTCCACCATCGAGATGTCGATCGCGCAGCCTTCGCCGTTGCGGTGGCGCCGCTGCAGGGCCGCCAGCGTGGCGAGCGCCGCGTCCTGTCCCGCCAGCAGGTCCGCGGCCGGCGTGCCCACCTTCTGCGGCGGCGCATCGGGCTCGCCGGTCAGTGCCATCACGCCCGAGTACCCTTCCGCGACCAGGTCGTAGCAGGGCAGGTCGGCGCGCTCGCCCTCGCCGCCGAAGCCGGTCAGCGAGACGTGGATCAGCCCGGGCCTGAGCGCGCCGAGCGTCCGCGCATCGAGCCGCAGCTTGCGCTGCACGCGCGGCACCAGGTTCACGATCACGACATCGGCCTGCGCCACGAGCCGGCGCAGGATCGCGTGGCCCTCGGGCTGCGCATGGTCGAGCGTGATGCTGTGCTTGTTGCGGTTGACGCTCAGGTACCAGAGCGACTCGCCCTGCAGGAACGGCGGGCCCCAGGCGCGCACGTCGTCGCCCTTGCCCGGCGGCTCCACCTTCACCACGGTCGCGCCCATGTCGGCGAGCAGCTGCGCCGCATAGGGACCGGCGATCGACGAGGTCAGGTCGAGGACGCGGATCCCCTCGAGCAGGTCGAGGGGGGCGGAGCGCTTGCGCGGCAGCGTGTCGAGCGGAATCTCCGCCGGGTTCGGTGTGGGGGATGACATGCGGGCCTTTCCGCAACGCCCATGCCAATCGCGCGCCGCCCGTGCCTTCGCTGCGAAGCGCATGCCAAAGTTCCCGCCGCGGCCCGCGCGCCGCTGTTCGCCGCGCGGACACTGCGCGCGCGCCGGTCGAAGGCTGACCGCCGCGACGACATCGGCGCGCCCGCATCGCGCCGAAGCACGCCCTTCCTCGCATGGCATGCGCGTTGCGGTAGCGAAGCCAGCCGCCGGCCCTTCGCCGCAACGCGGGGCGGCCGGCATCCCATCCCCATCGAAGCATTGGAGTCAACAAAGTGGATCTGCAACTGTCCGGCCGAACGGCGCTCGTCACCGGCGGGTCGAAAGGCATCGGCTTCGCCTGCGCGAAGGCATTGGCCGCCGAGGGCTGCCATGTGCGGCTGGTCGCGCGCGACAAGGCCGCGCTCGTCGAAGCGCGGGACGTGCTGCGCGCCGCGCATGACGTGTCGGTCGAGATCTTCGAGGCCGATCTCTCGCGCCTGTCCGACAGCCTCCTGGTCGACGCCTTCCCCGAGGTCGACATCGTCGTCAACTCCGCGGGCGCGATCCCGCGTGGCGGCCTGCTCGACGTCGACCCCGGCGCGCTGCGCGAAGGCTTCGAAGGCAAGCTCATGGGAACGATCGCGCTGTGCCGCGCCTTCTACCGCCGCATGCGCGAGCGCCGGCGCGGCGTGATCCTCAACATCATCGGCATCAGCGGGCTGCGCCCGAATCCGAAATCGATCGGCACCTCGTCCGCGAACGCGGCGCTGATCGCGCTGACCCAGGCGCTGGGCGCGGAGAGCGTCGATCACGGCGTGCGCGTGCTCGGCGTGAACCCGGGTCTGGTGCGCACCGGCC
Organism: Variovorax sp. GW821-FHT10D07; assembly: GCF_059415325.1. Taxonomy (NCBI): domain Bacteria; kingdom Pseudomonadati; phylum Pseudomonadota; class Betaproteobacteria; order Burkholderiales; family Comamonadaceae; genus Variovorax; species Variovorax sp. GW821-FHT10D07. The sequence goes on along the minus strand of NZ_JBWKMZ010000007.1, from coordinate 150,309 downwards.
GCACCGCCTCGTTGCTCAATCCCACGCAGGCCGCCGACAAGGCCTACGACGCATTGCTGGCCTCGCTGCCCTTCGGCCGCATGGCCGAGCCCGCGGAAGTGGCCGACCTCGTGAGTTTCCTGGTGTCGGAGCGTGCGTCCTACCTCAGCGGGGAGGTGATCTCGATCGACGGCGGCTCGCGCTTCCGCTTCTAGTCCCCACATCGCCCCGTCGGCACGCGCGGCATTCGGCGTGTCGACGGGGCCGGCTCATTCGAGCTTCACGCCCACCTTGCGCACCACCTCGCCCCAGCGCGCGGTCTCGCCCGTCACGAAGTCCGCAAACCCGGCCGTGTCCATCGCGGGCGACTCGGCCCCGATCTCCGCGAGCCGCTTCACCATCGCCGGGCTCGCCATGATCCGTCGCACCTCGGTGTTGATCCGCTCGACCACGGCTCGCGGCGTGCGCGCCGGCGCGAAGAGGCCGTACCACTCGTTGAGGTCGAAGCCCGGATAGCCCGACTCGGCGAGCGTGGGCAACTGCGAGAACGCCGCCGGCCTGCGCGCTCCGGTGGTCGCCAGCGCCCGCAGCCGCCCCGCGTTCACGAAGGGCATCGCGCTCACCGGGCTGTTGATCAGCACCTGGATGTTGCCCGCGGCCGCATCCGACAGCGCGGCCGACCCGCCCTTGTAGGGCACGCTGACGATGTCCACGCCCGCGACCTGCTTGAGCAGCTCCATCGACAGGTGGCCGGACGAGAGCTGGCCAGCCTGGCCGTAGGCCAGCGCGCCGGGCTTCGCCTTCGCAAGCGCGATCAGCTCCTGCACGTTGCGCGCCGGTACGCCCGGATGCACGGTGAGCAGGCCCGGCATCAGCGCCACCATTGCGACCGGCGCGAAGTCCTTGAGCGAGTCGTAGGGCAGTGCCTTGTTCACATGCGGATTGATCGCGTGGGTGCTGATCAGCAGTCCCAGCGTATGGCCATCGGGCGTGGCCCGCGCCAGTGCGTCGGTGCCGATGATGTTGTTGCCGCCGGGCTTGTTGTCGATGATGACGGGCTGCCCGAGCGCTTCGGCCAGTTGCTGGCCGACCGCGCGCGCGAGCACATCGGCCGAGCCGCCCGGCGCCAGCGGCACGATGATGCGGATGGGCTTCGACGGGTAGGCCTGTTGCTGTGTCTGTGCATGCGCGCCGCCGGCCGCGAGCAGCAATGCCGCGCCTGCCGCGGCCAGAAGAATTCGTCGCTTGTCTCTCATGGTGTTGTGCTCCGCAAAAATCGGAAAGGCGTGGACCGATCGCCACGCCTGCGAACCGCAAGCAACATGCCGAGACCGATTCGATACGAGACGTATCGAAAAAAAGCTCAGCGTTTGGGTGCGCGCGACGGCGGCCGCACCGAGATCCCGTCGAGCACGATCTGCAGCAACGTGTCGATGAAGGCGACGTCGAGCGCCGCGTGGCCGATGATCAGGCGGTGGAACAGCGGACCGTAGATCGCATCGATGACGCGTTCCAGGTCGAGGTCGTCACGGAACACGCCGTGCTCGACGCCGCGCATCAGCGCCGCCTTCGCCACGCCGCGGCGCGGGTTGAGGTAGCCGTCCGACAGCAGCTGCATCGTGCCTTCGTCGGCCAGGCCCGAGCCGATGATGGTGCGCAGCGTCTGGCCCTTCTGTCCGCGGTACACGCGGGCGAGCCGATGCACCTGCACCTCGATGTCGCGGCGCGGATCGTCGGTCACCGGAAAGGCGATGCTCGGCGCCACGGCCGTCAGGTAAGCCTCGACCGCGAGCGCGCCCTTGTGGGGCCACCAGCGGTAGATCGTTGCCTTGCCCACGCCCGCGCGGCTCGCCACGCCCTCGATCGACAGCTTGCTGTAGCCGAGTTCGTCGAGCAGTTCGTGCGTGGCGGCGAGGATCGCTTCGTGCGCGGCGGTGTCGCGCTGGCGGCCCGGCGAGCGGGGAGTGGCGGAGGTGGTCATGGCGTGGAGGAGGGAAGCGAAGGCATCGTAGCGTCATCCCCGCGCGCCGCCGTGCGGCACCCAGCCCCGCGTGTCAGGAGGGCAGGGGCAGGGCGGTGGCGTGCAGGTCGGCCGCGCGTTCGAGTTGGCGGATCACGGTGGTCATGTCGGCATCGGGTCCTTCGATGCTGGCCGCGCGCCGGTAGCTCTCGATCACCGCACGCGCCACCTCGACCGGCACGCCCGCCGCATCGGCATCGCGCAGGAACTGCGCGCCGTCCTTCAGCACGATGCGCAGCGCGGCGCCCCAGTCGAAGCTGCGCGTGAGCACGGCCGCGGGAATCTTCGTGAGCGTCGCGCTGTTCTGGCCGCTGCCGCGGTTGAACACCTGCACAATCATCGTGGGGTCGAGCCCGGCCCGGGCGCCGACCACCAGCGCTTCGCAGGCCACCGCGAGATTGGCGGCCGAGACGATGTTGTTGATCAGCTTCATCTGCTGCGCCGCGCCGGGCCGTTGCGATACCACGATCAGGTGAGCCGAGTAGCTTTCGATCATGAGCCGGCAGGTGTCGAGGGCCTCGGTGCTTGCCGACACGATGGAGGTCAATTGGCCCTCGACCGCGTTCGCGGGACCGCCGGTGACCGGGGCGTCGATGGTCATACACCGCGTTAGCGTATTTTCGAACTCCTCGACCAGTGCCGAGCCGGTGGTGCCGAGGTGCACGTAGTGTGTCATGCGCCGGCCCTCGCGCAGTCCGTCTACGCCGAGCACCACGGCCCGATAAGTCTCGAGGCTCGGCAGGCAGCAGAACACCACCTCGCAGCGCTGCGCCACCTCGCGCGGCGATGCCGCCGACTGCGCGCCGAGGGCCGTCATTGCCTCGGGGCTGGTGTCGTGCACCACCAGCGCATGGCCGCGCGCCATGAGCCGCTGCGCCATCGGAAAACCCATCGCACCGATACCGATGAAACCCACCGGCGCCGCGCCGCTTGCCTGTATCGCCAATTGCCTTCTCCAGATGCCTGTGGCGCTCGAAGGGTGCAAGCGTTGTGCCATCGCGAAGCAGGGGCCGGTACGCCACGGTTCGTGCCCGTGGTGTGCACGGCGCGGGCAGACTGTCGTTCGCCGCGGCACGCGCGCAGACAGCGGCGGACAGCGCGCGCCTCACAGCGGCCCCATCTCTGCGAGCCGCTTGTAGAGGTAAGAGCGGGAGATGCCGAGCTCGGAGGCCACGCGCAGCTTGTTGCCCTTGAAGCGCGCCATGCCATCGCGGATCAGCGACATCTCGAGGCTGCTGACCGCTTCGCGCACCGGGCCCGTCGAGATCGTCGACGCGACCGAAGGCAGCGGCCGTTCGCCCGGCTCGCCCGGCCCGCGCGGCGCGAGCAGAGAGGCTATCGCCGAGCCTCCGTGCTCGCCCTCGCCGAGCAGGCCGAGGTCGCCGGGGCCGATCTCCTCGCCTTCGGCGAAGATCACGCCGCGTTCGAGCGTGTGGATCAGCTGCCGCACGTTGCCGGGCCACGGCTGGCGCACCAGCAGCTCCATCGCGGCGGCGCTCACGCGCTTCTTCGCGGTGCCGTGGCGCTGCGCGAAGTTCTCGAGCGCGTGCTCGACCAGCAGCGGAATGTCGTCGCGGCGCTCACGCAGCGACGGCACGTGCAGCGTCACGCCGCTGATGCGGTAGAACAGGTCGAGGCGGAACGACTTCTCGGCAATCATGCGCTGGAAGTCCACGTTGCTCGCTGATATCAGGCGGAAGTTCGAGCTGCGGCTGCGCTCGCTGCCGACGCGCTCGAAGGCACCGTCCTGCAGCACGCGCAGCAGCTTGACCTGGATCTCCAGCGGCATGTCGCCGATCTCGTCGAAGAACAGCGTGCCCTCGTTGGCCTGCTCGAACTTGCCCTTGCGTCCCTTGCGTTCGGCGCCGGTGAAGGCACCGGCCTCGTAGCCGAACAGCTCGCTCTCGACCAGCGTCGCGGGCAGGGCCGCGGCGTTGACCAGCACCAGCGGGTTGTCGCGCCGCATGCTCAGCAGGTGCAGCGCATGCGCGACCAGTTCCTTGCCGGTGCCGCTCTCGCCGACCAGCAGCACGGGCACGTCGAGCGGCGCCACCTTCACGATGTCGTCCTTGAGCTTGCGGATCACCGCGCTGTTGCCCACGATCTGCTCGAGGCCGAGCGAATTGGTGCGCCGGTTGGTGAGCTCGCGCCGGTAGAAAGCGACCTCCGTGCGCAGCTGGCTCAGCTCCGCGTTCATCGACTGCAGGTGCTCGGGGCCGCGGAACATCACCTGGCCCACCGCGCCCACCAGCTCGCCGCCGCGCGCGCGGATCGGCACGCGCGAGACGATGCGCGTGGCGCCGCGCATCTCCTGCGTCTGGCCGATCTCGGCCTTGCCGGTGCGCACCACGGTGTCGAGCCGCGTGTTCTCGATCACCTTGGTCACGTGCTTGCCGATCCAGTCGGCGCGTTCCATGCCGAAGAACTTCTCGTGCACCGGGCTCAGGTAGCGCACCACGCCCGCGCTGTCGACCACGGTCATGGCCTCGTAGGGGCTGGTCAGCAGGTGGCGCAGGATGTCGCCCGCGAAGGGCACGGCGTTCACGAAATTGAGCAGCTCGTCGTTGCAGCCGTCGCTCAGGGCGAAGAAGGCGCAGGCCTGGTCGGCCTGTGTCGCCAGCACGCACAGCGACATGTCGCCGCTGCGCACGCTCCACAGCGCGCCCAGTGCGTCCTCGGCGCGGCGCCAGCGCTGGATCACCGCGGTGGCCACGGCCGCGCGCGACATCACGCCCGAGGAGAAGACGATCGTTCCGCCTTCGTCGACGACGAGGACACCCATCATCCCGTGCTGTTCGGTCATCGTTTCGTCCTGTCAAGTGGCACTGTCGCGCCGTTCGTCCCTGGTCGATCCCGGTTCTTCTATTGCATTTCGATCCGTATCGTATCGATAATATCCACCACTGTCGCTGGCGAATGCACCCGATGCGGGTAAACACGAAGGGGCTGGCGACGCCACCGAGGCAACGGGACATGCACAGCGAAATCGAACTCAAGGCGGTGACCGACTTCCCGCTCGCGCATCCGCGCGCGCCGTACTTCGAGGCCTTCGCGCGCCGCTTCGCGCAGCTCGGCGGAGGCCATGCGCGCATCCGCCTCGAGTCCGACCCGCGCCATGCCGAGGCCGCGGGCCTGCAGCGCGTGCGCGAGGGCGAGGCCGACCTGGCCTGGGTCAGCGTGGCCTACATGGAGCAGCTCGCGCCCGCGCTCGGCGCGGCCACGCTGCCCTTCGTTCTCACCGACAGCGCGATGGCGCGGCCCGGTGCGCTCGCGCGCGCGATGGCGGTGTTCAACCGCGTGCTGGCACCGCTGGGCCTCGCGCTGCATGCGGTGATGCGCGGCGCCGAACAGCTGATGGTGTTCCGCACGCCGCCCGATGCGCGCGGCGCGCGCGAGACCGACCTGCAGTCGCTGCGGCTGCGCGTCACCGGGCCCGGCCATCTCGGCGAGTTGGTGCAGGCGCTGAATGGCAAACCGGTGCCGATGCCGATCCACCGCGTCGGCGCGGCGCTGCGTTCCGGCGAGATCGATGGTCTGATGTCATCGCCCGGCGTCTGGCTCACCGTCGCGGCGCAGCAGGCACCGGTGGCCTGGCGCGTCGAGGAGATGAGCCTGCTGACCTACTGGCTGGTCGGCCGGGCCGAGATGCCGGGCCCGGCCGAAGTCCGCGCGTGGGTTCAAGGCGCCGCCGACGAGGCGGTGAACGCGCAATGGAACGCGCTGCGACAGGACGACGAACGCGTACTCGCCGACCTGGCCGCGCGCGGCCTCGTGCTGCGCACGATCGCCGACACGGCGGCCTGGCGCGAGCGGCTGGCGCCGATGGCGCGGCGCTTCGAGCGCGCGCACCCGGGCGTGATCGCCAGCCTGCTCGAGTGACGTTGAACGTGGCGCGTCGTCAGAACGCGTGCCGGATGCCGAAGTCGTAGCCGCGCGAGGAACGCGGCTGGTAGTTCGCGTTGTTGATGAAGGCCGGTCCGTTCACGACCAGGGCCGCGCTATTGCGGTTGTTGACCTGCGCGACGGTCGCATAGAGCGCCGTGCGCTTCGACAGGTTGTGCACATAGCCCAGCGCGATCTTATGGGCGCGCGGTTGCGGCTGCGCGAGACCCGGGGCCGTGCCGAGGTCGTACTTCACCGCCGAATAGGCCGCGCGGATCAGTCCGGGCCCGACCGGCGCGGTCAGGCCGAGCGAGTAGCCCTGGACCTCGACGTCGGGGCGCCGCGCCGCGAGCGGCGTGAAGTCTTCATGCGAGCGTACCGACGTGGAGCGCGAGTATTCGGCGAAGAGCTTCACCGGCCCGAACTCGTACGACGCACCCGCATTGAGGTTGCGCACCCGGTCCGTGGTGCCCGCGTAGTAGCTGTCGCCCGTGACGAAGGAGGCGGCCGAGATCGCCACATCGAGCGGCCCCGAGGCATAGCCGAGCCGTCCGGCCACATAGCTGCCCGCGCGCACCGAGGTCACCGCGCCCGGATTGACCGCGCCGTTGGCAGCGAGGCCCGGCGGCGTGGTGCCGTCCGGCGAGAACTTGTCGCGCTCGTGGAAGGCGTACTGGAACTGGCCGTAGACGCCGCCCAGCGTCGGCGGCAGGAAGTACGAGATCGAGTTGCCGATGCGCGTGTAGTTCGCGTTGGTGCCGAAGCCACCCGCGGCGCCCGAGGGCTCGAAGATGTTCGCGGTGTAGATCAGGGTCGTGCCCACGCCGTTGACGCCGAAGGGGTCGAAGGCCGAGTCGTTCCAGAAGGTGGTGGTGTAGTCGCGGCCGATGCGCACCTCGCCGAAGGCACCCGACAGGCTCACGGTCGCGCGCCGCGCGAAGGAGGCGATGCCCTGCTGCCCGTCGTCGTTGGTCACCGGCGCCTCGAGCCAGAAGCCCGCGGCCAGACCGCCACCCAGGTCCTCGGTGCCGCGAAAGCCGATGCGGCTGCCGTTGTAGCCCGAGTTGCGCAGCTCGGTGCGACTCACGCCGACACGATCGGGCCTCAGCGCGAGCGCGGCCAGCGTCGGCGAGCGCGCATCGGAGCGGCTGCTGTAGCCGCTGAGCGTGGCGTCGATCACGCCGAAGACGGTGACGCTGGACTGCGCGAACGCGCCGCCGCAAGGCGCGGCCAGCGCGGCGAGGAAGGGAAGGTGGGCGCGAAGGGTTCTTTTCATGTCTCGGATTTCCTGGTTGATGGTGCGGAGCTGAAGGCCGTTGCGACGAGGCGCGAGGCCATCGAGGCCTGTCGGGGGCAAGCTCCATGCCACGCGGGCTTCGCCGCATCGACGCCAGTGACGGCACCACGCGCCGTGGCGCGCGCACTGTCGGTGGCGAAGACAGGCGAGCGGCGATCTGTCCGGCCTGAATGCAGTGGCGCGCAACGAAGCGCACGCGTCGCGGGTGATTCGAGACCCTGCGTATCGGTGAAAGCCGCCGTCCTCTCCAGGGAGAGCGCCCGCCCTCCGGCCTCTCGCGACGCGCATGCATTGCTCGTGGCACGGCGATTGCGGAGACAGCGCACGCAACCCATCGGAGACAGATCAATGGCCTTTGAAGAAATCACCTACGCGGAGGACGGCCCCGTCGGCACGCTCACGCTCAATCGCCCGCACGACGGGAACATGTTCACCGAGCGCATGTGCCACGAGATCCGCGACTGCATCAACCAGGTCCGGCGCGAGACGCGCACCCGCGTGCTGGTGATCACCGGTGCGGGCGACCGCTTCTTCTGCCTTGGCGGCCGCAAGGACGGCATGGAGGACACGCTGCTCTATGCCGGCGTGCTGCCCACGCTCGAGATGTACGAGAGCATCGACCGCCTGCAGAAGCCCGTGATCGCCTCGGTCAACGGCCTGGCCGTGGGCGGCGGCAACGTGCTGCAGATGGTGTGCGACGTCACCATCGCCAAGGCCAGCGCGGTGTTTCGCCAGGTCGGCCCGATGGTCGGCAGCTTCGATGCGGGCTATGGCACCTGGTACCTCGAGGACTTGGTCGGGAAGAAGCGCGCCAAGGAGATCTGGTACAGCAATCCGAAGATCCCGGCCGCCGAGGCGCAGGCCATGGGCCTGATCAACCGCGTGGTGCCCGACGACACGCTGCAGCAGGCCACGCGCGAGTTCGCGCTCGAGATCGCCGAGCGCGGTGCCTTCGCGCTGGCCTCGATCAAGGCGGCGTTCAACGCGCGGCACGGCGGCGTCGGCGGCCTCTCGCGCATGGCGCACGACCTGCTGCTGCGCGGCTACCTCAACACCGACGAGCATGCCGAGCTGGCCGACGCCTTCGCCGCGCGGCGCAAGCCCGATGGCTCCAAGTTCGGCCACTGACCCGCGCGTGGAGCCCACCGTGACCCAGATCCTCACGCTGCACGACCCCGAGACGGCACGCGGCCACTACCTGTCGGGCGTGTGGCAGTCCGACACCCTCTACGGCCTGCTGCAACGGCATGCCGAGCTGCGCGGTGCCGCGCCCGCCGTGCGCGACCTGCACCACCGCCTGAGCTGGAAGGCGCTGCACGAGTGGGTCGATATGCTCGCCGTCGAACTCGACCGCGCGGGCCTGCGCGCCGGCGACCGCGTCTCGGTGTGGATGCCCAGCCGCGTCGAGGCCGTGGTGGTCTTTCTCGCCTGCTCGCGCAACGGCTATGTGTGCAATCCCTCGCTGCATCAGAACTACACGCTCGACGAGGTCGTCGGCCTGCTGGAACGCATCGGCTGCGCTGCCTTCTTCACGCAGGCGGGCTATGGTGCCGATGCCGCGCGGCACGACGTGCTCGCGCGCGTCACGGCCCTGCCCAGCCTGCGTCGCGCCTGGTGCGTGGCACCGCCGGAGGCCGGTGCGCCGCCAGTGCCGCGGATACCGCCGGCCCATGCCTTCCCCGCGCGCCCGCGCGAGCGCGAACGCAGCCGCTGGGGCCGTGCGCCGCACACCAACCCCGACAAAGTCGTCTACCTCGCGTTCACCAGCGGCACCACCGGCCTGCCCAAGGCCGTCATGCACAGCGACAACACGCTGCTGGCGAACGGGCGCGCCATGGTGGCCGACTGGGGGCACGACGAGTCGACGGTGCTGCTGAGCCTGAGCCCGCTGTCGCATCACATCGGCACCGTGGCGATCGAGCAATGCCTGGTCAGTGGCTGCGAACTGGTGCTGCACGACCCCGCCGCGGGCCTGTCGCGGCTCGACTGGATCGTGGAGTCGGGCGCCACCTACGTGATGGGCGTGCCCACGCATGCGATCGACCTGCTCGACGACATGGACCGGCGCGGCATGAAGCACCTGGGTCGCGTGCGCATCTTCTACATGGCGGGCGCGCCCATTCCCGAGGAGGCCGCGCGGCGCTTCCTCAAGCTCGGCATCCAGCCGCAGAACGTCTACGGTATGACCGAGAGCGGCTCGCACCAGTACACGCGCCCGGCCGATGGCGTGAAGGTGGTCACCGAGACCTGCGGGCCGGCCTGCCTCGGCTACGAGGTGCGGCTGTGGTCGCAGCAGGACCCCGACCTTGAGGCGCAGCCCGGCGAGGTCGGCGAGATCGCCGGGCGCGGCGGCGTGCTGATGCTCGGCTACTTCGGCGACCAGGACGCGACCGAGCGCTCGTTCAACGCGCACGGCTGGTTCATGAGCGGCGACCTCGGCCAGCTCGACGCGGCAGGCAACCTGCGCATCGTGGGCCGCAAGAAGGACCTGATCATCCGTGGCGGCCACAACATCCATCCGGCGCGCATCGAGGACCTGGCCTACCGCCATGCGGCGGTGAACAAGGCCGCGGCCTTCGGTGTCGCCGACGAGCGACTGGGCGAGAAGGTCTGCCTCGCGCTGGTCTGCGCGGGCGAGCCGCCGAGTGCGCAGGAGATGCTCGCGCACCTCGATGCGCAGGGGCTGTCGAAGTTCGACATGCCCGAGTACTACCTCGTGCTGCCCGCGTTTCCGCTCACCGCGAGCGGCAAGATCCTCAAGCGCGAGCTGGCCGCCTGGGCCAGGGCCGGCAGCATCGTGCCGCAGCCGGTGCGCTTCGTGGCCGGAGGCACGCGATGATCGCGCTCGATCGCGAAGCCGAGTTCGCGGTGCTGCGCATCGACCGGCCGGCCGCGCTCAATGCGCTGTCCTTCGAGCTGATCCGCGACCTGGGCGATGCGATCACGCGCGCCGAGACTTCGGGCGCACGCGCGCTGATCGTGACCGGCGCGGGCGACAAGGCCTTCTGCGCCGGCGCCGACGTGCAGGAACTGCGTGGGCGCGACCTCGCGGCGCAACGCGAGGGCGCTGAGCTCGGTCAGGCCGTGTTCGCGCGCCTCGACCGGCTGGCCATTCCCTCGATCGCGCTGGTCAACGGCTATGCCTTCGGCGGCGGCATGGAGCTCGCGCTGGCCTGCACTTTCCGGCTTGCGCAGCCGCATGCGAAGTTCGCGCTGCCCGAGATCAAGCTGGGATTGATCCCCGGCTATGGCGGTACGCAACGGCTGCCACGGCTGGTGGGCGTGGGGCGTGCGCTGGAGCTCGTGATGAGTGGGCGCAGCGTGGGCGCGGACGAAGCCTTGTCCATCGGCCTGGTGCAGCGCATCGTCGCGCGCGAGGAGGGCATCGACGCCGCCTTCGCGTTCGCGCGCAGCTTCAGCGGCTTCGGCCTGCGCGCGCTGCAGTTTGCGCGCGATGCCGTGCTGCGTGGGGCCGAGACGCCGCTGGCCGAGGGCCTGCGCATCGAGGCCGACCTGTCGACGCTCGCCTACCGCACCGCGGACGCCGAGGAGGGCATGCGTGCCTTCGTCGAGAAGCGCCCACCCGTTTTCCAGGATCGATGATGAACGACACCAAGCAATGCATCGTGGTCACGGGCGCGAGCCGCGGCATCGGCGCCGCCATCGCGCGCGCGCTGGCCGAGGCGGGCCACGCCGTGGCCTGCGTCTCGCGCTCGGGTGCGCTGCCCGAGGCCAGCACCGCCAGCGCCGCGCGACTGTTCGGCGTGCGCGCCGATGTGGCGCAGGCTGGCGCGATGGCCGAGGCCTGCCGCGAGATCACCGGGCGCGGCCATCGCATCGCCGGGCTGGTCAACAACGCCGGCGTGCACCTCGAGTCGCCGGCGGCGCAGACGCCGCTCGACCAATGGCATGCCGTGATGGACACCAACGCCACCGCCACGCTGCTGGCCGCGCAAGCGGTCCATCCCCACCTGGTCGAGGCGGGCGGCGGGCTGATCGTCAACATCGGCTCCTTCTTCGACAAGCTCGGCGTGAAGCGCAACGTCGCCTACTGCGCGTCGAAGGCCGCGGTGGGCGCGATCACCCGCTGCCTCGCGGTCGAATGGGCTGCGGCGGGCATCCGCGTGATCGATGTCGCGCCCGGCTACATCCAGACCGACCTCAACGCCGGGATGCTCGCTTCGGGTCCGCTGCGCGCCTACCTGCAGAAGCGCATTCCATCCGGCGAGCCCGGCACCGCCGAGGACGTCGGCCGTTTCGTCGCCGCGCTCTACGCGCAGCCGGGCGGCTTCCTCAGCGGCGAAACCATCTACCTCGACGGTGCCCAGGGCATCGCGCACTGACATGAACCTTCTCCAACGACTGGATGCCGGCATCGCGCTGGCCGACGACGAGCGCATGCTGCTCGACAGCGTGCAGCAACTCGCGCGCGAGGCGATCGCGCCGCGCGCCGAACACCACGACCGCACGGGCGAGTTCCCGGCGCAGAACCTGCGCAACATCAACCGGCTCGGGCTCAACGCGATGTTCGTGCCCGCCGAGTACGGCGGCGCGCCGCTGTCCTACCTCTGCTACCTGGCCTGCGTGCGCGAGATCAGCAAGGCCTGCGCTTCCACCGGCATCGTGTGGGCCACCAACTACCACGCCATGAAGCCGCTGATCGACTGGGGCACCGAGGAACAGAAGCAGCGTCTGCTGCCGCGCATCGCCGAAGGCGGCCTGGGCGCGCTCGCGATCACCGAGCCCGGCGCCGGCTCCGACGCCACCGGCATGCGCACCACCTTCCGCGAGGAGAACGGCCAGATCGTCATCGACGGCGGCAAGAGCTTCATCACCAACGGCGATGTCGCCGACCTCTACCTGGTGTTCGGCAAGTGGGCCGGCATCGCCGATGCCAAGGCCGCGATCTCGGTGCTGGTGCTCGAGAAGGGCACGCCGGGGCTGTCGGTGGTCCGGCTCGAGGACAAGATGGGCACGCGCGCATCGAGCACCGCCACGCTGGCCTTCGACGGCTGCCGCGTGCCGCGCGCCAACCTGCTCGGCGAGCCCGGCGACGGGCTGAAGATCCTGTTCGCCTCGCTCAACAAGTCCCGCCCGAGCGTGGCCGCGCATGCGCTGGGCATTGCGCGCGCGGCCTTCGAGGACGCGGTGGCCTACATCAACCAGCGGCGCCAGTCGGGCCGGCGCATCCTCGAATTCCAGGGCGTGCAGTTCATGGTCGCCGACCTCGCGGCCGAGATCGCGCTGGTCGAGTCGTGGCTGTGGTCGCTGGCGCAGCGCGTGGACGCGGGCGAGCGCGACTTCGGCATCGAGGCCTCGGTGCTGAAGCTGCGCGCGACCGACCTCGCGATGAAGGCCTCGACCGATGCGGTGCAGCTGCTCGGCGGCTACGGCTACTGCAAGGACTACCGCGTCGAGCGGCTGATGCGCGACGCCAAGATCACGCAGATCTGGGAGGGGACCAACCAGGTCCACCGCCAGCTCATCGGCCGCAGCTTCCTCGAGCGTTAGCGCAACGTGATCAACCAAGGACCGACGATGAGCGAGATCAAGACAGTGGGCGTGGTGGGATGCGGCACGATGGGTGCCGGCATCGCCATCGTGTGCGCCCGGGCGGGCTTCAGGACCCGCGTGTTCGACCTGCGGCAGGACGCGCTGGACCGCGCGCGCGAACAGACGCGGGTCTTCCTGGAGCGCTCGGTGAAGAAGGGCAAGCTGCCGCCCGATGCGCCCGGGCGCATCCTCGAGGGCTGGCAGGGCACCACGGCGCTCACAGACCTCGCCGACTGCGACCTCGTGATCGAGGCGGTGTTCGAGGACCTCGGCGCCAAGCACAGGATCTTCGAGCAGCTGCATGCGGTCTGTGCGCCGCATGCGATCTTCGCCTCGAACACCTCCACCATCTCGATCACCGAGATCGCCGGCGGCAGCGGCCGCTCCGACCGCTTCGTCGGCATGCACTTCTGCCTGCCCGCGCAACTGATGAAGCTGGTGGAGATGTCGCCGGGCCTGAACACCAGCGAGGCCACCTTCGAGCGTGCCTGGGCCTTCTGCGAGGCGCTCGGACAGAAGCCGGTGCGCACGCAGGACTCGCCGGGTTTCATCCTCAACTACTTCCTGATCCCGTTCAACAACGACGCCACCCGCCTGGTGGAGCAAGGCGTGGCGAGCGCCGAGGACATCGACACCGCGATCAAGGCCGCGCTCGGCTATCCGATGGGCCCGCTCGAGCTGCTCGACCTGATCGGCCTGGACACCCAGCGCCTGCTGTGCGAGGCCATGCACGGCCTCACGCACGAGGAGCGCGCGGCCTGTCCGCCGCTCGTGCGCCGCATGATCGCCGCCGGCCGCCTGGGCAAGAAGTCGGGCCGCGGATTCCATGCCTATGCCGACAACGCGCTTCACGGAGCCTGAGCCATGACAACCACTTCCTATCGCATCGTCCATGGCGGTGACAGCCGCTCCTTTCCCGCGCCCCATCCTTTTCTGGAGGCGGCCACCCCGCAAGGCGAAGCGCGCGTGTTCCTCGGTCTGCAGGCCGGTGCCGCGCTACGCGACGCACAGCCGCTCGAAGCCTGCCCCTTCGTCGCGGTCGAGCTCGGCAGCGAATGCCTGGGTGTGCACGGCGGCGAATCGCGCGGCCTCGAAGGTTCGAACCTCGTGGGCTTCGCGCGCTTCCGGCTCGGCGACGCGGCGCCCTCAAACCTGGTCGAGGTGGTGCGCCAGCCCGGAACGCGGGCCGAGTCGCTCGCGGCCGCCTGCGAGGCCTTCCGCGGCGCGGGGCTGGCGGTGGCCGTGTGCGCCGACTTCCCCGGCCGCATCGTCGACCGGCTGCTGCGCCCCTACCTCAACGCGGCGCTGCGCCGGCTCGACGAGGGCCTGGCGAGCGCGGACGATCTCGACAAGACGCTGCGGCTCGGCCTCGGCTATCCCGAGGGACCGATCGCGCTGCTCGAGCGCACCGGCCTCGCGGCGCACTTCGAGGTCACACAGGCGCTGCATGCGGCGCTCGGCCAGGCCGCCTATGTGCCCGCGCGCCGCGCACAGGTCGCCGCGCGGCGCGCCACCGCATGATGCCGCCGCTCGAGGGCATCCGCGTGCTCGACCTCGGCACCCTGCTGCCGGGGCCGCTGTGCACGCTGCTGCTGGCCGATGCCGGTGCCGAGGTCATCAAGATCGAACGGCCCGGGCGCGGCGACGAGATGCGCTCGTACGAACCGCGCTTCGGTGGCGACAGCGCGAACTTCGCGCTGCTCAACCGCGGCAAGCGCTCGCTCGCGCTCGACCTCAAGCAGCCCGACGATCGCGCCGCTTTCCTCGAACTCGTGGCCACGGCCGACGTGCTGGTCGAGCAGTTCCGCCCGGGCGTGATGCAGCGCCTGGGCCTCGATCCCGCGGCGCTCGCGCGCGTCAATCCGCGGCTGGTCTATTGCTCGATCACCGGCTATGGCCAGCACGGGCCGCTCGCCGAGGTGGCGGCGCACGACCTCAACTACCTCGCGCAAAGCGGCATGCTCGGCCTCTCGGCGGGCGCGGACGGCACGCCGCCGCTCCCGCAGGCACTGGTGGCCGACATCGCGGGCGGCTGCTATCCGGCGGTGATGAACATCCTGCTGGCGCTGCGGCAGCGCGACGCCACGGGCACCGGCTGCCATCTCGACGTGGCGATGGCCGACAACCTGTTCACGCTGATGTACTGGGGCCTGGCCGAGGGACAGGCCACCGGCCGCTGGCCGCAGGCCGGGCGCGGCCTGGTCACGGGTGGCACGCCGCGCTACCAGGTCTATGCGACGCGCGACGGCCGCCATCTCGCGGTGGCACCGCTCGAGGACAAGTTCTGGCACGCATTCCTCGAGATCATCGAGGCGCCGCAGCTCGAGGATCCCGCGCTCGATCCGCAGGCCACGCGCGATGCGGTGGCGCACGCGATCGCGCAGCGCACGGCCGACGAATGGCTGCAGCGTTTCGACGGCCGCGACGTCTGCGTGGCGCTGGTCGCGACGCTCGAGGAGGCGGTGGCCCATCCGCACTTTCGCGCGCGCGGCCTGTTCGAGCGCCGCGTGCGCAACGCCGACGGCGCCGAGATCGCGGCGCTGCCTCTGCCGGTCGATGCGCGTTTTCGTTCGGGGGGCACGAGTGCGTCCTATCCGCCGCTGGGCGAGGCCCGACCCCAGGAGTTTGCCGACACACCCGACGCAGAGAGGTTCCGATGAAGATAGGCGTGCCTGCCGAGACAACGACAGGCGAAACCCGAGTGGCCGTGACCCCGGAGACGGCGAAGAAACTGGTGGCGTTGGGGCACACGGTGCGTGTGCAGAGCGGCGCGGGAGTGGCGGCCAGCGTGACCGACGCGGCCTATCAAGCGGCCGGTGCCGAGATCACCGACCAGGCCGGCGCCTTCGGCGCCGACATCGTGCTCAAGGTGCGCGCCCCGAGCGACGCCGAATGCGCGCTCGCCAAGTCCGGCAGCGTGCTCGTGGGCATGCTCAACCCCTTCGACGCCGCCGGCCTGCAACGCGTGGCCGCCGCCGGCCTCACCGGCTTCGCGCTCGAAGCCGCCCCGCGCACCACCCGCGCCCAGAGCATGGACGTGCTCAGCTCCCAGGCCAACATCGCCGGCTACAAGGCCGTGATGATCGCCGCCGACAAGTACCAGCGCTTCTTCCCGATGCTGATGACCGCCGCCGGCACCGTGAAGGCCGCGCGCGTCGTGATCCTCGGCGTGGGCGTCGCGGGCCTGCAGGCCATCGCCACGGCCAAGCGCCTGGGTGCGGTCATCGAGGCCTCGGACGTTCGCCCCAGCGTCAAGGAACAGATCGAATCGCTGGGCGGCAAGTTCATCGACGTGCCCTACGAGACCCAGGAAGAGAAGGACGCGGCCGAGGGCGTGGGCGGCTATGCCCGCCCGATGCCCGCGAGCTGGCTCACGCGCCAGCAGGCCGAGGTCGCCAAGCGCGTGGCGCTGGCCGACGTCGTCATCAGCACTGCGCTGATCCCGGGGCGTGCCGCGCCGACCCTCATCACCGAGGACATGGTCAAGTCCATGAAGCCCGGCAGCGTCATCGTCGACATCGCCGCCGGTAAAGGCCCGGACGGGGTAGGCGGCAACTGCCCCCTGTCCGAAGCCGACAAGACGGTGGTCAAGCACGGCGTGACCATCGTCGGCGAGACCAACCTCGCCGCGCTGGTGGCGGCCGACGCGTCGGCGCTGTACGCGCGCAACGTGCTCGACTTCCTCAAGCTCGTGCTGACCAAGGAGGGCGCGCTGAAGATCGACCTCGAGGACGACATCGTCGCCGCCTGCCGCGTCACGCAGGACGGCCAGGTCACGAAGAAGTAAGCGAACACGCGAGGAGAAGAAATCATGGACATCGTCTCTCACACCGTCATCAACCTCATCATCTTCGTGCTGGCCATCTACGTGGGCTACCACGTCGTGTGGACCGTCACGCCCGCGCTGCACACGCCGCTGATGGCCGTGACCAACGCCATCTCGGCGATCGTCATCGTGGGCGCCATGCTGGCCGCGGCACTCACCGAGACCGGCCTGGGCAAGACCATGGGCGTGCTGGCCGTCGCGCTGGCGGCGGTCAACGTCTTCGGCGGCTTCCTGGTCACGCGGCGCATGCTGGAGATGTTCAAGAAGAAGGAGCGCAAGGCCGCGCCCGCAGCCGCCGAGGGAGCTTCCAAGTGAGCATGAACCTCGTCACCCTGCTGTACCTGCTGGCCAGCATCTGCTTCATCCAGGCGCTCAAGGGCCTGAGTCATCCCACCACCTCGATCCGCGGCAACGTCTTCGGCATGACCGGCATGGCGATCGCCGTGCTGACCACCGGCGCGCTGATCTACAAGCTCGCCAGCGGCAACCTCGAGGGCCTGGCCTACGTGCTGGTCGCGCTGGTCGTGGGCGGGGGCCTCGGGGCCTACATGGCCAACAAGGTCGAGATGACCAAGATGCCCGAGCTCGTGGCCTTCATGCACAGCATGATCGGCCTGGCGGCCGTGTTCATCGCGGTGGCCGCCGTGGCCGAGCCGCATGCCTTCAACATCGCGCTCAAGGGCGATCCGATCCCCGCGGGCAACCGCCTGGAGCTGTTCCTGGGCGCGGCCATTGGTGCCATCACCTTCAGCGGCTCGGTGATCGCCTTCGGCAAGCTCTCGGGCAAGTACAAGTTCCGCCTGTTCCAGGGCGCGCCGGTGCAGTTCGCGGGCCAGCACATGCTCAACCTCGTGCTGGGCCTGGCGACCGTGGGCCTGGGGCTGGTGTTCATGGCGACCGAGAACTGGACCGCCTTCTTCGCGATGCTCGCGCTGGCCTTCGTGATGGGCGTGCTGATCATCATCCCGATCGGTGGCGCGGACATGCCGGTGGTGGTGTCGATGCTCAACAGCTACTCGGGCTGGGCGGCCGCGGGCATCGGCTTCAGCCTGAACAACGCGATGCTGATCGTGGCGGGCAGCCTCGTGGGCAGCTCGGGCGCGATCCTGAGCTACATCATGTGCAAGGCGATGAACCGCTCGTTCTTCAACGTGATCCTGGGCGGCTTCGGCGGCGACGCGGCCGCGGCCACGGGCGGCGCGAAGGAGCAGCGCCCCGTGAAGAGCGGCAGCGCCGACGACGCGGCCTTCGTGCTGGGCAATGCCGAGACGGTGGTGATCGTGCCGGGCTACGGCCTGGCCGTCGCCCGTGCGCAGCATGCGGTCAAGGAGCTCGCGGCCAAGCTCACCGAGAAGGGCATCACGGTGAAGTACGCGATCCATCCGGTGGCCGGGCGCATGCCGGGGCACATGAACGTGTTGCTGGCGGAGGCCGAGGTGCCGTACGACCAGGTGTTCGAGATGGAGGACATCAACGGCGAGTTTGGCCAGGCCGACGTGGCGATCATCCTGGGCGCCAACGACGTGGTGAACCCGGCCGCGCACACCAAGGGCAGCCCGATCTACGGCATGCCGATCCTGGAGGCCTACAAGGCCAAGACGGTGATCGTCAACAAGCGCTCCATGGCCGCGGGCTACGCCGGCCTGGACAACGAGCTGTTCTACATGGACAAGACCATGATGGTGTTCGGTGATGCCAAGAAGGTGGTCGAGGAGATGGGCAAGGCGGTCGAATAGCGCGTGTGGCGTGTCCGCCGCGCTGACAACGACGTCCCTGCCTTCAAGGGTGATGCCTGTTCACGGATCGTCCTCACAGCCGGCCTTGGGCGAGCAGTTCGCGCGTGCGTTTCAGGGTCGACGACAGCGCGCTGCGGTAACCCTCCGCGCTGTCGAACATCGCCTGCTCGGCTTGTTCCTCGGGGCCGTTCGGCGTCTTGCCGCGCAGCCCGATGTAGCAATAGAAGCGCAGCTGCAACTCACCGGCCTCGTCCTCGAACAACTCGTTGACGATCGCGCCCTCGCGCGGACCGCTCGCCTGGAAGAAGGTGACCTTGCGCTGCGGCTCCAGGGCGATGATCTCGCGCAGGTCGGCGCCGGCGATCGTGGCTTCGCGTACGAAGTGGGTCGCCCCCTGCTCGACGACATCGCAACGCGTGCACAGGCCGGGTGGGAGAAACAGGCGCGCGTCGCGCGCCTTCAGCTCGAGGCCTCTCCAGGCCTGCTCGCGCGTGAGTGGGGTTTCGCCGTGCGGGTTCACGGCGACCGTGGCGGATGAGTAGATCATGACGGTGCGTCCTTGGTTCTTGTTGGTGGATCCGGTGCTCAGGCCGCGGCGGCGAGGCCGGATGCGAAATCGCGGTACGAGCGCAGCGGCCGCCCCAGCAGCGCCACGAGCCTCTGCACGTCGTCGGCCTGCGGGATCATTCCGTCCGACAGGAAGCGTTCGCTCATGAGACGCATGTCGTAGGCCATCCAGCCCGGCATGAAGTTCAGCAGGTTCTTCTCGAAGCCGGCGGTGTCGTCGCCGCCGTAGGCGATCGGGCGGTCCAGCACATCCGACCAGATGCCGGCGATGTCGTGGCCGGTCAGCGTGTCGGGCCCGACGAGGTTGATGCGCTCGAGCGCGCGCGGTGCGGACACCTCGCGCTGGATCAGTTCGATGGCGGCGATCTCCGCGATGTCGCGCGTGTCGATCATCGCCAGACCCCTGCCGCCGATCGGCATCGGGTAGACGCCGTGCCCGAGCACCACGTCCTTGATCGTCAGGTCGTTCTGCATGAAGTAGGCCGGCCGCAGGATGGTGGCGCCGAAGCCCATTTGCTCGAGCATCCGTTCCACCGCGAACTTGCCCGCGAAATGCGGGACGTTCACGTAGGTGTCGCCGTGGATCACAGACAGGTAGACGACGCGCTCGATCCCCGTCTCGCGCGCCAGGTTGAGCGCGACCAGGGCCTGCGTGAACTCGTCGGGCACGACGCCGTTGAGCAGGAACAGGCTGGAGACGCCCGCCAGGGCGCGGCGCATCGCGTCCACGTCGAGCAGGTCGCCCTGCGCGACCTCCACGCCCGCGGGGAACGCAACTTTCGATGGATCGCGAACGAGTGCTCGCACCGTGGCGCCGCGGTTGGCGAGTTGCTGGACGACCTGGCGGCCGATGTGGCCGCTCGCGCCGGTGATGAGGATGGTCATGGAATGGCTCCGGTTGATTGAAGGAGCCTTGATCTTCCGAGTTCCATCGATGAGCCGATAGCCCGTATATTTGGACACCTCGTCTCATTGTTGGAACACTTCAAAACATGGACTTCCTCGCCCTTGCCGACTTCAACCTCGTGGCGCGCCACGGGGGCTTCGGGCGTGCGGCCCGCGAATCCGGCCGGCCCAAGGCGACGCTGTCGCGCCGGGTCGCGGACCTCGAAAGCGAGCTCGGCCTGCGCCTGCTGGAGCGCGGCGCGCGCACCCTGAAGCTCACCGAGGAAGGCCGTGCCCTCTACGAGCGAACCAGCGTGCTGCTCACCGAAATCGACGAAGCCGCCGCGGAGATCGCGTCGGGCGGCCATGCACCGCGCGGCAGGTTGAGGGTGAGCGCGCCGCTGCTGTTCTCGCAAGCCGCGATGGGCAAGCTCGCCGCGCGATTCGCGCTGAAGCATGGCGAGGTCCGGCTCGAGGTCACGACCGAGGACCGGGCCGTCGACATGGTCGAGGAGGGCTATGACGTGGTGATCCGGGTGAATCCGGACCCCGATGCCCAGCTGGTGGGACGCGTCTTTCTCAGGGACCGGCTCGTGGTGGTCGCGAGCCCGAAGCTCACGCGGCCGGCGGGCAAGGCGCCGGTGCCAGCCGTGCTGCGCGAAGGCGGCACGGGGGAGCAGACCACGACCTGGGAGATGGGCGGTCGATCCGGGACGAAGCGCTTCGCCGTGGATCCCGTGCTGCGCCTGTCCTCGTTGTTCATGGTCCGCGATGCCGCCAGGGCGGGCGTCGGCGCCGCGCGGCTGCCGCTGTCGTTGGTCACGCATGACCTGCGCACGGGAAAGCTGAAGCTGTGGGGCGATGTCGAGGGCCCCGGGATCGAGCTGTGGGCGCTGTATCCGTCTCGCCGGCTCCTGAGTGCGCGCGTGTCGGCGTTCCTGGATTTCCTCAAGGAGGCATTTCCTTCGGGATCACCCGAGGAGCTGGCGGCCTTCATCGATTGAAGCCATGGCCGCTCGGTCGCCTTGCAGGGACTCGATCGCTCATTCACGGCTAAGAAAACTACGAAGGAAACCTTTGTAGTTTTCCTTTGCGTCGAATAGCATTGCGCCATGAACAAGTCAGCCGGCGCCCCTCACGATCTGCGGGCGCACGCGCTGGCCGCGGAACTGCGCATGCTGATGGCCAAGCTCAACCGGCGACTGCGCGAGCAGTCGCATGCCGGCGATCTCACGGGTTCCCAGAAGACCGTGCTGCTGCATCTCGAGCGCGAAGGTCCGGCGACGGTCACGACCCTTGCGCGTACGGTGGGCGTGCGCCCTCAATCCATGGGCGCGACCGTGGCCGCGCTGCAAGGGGCGGGACTTGTCAGCGGCGCGCCCGACCCGGCCGATGGGCGCCAGACCATCTGGTCGGTCACGCCGGTCTTTCGCAAATGGATCAAGGACGCCCGCGCCGCGCGCGAGGACTGGCTGTTCCAGGTCATCCAGACCAGGCTCGCCCCGCGTGAGCAGGAAACGCTCGCGGCATCCATCGAACTCTTCAAACGCCTCGCCGAAGATTGAAAGCCAACCCACCATGCCCGTCACCACCCTCGATCCTCGAACCGCCCTCATCGTCATCGACCTGCAAAAGGGCATCCTCGCGCTGCCCGTCGCGCATGCCACCGGCGAGATCGTGCGGCGCGCCAGTGCCCTGGCGTCTGCCTTCCGCCAACGCGCCCTGCCCGTGGTGCTCGTCAACGTGGCAGGCGGTGCCAAGGGCCGCACCCAGCAGCAACGCCCCGGCGGCGAACTGCCCGCCGACTGGGCTGAATTGGCCGTCGAACTCGACCGCCAGCCCCAGGACCACCTGGTCACCAAGTACACGTGGGGTGCCTTCACGAACACCGGGCTCGAATCGCACCTGAAGGCGCTGGGCGTCACGCAGGTCGTGATCGTCGGCATCGCCACCAGCATCGGCGTGGAGTCGACCGCACGCCAAGCCTACGAACTGGGTTTCAACGTCACGCTTGGCATCGACGCCATGACCGACATGAACGCCGACGCTCACGCCAACAGCATCACTCGCATCTTTCCGCGCCTGGGCGAAACCGGCACCACGCAGGAAATCATCGACCTGCTCGCTCGGTGAGCAGCAGCACTTTCCGTTCGCTCAGGGGCTACAACTACCGTGTGTGGGCCGGCGGCGCGGCGGTGTCCAACGTGGGCACCTGGATGCAGCGCACCGCGCAGGACTGGATCGTGCTCACGCAGCTCACGCGCCACAACGCCACCGCGGTCGGCATCGTGATGGCGCTGCAGTTCGGCCCGCAATTGCTGCTGCTGCCGCTCACCGGCTGGGCGGCCGACCATCTCGACCGGCGCAAGCTGCTCATGGTCACGCAGGCCACCATGGGCGCGCTGGCGCTGGGGTTGGGTCTGCTGACACTCACCGGCCTCGTGCAGCTGTGGCACGTGTATGTGTTCGCGCTGCTGCTGGGGTGCGTGGCTGCCTTCGATGCGCCGGCGCGCCAGACCTTCGTGTCGGAGCTGGTCACCGAGATCGACCTGCAGAATGCAGTGGCGCTCAACTCCACGTCATTCAATGCCGCGCGCATGATCGGCCCGGCGGTTGCAGGCACGCTCATCGCCGCGGTCGGTACGGGCTGGGTCTTCGTGATCAACGCGGCCTCCTATGTCGCCGTGATCGGCGCGATGAAGATGCTGCGCGTGCACGAGCTTTACCTGCGCCAGCGCGCAGTGCGCACCCGCGGCAGTTTTCTCGAGGGCTTCCGCTACGTTTGGCGACGCCCCGACCTGAAGGCCGTGCTGTTCATGCTCTTTCTGATCGGCACCTTCGGCCTGAACTTTCCGATCTTCATCTCCACGATGTCGGTCACCGTCTTTCATGCGGGCGCTCACCAGTACGGCCTGCTGTCTTCGATCATGGCCATCGGGTCAGTCGTTGGCGCGCTGCTTGCCGCGCGGCGCGACAAGCCGCGCATGGGCGTGCTCGTGGTGGGGGCGTCCGTTTTCGGCGTGGGCTGCGCGCTGGCCGCGCTGATGCCCGGCTATTGGCTCTTCGGCATGGCGCTGATCGTGGTGGGTGTGGCCGCGCAGACCTTCACCACCACGGTCAACAGTTGGGTGCAACTGTCGACCGAGCCCGCCATGCGAGGGCGCGTGCTGGCGATCCTGCTGGCCATCGTGCTCGGTTGCACGCCGATGGGTGCGCCCCTGGTCGGTTGGGTGGCCGACACGTTCGGGGCGCGTTGGGCGATGGGTGTGGCGGCGCTGTCGGGGCTGGCCGCGGCCCTCGTCGGGTGGCGTTACCTGTCGACTTACGGCCGGCTGTCGCCGGCGGGCGCTTCACAGGCAAAACCGGGGTCATGGGACGGGTGAAAACGGCTGGCGCTGATGCGCTGAGACACTTGACACTCGATGGCCGCGCTACCAGCTGTACCCGGCGGTCACATAGACACTGCGACGCTCGCCGTAGTAGCAGCCCGTCGACGACAGGCAGGTCGCCACATAGGTCTTGTCCGCCAGGTTGGACACGTTCAGCGCCAGGCGCAGGCCCTTGAGTGCCGGACGCCAGCGCCCGAGGTCCCAGCGCAGGGCCGCATCCATGAGGGTCACACCGGGCACGCGGAACTGGTTCGCGGCATCGCCGTAGGTGGTGCTGATGCGGCGCACGCCCGCGCCCAGCGACAGCCCGGGCGCGATGTCCATCGGAAAAGCGTAGTCCAGCCACAGCGCCGCCTGGTGCTCGGGCACATAGGGGAAGCGCTTGCCCAGGGTGCTGGCGCCCGACGCGTTGGCGTTGGCACGCGTGACCCGGCTGTCGGTGTAGGCATAGGAGGCGATCACATCGAGGCCGCGCGCCAGCGGTGCCTTGGCTTCCAGCTCGAGGCCGCGCACACGCACCTCGCCGGTCTGCTCGCTGAACGATCGGCTCAGTGGATCCGGCGTCAACACATTGCGTTGCGTCAGCTCATAGACGGCCGCCGTCACCATGGCCTTGGATCCGGCCGGTTGGTACTTCAGACCGGCCTCGATCTGCCGGCCCGTGGTGGGCTCGAAGGGGTTGCCCTGCCGGTCGGTGCCGGCGGCCGGCTGGAACGAGGTGCTGTAGCTCAGGTAGGGCGCGAAGCCACCGTCGAAGTTGTACATGAGCGCGGCGCGCCCGGTGAACTTGTCGTCGTGCTGGTCGACGCGTGCCATGCGCGCCGTCGCGGTCGTCAGCGTGCGGGTGTCGGTGTCGGCCTTGTCGTAGCGGCCGGCCAGCACGAGGCTCCAGCGGTCCAGGTGGATCTGGTCCTGCAGGTAGAAGCCGGTCTGGCGGCGCTTCTGGTCGATATGGGTCGCGACGCTGGGCACGCTGCCGGAATCGGTGCCGAAGACCGGGAGGTAGGCGTTGAAGGGCCGCGTGATGATGCGCAGGTTGGTCTCGTCGAACGCGGACTTCTCATTGGAGAAGTCCACGCCGGCGAGCAGCGTGTGCCGCAACGCGCCGGTGACGAAATCCGCCTGCAGCTGCGTGTCGGCGGTCAGCAGGCTGGCTTCTTCTGGAAAGGCCCAGGCGTAGCGCAGCAGCGACGACGGGTTGCAGGCCGCCAGGCAGACGGCCTGAATGCGTTGGGTGTACGCGTCGACCTTGCCGTAGCGCAGGTTCTGGCGCACGGTGAAGGTGTCGTTGAAGCGGTGTTCGAATTCATAGCCCACGAAGCGCTGCCGGTTGCTGAAGCGGTCGTAGCTTGGCTCGCCGACGAAGGTGCGCGTGGGCAGAGCTGCGTAGCGACTGGTGTCGAGGGTGCCCGCGGCGGGCAGTGCCGGCGCGCCGCCGCCGCCGGGAGAGTCGAGCGACTGCCACTGGCCGAGCACCGTGAGGCGTGTTGCGCTGGAAGGGCGGAAGGTCAGCGACGGGGCGAAGTAGGTCTTGCGTTCGGAAACGTGGTCGTAGGAGGTGTTGGCCTCCCGGTGCAGCGCGACCAGCCGGTAGCTCCAGATGCCATCGGCATCGATGGCACCGCCTAGATCGAGCGCCGCCTGGCGCCGGTCGTGGCTGCCGAACTGCAGCTCGACCTCGCGCACCGGCTCGAGCGTCGGGCGCTTGCTGACCATGTTCACCAGCCCGCCGGGCGTCGCCTGGCCGTAGAGCACCGACGACGGGCCCTTGACGACTTCGACGCGTTCCAGTCCCCAGGGCTCGATGCGCGGCTGCGAGTAGCCGCGTGCGCCGAAAGGCAGGCGCAGGTTGTCGAGGTAGCGCGCGGGCGGCGTGAAGCCCCGCAAGGTGAGCCAGTCCAGGCGCAGGTCGGTGTTGCCGTATTGGGCGACGATGCCCGGCGTGTAGCGAAGGCTCTCGACCAGCGTGGTCGCGCCCTGCGCGTCCATCTGGTCGCGCGTCACGACGGAGACGGACTGCGGCGTCTCCATCAGGGGCGTGTCGGTCTTGGTGCCCGAGACGCTGCGCCGCGCGATGAAGCCGGACACCGGGCCGGTGCCGGTCTCCCGGTTCGCTTGGGGCTCCACGACGATCGCCGGCAGCGACCCGGCCGATGGCTGGCCCGCTGCCGACGGGCTGGCGGGGCGCGACGCATCGCGCTGCAGGGAGTAGATGTTGTCGCCCGTGCGAGTCGCCCGCAGGCCGCTGCCCTGGAGGGCCGTTGCGAGCGCTTCCTGCAAGGTGAAGCGTCCGCGCAGGCCGGGACTGTCGAGCCCGGCGGTGAGGGATGCATCGACCGACAGCAGGATGCCCGACTGGCTGGCGAGCTGCGTGAGAACGCCGGCCAGCGGGCCGGGTGCGAGGGCGTAGTCGCGCGCGGCCTGCTCCGCGGGCGACTGGGCGAGCGCCGGGTTGGCATGCAGGACGACGGCGGCGGGCAGGATGGCGAGCGCCGTGCCCAGCGCACGCGCCGCGAGGGTGGTGCGACGCAGGCGCGAGCGGGGCGCTCGTGCGGGGCGCACGCCATGGAGGGAGGGAATCGAGAGGTCGCGCATGGAGGCTTTGAGCAAATGGAAGGGTTGGTACCTTCCTTGCCACGCGACGGTCGCAAAAGGGGAACCTGCGCCGCGAATCTTTTTTCAGTGGCGGTTGTCGGGGCCCTGCGCGGGCTCGATGGTCACCCACCATGGCAGCACGCGGTTCACCCGTACCGGGAGGGTGGCTTGGAGCGCCGCGAGGATGCGGTCGGTGTCGGCCAGCGGATAGCTGCCCACGATCCGCAGGTCGCGAACGGCCGGGGCGCAGGCGAGGTGGCCGCGCCGGTGGCGGGCCAGCGCATCGATGAAGTCGCCCAGACGCATGTCGTTGGCGACAAGCTGGCCGCGTGTCCAGCTGTCGCTTCCCGCGTCCGCGGCCGCCGGTGCTTCGACGCGGTCGACGAACAGCCGGGTGTGTTCATTGGCGCGCAGCGTGAGCGATGGCCCGCCCCGGGCGGGCTGGACGCGCACCGCGCCTTCGAAGACCGTGACGAGTGCCGCGTCGGCAGCGTTGCCGTCGCCCTGCACGGTGAAGCGCGTGCCCAGCGCGGTGAGCCGTCCCTGGGCGACCTCGACCACGAGCGGTCGATCCTCCCAGGCCGGGTCGTGTCCTGTGGACACCAGCACTTCGCCGGCATGCAGGAGGATGCGTCGATGGATTGCCGTGAAGTCGACATCGACCGCCGAAGCGGTGTTGAGCCAGAGCCGGCTGCCGTCTTCCAGCGCGATTTCACGGCGTTCGCCGGTCTGCGTGCGATACGTTGCCACCCAGGCGCTCCAGGGCACTTCGCGTTCGAGCAGCCAGCCGGCCACGCCGGCAACGGGCAGCAAGGCCAGCACGCGCAGCGCGCTGCGCCGGCGGCGCGTGGCCGTGGCCCGCGTGTCTTCGAGGATCTGGCGCGCAGGGAGATGGCGCACGGAGGAGAAGTCGCGGGACACGGCCTCGACCTGTTGCCACGCGGCACGCGCACCGCCATCCTTGCGCAGCCACGCTTCCCAGCGCAGCCGGTCGCCCGCGGTGGCCGACTCGGACTGCAGCAGGGCAAACCAGGTCGCCGCCTGCTGCAGATGTTCGAACGTCGCTCGGGGCTGTTCCGGGTGCGCCGACACCGCCGTCATGGCTCTTGCGAAAGAAGAAGGCACTGCAACATCGCCTGGGCCATGTATTTCTTGACCATCCGATCCGACACGCCGAGTTCGAGCGCGATCTCCGCGTAGGTCCGACCGTCGATCTGCGACAGCAGGAAGGCCTTGCGCGCCTTGTCGCTCAGCGTGTTCAGCATGGCGTCGATCCGGCACAGCATTTCCACCGCGATCATTCGCTCCTCGGGCGAGGGGGCGAGCAGCTCGGGCTGTGCGGCGACCGCTTCCGCCCAGGCGCGCTCCACGTCGGCGCGGCGCCAGTGGTTGACGATCACACCGTGGGCGAGCGTGCGCAGGAATGCGCGTGGCTCGCGCACCTGCGCCAACTCGCGCGAGGTGATGAGCCGTACGAAGGTGTCGTGTGCCAGGTCCGCGGCCTGGGAGCTGCCGCTCAGCCTGCGCAGGAACCAGCCGAGCAGCCAGCCATGGTGCTCGCGGTAGATGCTGTCGATCAGCGCGGGGGCTGGCAGGGGGGCGGACATGGGAGCACGAAAGGCGTGACAAATAAGAATAGTTCTTATTCTAAAGAATTACATCCTCCGCCACGCTGATGCCGTCGTCGAAGCTTGAAAATCAACTAACGGCCTGGCGCGTTAGCGCATCGGGCTCGATCGCCGCCGCGCCAGTACCTCTTGCCGCCAATGAGGGGGTCGAGCAGAAGACCGCCTGTGGCAGCGGCATCGGCTGCGTAGGCATGTGCGGCGCGGTCCGAAACTTCTGCAAGGCCGGTCAGTGCCTGGAATCCGTTGAAGGCGGCGTAACCAGGAGCCTTTTCTTCTCGAACTAAGGCCTGACGAATCGGACAGGCCAGCGTGTTGCCTGGTTGCTTGCCAACCCGTTGAAAGGGCATGAGATGAACAGTTCTAGACACACCCACTGCCTCCGGCAGGTGCACGGGAGCGTAAGCGGATGAAGAACCGACAAGATCAAGCTGCCAACGGGCGACCCACCGTGGTCCGACTCGCCGCGATCGCTCTTTCAGTCGGAGCCGTTGCCTGTGCCTTCGCCTACGCAGCCGGGTGGCTCACACCCGCGCGCCTGACGCCCGACAAGATCGTGGATTCGCTCGCGCCGCCAAGCGGACCGGTCAAGGGCTTCCGTCGCAATCATGCGAAAGGCATTTGCTTCGCTGGAAATTTCGAGGCGAATGGCGCGGCGGTCGCGGTTTCACGAGCGTCAATTTTCAAGGCCGGAACTTATCCGGTCACGGGTCGCTTCAATCTTGCGGGCCCCATTCCGACCATGGCAGATGGCACAGGTCGTGTACGTGGATTGAGTCTTCGGATACAGGCGCCAGACCAGCAGGAGTGGCGCACCGCGATGATCAACGCACCGTTCTTTCCGATCGCGACGCCGAAGGAGTTCTATGAACTCCAGCGCGCCAGTGCGAACAAGGATGACCCCGGTGCAGTCAAGCAATTCGCAGCCAGCCACCCTTCGCTTCGCGAGTTCGGCGCGTGGGCGGGCAGTGCGCCCTATGCCGAATCCTACGCGGAGGATCGCTTCAACAGCCTCAACAGTTTCGTACTGACCAATGCACAGGGTCAAAAGCAGACTGTGCGCTGGTCATTCCTTCCGACCGCCGCCATGGTTCCAGTGCCTTCGGAGGACCTGAAGAAGCGCGATCCCGATTTCCTCTTCAAGGAAATCACTCAGCGAGTCGCGGACGCCCCGCAGAAGTGGAGGCTGGTACTGACGCTCGCCAATCCGGGCGATTCCACCGCCGATCCCACCAAGGTTTGGCCAGAGGACCGCCGGCAGATAGAAGCGGGCACGCTCGTGGTGACCCGGATCGAAGCCGAAGCCAACGGACCATGCCGCGACATCAACTTCGATCCCACGGTCCTGCCAGAGGGAATGCAGACCTCCGACGATCCGTTCCCTGCAGCGCGCTCGGCCGCCTATGCGGTGTCTTATGACCGACGCACCTCGGAGTCGAAACACTACCCTCGCGTTCAAGCCGAAGGCAAGCCATGAGCCATCAAAGCATGAAGTTCTCGAAGCTGCAGCGCGTGCTCCATTGGGCCATGGCGATCGGCATCCTCGCGATGTTGTTCATCGGGGTCGGCATGATGTCCACGATCGATCGCGCTTACCTGGTGCTGGTAGGCATCCACAAGCAGCTCGGCATTGCGATACTTGTCCTGGCGCTGCTGCGTCTCATCGTGCGCTGGCGCAGCGGGGCACCTTCGTTGCCTGCCAGCATGAGCGAGCCCATGAAGCTTGCGGCAAGGTTGTCGCATGTCGCGTTCTATGCGCTGATGATCGCGATGCCTTTGCTGGGATGGTCCATGTTGTCGGCGGCGGACTATCCCGTGACCTTGGCCGGGATGCGGCTGCCCTCCATCGTCCGACCCAGTGCCGAGTTGCACAGCATCCTGTGGAGCGCCCATCGCTTCCTCGCGTTCTGCTTGTTCGCTTTGTTCTTGCTGCACTTCGCTGCGGCGCTTCTCCATGCCTGGGTGCGAAGGGATGGCGTGTTCGAGACCATGACCTTTGGTCGCCGAGGCGGTCGCTGATTCATTCGGCCGGTGTGCGTTCCTCGCCGGCTAGTTGGGGGCAGGCCGGGGAGCGACACCGATTCCCGACCTCGAAGCGACAACGGAGAAGATGGCCGCAAGGGTCAGACTCGCGCCAATGCAAAGCATGGCGGCAACCAGTGCTTTGGCCATGGAGCTCGCGCTGGGCGAAGTGCCTGCGACCGTGAAGAAGACGCCCCCGATGACTGCGACGCCGAGGGCAGCGCTGATCTGCAAGGCCGAGTTCGTGATGCCGGCAATCATTCCGGAGCCGCTCACCGGTGCACGGTCGATGACCGAGCGCACGAGGGTAGGCAGTGCCCAGCCCTGCCCGAAACCCAGAAGTCCCACCGCAACGATGAGCGGAAGCTGGGCCGGCATTCGTGCGGGGGCGCCGGCAACCAGCGCCGCGAGGTACAGGCATCCGGCCACCTCGAACAGCATGCCGATGGCGGGAACCCACTTGCCGAAGAGACGGACGGCAAGCGGTGTCGTCAAAGGACCGATGAAGAAGCCGACGCCGAACGGCAGGAACACCAGTCCCGTTGCCAGGGGATCCAGACCCAGTGCCGACTGGAGGTAGACGGAGAACACCAGGAAGAAGGCAGAGACGACGTAGAAGAAGAGGACCCCGGCGAGGCCGCTCATCAATCCAGGCATGCGGACCAGGTCGATGCTGACGAGCGGGACGCCGCCTCGTCGAGAGAATGCCTTTTCATAGCGCCAGAAGCTGAATGCAGCGACGGGCGTTGCGATGAGCATGGCGCATGCCCACCATGGCCATCCCCTTTCGCGCCCCTCTACCAGGGGCACGATCAGCAGGCTCAGCGTGAGCGCGCAGAGCAGGACACCGCCCCAATCGATGGGCGCGGGGCTGTCGCCGCGAACGTCCGGCAGCAAAGGCAATCCTCCGATCAGGACCGCAGCCACCACGGGCAGATTGATCAGGAAGATGATTCGCCACTGAAGGTGAAGGATGTCTGCGGAGATCAAGGCGCCGCCCAGTGCTTGCGCGATCACTGCCGCCAGTCCTACGGTGGCGCCATAGAGACCCAGGGCGCGCGAGCGCTCCCGCACGGGAAACAGGGCATGAACGGAGGCCAGCCCCTGGGGGGCCATGGCGGCCGCGCTGAGACCTTGAAGTATGCGTCCGACGATGAGCATCGAAGGCGAGGTGGCGAGGCCGCACAGCAAGGACGTGAGTCCGAAGCCGCTGATGCCCAGCAGGAACATGCGACGTCGGCCGAAGAGGTCGCCGAGCCGTCCACCGGTGATGAGGAAGACCGCGTAAGCCGCCGCATATCCGGAGATCACCAGTTGCAATTCAGCAGCGCTCGTACCGAGGTTGCCCTGAATGGACGGCAGCGCGACATTGACGATGAAGAAGTCGAGCGGAGGCAGAAACGCTCCCACCAGCAACACCGCGAATGCGAGCCACCGACGTGAATCTGAAGTTGGTTCTTGCATGATTCCGATTGCGGCGGTTCTGTTTCAGACGGGACGACCGAAGCGTTCCGTGCCCATGATGGGAGCCCAGTTCTGCAAGGGCGTGGCGAAATGCATCTCGAAGATGCGCTGCTGGAACGCCCAGCGCCCGTCTCTTCGCTGATAGATGTCCTTGTACTGGCCGCTCACTTGCAGCGGTCCCTTCTCGACGTCATAGAAGAGGCAATCCGCCGCGACCAGACCATGGCCGTTGTCGCCGTCGAGCGTGATGATCGAATTCGCCATCCAGTGATGCATGTGCGGCATGCGTTTCATGTTGACGCGTGCCTGCGCCAGGATCGCATCGAGTCCTTCCGCGTTTCCATTGGCGCCAAGGAGCAGCCGCGAGTCGGGATGCCATAGGGTTGCCAGCAGCGCTTCATTCATCGTGTCGAATGCTTCTGCGTAGTTGGCGATCAGGGCATCGATGGCGAAGCGGCTTTCGATGGCGTCGAGGCGAGCTTCAATTTCTTTTGACATGTGGGGTTCTCCGTGAGTGAGCGGTGCGGACACTCTGTGAGCGCACCAAAAAATGTACCAAGTGGTACAGAAATGGGTAAAAAAAGAGCGCGACTTGAGCTACCAGGGGCGTGGAGCCCGCTCCATGCGCGGGCGCCTGGTGTCCAAGTGCACTCTTCGATCGCGTCGATTTAAATATCGATCGGTATAAATATATGACGGCTCCTCGAAGGCTGTCAACGGAACGGTTCAAGACGTCGATTTGCCAGCGGGGATCAGCGGTCTTTGCTTGCCGCTCTATTGTGTATCGACTAGTATGTAATTTTGGACTGGCGGAGATCCTCATGGCTCAGCGAGGTCGACCACGCGCGTTTGATCGCGATGCGGCACTCACCTCTGCCATGCACCTTTTCTGGGAGCATGGCTTCGAATCGACCTCGCTGTCGCAGCTGAAGGCGGCGATGGGCAGTGGAATCTCCGCGCCCAGCTTTTACGCGGCCTTCGAGTCCAAGGAAGCCCTGTACAAGGAGGCGCTGGATCGATACATGGAGATCTATGGCCACTTGACCAGAAGCCTCCACGATCCTTCGCTGGAGCCGCGAGAAGCGGTGTTCCTCGCACTGAAACGTTCGGCAAAGATGCAGTGGGAGGGTGGGCACCCCAAGGGTTGCATGGTCGCGCTGGGCGTGATGGGCGCCTGCTCGTCGGGCAGCGAAACCATCACCGCAATGCTTCGAGATGTGCGCAGTTGCACGCGTGCCGGGTTCCGTGCCTGCGTCGAGCGGGCCATCAAGAGCGGAGAACTGCGCAAGTCCACGAACCCGGCTTCGATGGCCGCCGCGTTCGACAGTTTCTTCCTGGGTCTCTCCGTCCTGGCGCGCGACCGTGTGCGGCTCGCGGTCATCGAGGAGTCCGTGGTCGAAGCCATGGGCATCTGGGATGCCGCGCTGGATCGACCCGATCGTTCAGGCTGAGCTTCGGTCGACCGCGGCCGTTCAAGGCGCGTTCAACAGGCTGGCCAGCTCCGCCTTGTCGGTCAGCCCGAGCTTGATGTAGATCTCGCGCAGGTAGTGCCTGACGGTGGCCGGCGACAGCTGCAGCGCGCGGGCGACTTCCTTGTACGACTGGCCCGAGGAGAACGCGCGCGCGACGTCGGACTCGCGCGGCGTGAGGCGATCGATGGCGCGCAGCTTGCGGATCGAAAGCCGCTGGAGTGCCCCCGCGGCCTCGATCGAGAAGACCAGGTCCGAGAAAACGCTGCGCGCGCCGTCCAGCCGCAAGGCCGAAACCAGCGCCGGCGGCAGCGCTGGCGGCGTCCATGCGGGCCAGATCCGGGTCATGCAGTCCTGGAAGCTCGCCGACTTCTCGATCACGCCCCACTGGAGGTCGACGAAGGCCGACGCCAGCAGTCCGCCGGCCGGCCGCGCATCGGCGCGCTCCTGATTGCGCCCGAGGTTGTGCCGCCAGCCCATGAAGACATGCGGCATGAGGAACTGCTTGGCCCAGGCCTCGGAGGTGTCGAACGCAGGGCTGCGGCCGCCGCGGAACAGCGAGACGAACAGGAAGTCGCCGGGACGCTCCGCGAGCTTGATCGCGGTGCACAGCGCATGCCGGTTGCCGACGCCCGCGTTGATCTCGTACAGGCCCGGCGTGCTGTGGAGCTGGTGGGTGTCGAAGCGCACGGTGTGGGTGGGCGCATCGCTGACGCTGCTGGCCAGGCGGTCGTCGGGCGTGCAGGTGTCCCAGGTCTCGACGTATGACGCCGGCAGGTTGGCCCGGTAGGAGCTCAGCAGGCGAAAGCCGCCTGCGGCGACGGGCGACATGATTCCCCACCACGCGCGATCGAAGCCGATCACGCGATCGATGTCGCTCAGCACGCGCGCCTGGAAGTCCTCCTCCCGCGTCTCGTAGGCCGCCTCGTTGATCCGAAGGATCAGATTGCCGCACTCCTGAAGGTTGTTCAGCATGGGAGTTCCAACTGGGGGCGTTCCAACAAGCAAGCCATATGCCATCGCATGGTGTGGCGGGCCATCCTAGCGTTGCGTTCCCGCCTTGCCAATGCGGCTTGCCCGCCCCCGGGGCCCGTACCCCGTTCATTTGAACGGTGCACGCCGAAGGACAGCGCTCCTAGAGTCCGTCGCGATGCGAAGGATCCGCCTCGCAGACCTCGTACCGGCCCTTTTCCCTCCCGCAGCCCGCGGCCTCCCCGAAAGCCTCCCATGCCCCTTGCGACACTTCCACGGCTACCGGCCTCGATCCGGTGGTGGTTCTTGCTCAATGCGTTGCTGCTCCTGCTGCCGCCCGTGCACTGGCTCGTCAACGATCACCAGGCGCCGATCCTCGGCCTGCCGCCGACCCTCTTCTATTTCCTCGCGCTCAGCGTGTCGATCGCGGCCAGCGTGGTGGCCGCCTATGTCGCCGAATACGACGAAGCGGGAAGGGGGTGAAGCCATGGTGCTGACATTCGGCCTCCAGCTGGCCTTCTTCCTCGTCATCATCTACGTGCTGCACCGCAGCTACCGCAAGGACCGGTCCTTCACCGACTACGCCGTGGGCGGCCGCTCGTTCGGGGCCAACTACCAGGCCATGTCCTTCCTCAATACCTGGTATCCGGGCGCGATGTTCACCGCCTTCGCGGGCCTGGCCGTCAGCGCCGGCGTGATCTCGTTCTACGTGCTGGCCTACAGCCTGATGACGGTGGTGCTGATGTACGCCATGTCGCAGCGCGTGTGGACCTGGGGCCAGCGCTTCGACCTGCGCACGCAGCCCGACCTGTTCGCCCTGCGCTACGACTCCAGGCACATCCGCACCATCGCGGCGCTGATCGGCATCGTGTCGGGCTTCCCCTGGCTGGTGCTCGCGATGCAGGCGATGGGTGGCCTCTTCCACTTCATGTCGCTCGGTGCGCTGCCCTTCTCGGAGGCCGTCATCCTCGGCGTGGTGGTGGTCGCGATCCGCCAGATCTGGACCGTGCGCATGGGCATGCGCGGCGTGATCATCTCGGACATGTACCAGGGCATCGTGGCCTACATCTTCGGCAGCTTGATGCTGTGCGGCCTGGTCGTGTGGTTGTGGACCAGCAAGGGCGTGCGGCTGCAGTCGCTCGATCCCGCGATGTTCTCGCTGCCCTCCTTCGGCTCGAAGGAAGGGCCGCTCTACCTGTTCAGCCTGCTGTTCACGAGCACCATCGGCGGCTGGTGCCTGCCGTTCATCTTCGTGCGCCTGTTCACCGCCGACGGCGTGGCCGCGCTGAAGAAATCGGCGGCCATCGCGATGCCCGCGTCGCTGGTGTTCTGCATCCCCTTGCTGATCTTCGGCATGCTCGCCTCGCAGCTTCCCTCCGTGGCCAGCCACCCGGAGGACGTGTGGTTCATCGTGAGCCAGGAAGCGGGTGGCCTGCTGCTGCTCGGGCTGGCCGGCGTGGTGTTGCTGGCCGCATCGATCGGCCACACCGACGGCAGCATCCAGGCAACGGGCGCGCAGATCGCCAACGACCTGGTCGGGAACTACGCCACGCTGAGCCAGCGGCAGCTGGTTACGGTGTCGAAGATCGGCATGGTGGTCCTCACGGCCCTGGCCGCCTGGGTCGCCTGTCTCAAGCTGCCGGCGCTGTTCACGCTCGCGGTGCTGGCCTACCAGGGCGTCATCCAGCTCGCTGTGCCGCAGTTCCTGGGCATCTTCTGGAAGCGCGGCACCAAGGAAGGGGCGATCGCGGGCATGGTCGTGGGCTTCGCGCTCGTCATCGTGCTCGAGAGCTTCTTCGCACGGCAGCTCGAGGCCGCCTGGGGCCTGACCTCGGGCGTGATCGCGCTGGCCGTGAACCTGGCCATCTACGCCGGCTTCGCATGGCTGCGACCCCACGGCGCGGCCGAGCGCCAGCGCATCGACGGCCTGTTCGGGCTGACCCGCGAGGCCGTGGCCGAGCCGGTGCCGCAGCCGGCGAGCGTCGGTGCCTCCGCGCGCGCCTGAGTCTTCTCCCACCCATCCCCTCATTCACTCATCCTTCGAGGAGCGCTTCGTCCATGAATGCATCCACCGGCGCGCCGTCGCCCCTTTTCCCTCCCAAGTTCCTCGCGGCCGTGGTACAGGCCGCGCCGGGCTTCTGCGACCACGACGCCGCCATCGATCTCACCGTGCGCTACATCGAGGAGGCGGCCGGCAAGGGCGCCGCCATCGTGGCCTTTCCGGAGGACTGGATCCCGGGCTATCCCTGGTGGGTGTGGCTCGACGCGCCGGCCTGGGGCTTCGGCAAGGGATGGGTGCGGCGCTTCTTCGAGAACGCCTTCAGCTACGACAGCGAGGGCGCGCGACGCATCGCCGCGGCCGCGAAGCAGTTCGGCATCTTCGTGTCGCTCGGTGTCGTCGAACGGCTGGGCGCGAGCCTGTACGTCGGCAACTGGATCATCGACGACCGGGGAGAGACCGTTTCGCGCCGGCGCAAGCTCAAGCCGACGCACATGGAGCGCACCGTCTTCGGCGAAGGCGATGGCAGCGACCTCGTGGTGAGCGACACGCCGCTGGGCCGCATCGGCGCGCTCTCCTGCTGGGAGCATCTGCAGCCGCTCACGAAGTTTGCGATGTACAGCCAGAACGAGCAGCTGCACATCGCCGCCTGGCCCGGCTTCAGCCTCTACAAGGAGAACGCCTACGCGCTGGGCGCGGAGGTCAGCCTCGCGGCGACGCAGACCTATGCGCTGGAGGGCGGCTGCTTCGTGCTGGCCCCCTCGGCCGTGACCTCGGCGTCGATGGTGTCGCAGATCTGCGATACGCCGGCCAAGCATGCGCTGTTCACGGTCGGCGGCGGGCACTCCATCATCTACGGGCCGCATGGCAACCCGCTGTCCGAACGCATGCCTGACACCTGGGAGGGCGTCATCTGCGCCGAGATCGACCTGGGCGAGATCGCGGTGGCCAAGGCGGCCGCCGATCCCGCGGGCCACTATGCGCGAGCCGATGTCATGCGGCTGATGATCAACCGGGCACCGAACCACCGGGTTCATGCCTTCGATCTGGCGCTTCAGGCCGAGGGCGGCGCGTCCGGGCAGGCGCCGCGTTTCGACACCGATGCGGTGACCGAGCACGCGGTCGGCGCGAACAGCCCGGCTTGATGAGGCTTCCCGCCCACTCGGCGGGTCATTGACGCTCGTCTCACTTCACCCGAGCGGTGACTCCGTCCGCAAGCCCGAGCCGCGGACCTGCAGCCGCATCGTCTCAGTGGTAGTCCTCTTCGCGCTGATGACGAACGGCCAACACCTTGATTTGCTGCCCGGGAAGGATTTCGTAGAGGGCCACATAGCCTGCGGATCCCAGGCCGACGACCAACTCCCGGCGCGTTGTACGCCTGCCGTCCCCCGCCTTCCGATAAGCCCAAGGATTCTCGGCCAGTCGCGTCTCGATACTGGCGCGAAGCTGGTCCAGTACACGCTGCGCATGGTCCAGTTCTTCCAAGGTCTCCGACCTTGCGACGAGGAATTCAAACAAGCGCTCGAGGTCATCCTCGGCCTGCGGGGTCATCTCGACCCCAAATAACTCGCTCACGTGTTGGGGCTTTGCAGCTCGCGACGTCGCGCATCAATGCGTGCCTGCATGCGATCGAACACTTCGGCCACAGGGTGCGAAACACCAGTTCGTAGATATTCTTGCCAAGCGGCCTCCCCGCGCGCGTAGAACTCCGTCTGGACACGGCGGAAGTCGACGGCGCGGCGCACCGCATCGGCCACGAAGGTGCTGATGGTTTCCTCCGCGCCCAGGACCGCTTCGAGCTCAGCACGCAGTTCCGGCTCCACGCGAACGGCAGGCAAGGTGCATGATTTCATGGCTGAGACTGTATCACATATGTAATGCAACCGCCACCTCGGTCCGCCAAGTTTTGCACGCATGCGCCCACAGCGCCCACAGCGCCTCAGGCCGCGAGCCGCACGCAGCGCGCGAGATGCGCGCGTCCCACCTCGAGGTTCGGCGGCACGCCCATCGCGCAGCGCGGCTGCACCCGGGCGCAGCGCGGCGCGAAGGCGCAACCGGGCGGCAGGTCGTTGAGGTCGGGCACCGAGCCGGGAATCGAATCGAGCGGGCGGCCATCGGTGCCGCCATGCACCGTCGCGCGCAGCAGGCCCTGGGTGTAGGGATGGCGCGGCGCATCCATGACCTCGGCCACCGGGCCCGATTCGACGAAGCGCCCCGCATACATCACGGCGATGCGGTCGGCGACTTCGCAGGCCACCCCGAGGTCGTGGGTGACGAAGATGGTGGCCATGCCGAGCTCCTGCTGCAGCTGGCGCAGCAGCAGCAGGATCTGGATCTGTACCGTGGCGTCGAGCGCGGTGGTCGGTTCGTCGGCCAGCAGCAGCCGCGGGCGGCAGGCCAGCGCCAGCGCGATCATGGCGCGCTGGCGCAGCCCGCCCGACAGCTCGTGCGGGTAGGCCTCGAGGCGCCGCTGCGCGGAGGGGATCTGCACCAGCTCGAACAGCTCCAGCGCGCGCCGATGGCCGTCCTTCACCGAGACGCCGTCGTGGCAGGCCACGGTCTCGGCGATCTGGCGGCCGATGCGGAACACCGGGTCGAAGGCCGTCATCGGTTCCTGGAACACCATCGATACCAGTCCGCCGCGCACGCTGCGCAGCCGCGAGGCCGGCAGGTCGAGGATGCGGATGCCGTCGATCAGAATTTCGCCACCGATGCGCGCGGTCGGCGGGAACAGCCGCATCAGCGCGCGCAGGGTCACGCTCTTGCCCGAACCCGATTCGCCGAGCAGGCAGAGCACCTGGCCGCGGTGCACGTCGAAGCTGACGCCGCCGACCACCGGGATGTCGAGGTCGCGCGAGACGAAGCGCACCGTGAGGTCGCGTACCTGGACCAGCGGCGCGTCGGCCGAGGGTGCGGGCGCGGAGGGGAGGGGGGAGGAGTGGGAGGGCATGGTCCTGCTCACGATCGATTCGGATTCGAAGGGCCGGCGAGGCTGTGGCCCGAGCCCGCCGTGCAGGCGTGGCAGGCGACCACGTGGCCCGCCTCGGCGCTGGCGAGCGGCGGTTCGGCCGCCGCGCACACGGGCTCGGCGATCGCGCAGCGGGTGCGGAAGCGGCAGCCCGAGGGCGGGTCGACCGGGTTTGGCGGATCGCCCGCGAGCGGCGCCTTCTCGATGCGCCGGCGCGGGTCCATCGAGAGGCGTGAAGCCAGCAGGCCCTGGGTGTACGGATGCAGTGGCGCCTCGTAGAGCCGCCCGGCCGGCGCCACCTCGATCACCTTGCCGAGGTACATCACCATCACGCGGTCGCTGACGTGGCGCACCACGTTGAGGTCGTGCGAGATGAAGAGATAGGTCAGGCGCAGCCGGCGCTGGAGCTCCTGCAGCAGGTTGAGCACCTGGGCCTCCACCGACTTGTCGAGCGCCGAGACGGCCTCGTCGAGGATCAGCACGCGCGGACCCAATGCCAGCGCGCGCGCGATGTTCACGCGCTGGCGCTGGCCGCCCGAGAGTTCGTGCGGATAGCGCTGCGCGAACAGGTCGGGCGCGAGGCCGACCAGTCCGAGCGTCTCGCGCGCGCGTTCGCGCGCCATGGCGGTGGGCGTGCCGGCGGCCTTGAGGCCGAACATCACCGAGTCCTCGATGGTCAGCCGCGGGTTCAGCGAGGCATGGCTGTCCTGGAACACCATCTGCATCTTCTTGCGCATCGCGCGCGTGGCCGCGCTGGTGGCGTGGCCGGCCACGTGGCCGTCGACCTCGACCACGCCTTCGTCGGGTTCGATCAGACGCATCAGCAGCCGTGCCGAGGTGGACTTGCCGCAGCCCGATTCGCCGACGATGCCGAGCGTCTCGCCGTCGTGGACCTCGAAGCCGATGCCGTCCACCGCCTTGACGTGGGCGGTGACGCGCCCGAGCAGGCCGGACTTGAGCGGGAAATGCTTGCGCAGCCCCGCGACGCGCAGGATGACTGGGCGCGGCGCGGCCTCGGGTGGCACTTCGGGTGGCGCATCGGTGGGCACGGGGGTGGGGTGCGGGAGGGAGTTCATGCGTGCACGTCCATGGCCGCGCGAAGGCCGTCGCTGATGAGGTTGGAACAGATCGAGGTCAGGAAGATCATCACGCCCGGCAGGATGGCGTTGAGCGGCGCGACGTAGATCGACTGGCGCAGCGTGTTGAGCATCAGCCCCCACTCGGCTTCGGGCGGCACCACGCCCAGGCCCAGGAAGCTCAGGCCGGAAGCGATCACGATCGACACGCTGACCAGGCTCGAGGCATAGATCAGAATCGGCCCGAGCACGTTGCTCAGCACATGGCCGAGCACGATGCGCAACGCCGAGGCGCCGGTGGCGCGCGCCGCGTCCACGTAGTCCTGCGAGCGCACCTGGGTGGTCACGCTCTCGGCTACGCGCGCGATCGGAGGCACGAAGATCAGCGTGAGCGACACCAGGCTGTTGAGCATGCCCGCGCCGAGCACGCCCGAGATCGCGACCGCCAGCAGCACCGAGGGAAAGGCGTAGAACACGTCGACGACGCGCATGATCGCCATGTTGAGCGCGCCGCCCGCGTAGCCCGCGACGATGCCGAGCGTGGCGCCGATCGCCGTGGCGAACAGCACCGGCATGAAGCCCATGAACAGCGAGTTGCGCCCGCCGTGCAGCAGGCGCGAGAGCAGGTCGCGGCCGAGCTCGTCGGTGCCGAGCCAGTGGCTGGCGTCGCCCGGCGGCAGCAGCCGCCGCGTCATGCTGGTGGCGAAGGGGTCGTGCGGCGCCACCCAAGGCGCGAACACGGCCAGCGCGATCACCAGCAGCAGCACGGCCAGGCAGGTCAGCGTGAGCGGATCGCGCGCGAGCCGGCGCGCCACCTGCTGCCAGAAGCTGCGCGAGACCGGGCGCCGCGATGCGGCTGCGGGAGCGGGCACGGCAGATGCCGATGGCACGGCCGCGGGACGAAGAGGAAGAATCCGGTTCATGACTCAGCTGCGCTTGATGCGCGGATCGAACATCGTCTGGACCAGGTCCACGGCGAGGTTGATGAAGACGAAGAACATCGACAGCACGAGGATGGTTCCCTGCAGCACCGGCAGGTCGCGCGTGAAGATGGCGGTGTTGAGCAGGAAGCCGGTGCCTGGCCACGAGAACACCGTCTCCACCAGGATCGAGCCGCCGAGCAGCTGCGCGAGCTGCAGGCCGGCAATGGCCAGCACCGTGGGTGCCGCGTTCTTCACGATGTGCATGAACACGCCGAAGGGCGGCAGCCCCTTGGCATGGAGCGTCTGCACGAACTCGCGCTTGCGCACCTCGGCGACCGTGCTGCGCACCGTGCGCGCCACGATGCCGGCCGGGATCACCGCCATCGCGATCGCGGGCAGCACCAGCGCGCGCAGGCTGTCGGCGCTCAGCGAGAAGGTGGTGTCGGCGCCCTGCGAGCCCATGCCCATCGCGGGCAGCAGGCCCAGGTTGACCGAGAACACCACCACCAGCACCATGCCGAGCCAGTAGTGCGGAATGCTCACGCCGGTGACCGCCACCGTGGTCACCGCGCGGTCGAGCGTGCTGCCGCTGCGAAAGCCCGCCACCAGCCCGAGCAGCAGGCCCGCCGACATGCCCAGCAGCGTGGCGGCCGCGGCGAGCGCGAAGGTGTTGACCACCGCGGGCGCCACCTCGTCGAGCACCGGGCGGCGCGTCACCGTCGACTGGCCGAAGTCGCCGGTGAGCACGTGGCCCAGCCATTTGAGGTATTGCTCGGGCAGCGAGCGGTCGAAGCCGTAGGCGGCGCGCACCTCGGCCACCAGTTGCGGACTGGCGCTCTCGGGCAGCACCGCGCTCAGCGGATCGCCCGGTGCCAGGTGGATCAGCGCGAAGCAGAACAGCGACACGCCGATCGCGATCGGCACGGTGTAGAGCAGGCGGCGCAGGAAGTAGACGAACATGGCGGTGCCCGGCGCTCAGTCCACCACGACCGGCGTCAGGTCCTGGATCCAGCTCTGCGCCTGCACGAAGCCCTTGACGCGCGGCGACAGCGCGCGCGGGTTCACGTCGTGCACGACCCAGATCCACATCGCCTGGTCGACGATGCGCGCATGCAGCTCGGCCAGGATGCGGTCCTGCTCCTTCGGATCGAAGGTGGTGCGCGCGCGCGTCACCAGCTCGTCGGCCTTCGGGTCGTTGAAACGACCCCAGTTGTAGCCCGTGGGCACCGGCTCGAACGAGGCCGCGGTCTTGATCAGCGCGATGTCCGGGTCCCAGAAGCCCCAGCTGTTGTTGACGCCATGGCGGCCCTTGTTCTCGGGCGCCCAGGCGCCGGCGCGGCGGCGCGCGCGCAGCGCTTCCCAGTCCATCACCTCGAACTCGAGGTCGATGCCGACCTGCTTGTAGTTCTCCTTGA
Organism: Variovorax sp. GW821-FHT10D07; assembly: GCF_059415325.1. Classification (NCBI taxonomy): domain Bacteria; kingdom Pseudomonadati; phylum Pseudomonadota; class Betaproteobacteria; order Burkholderiales; family Comamonadaceae; genus Variovorax; species Variovorax sp. GW821-FHT10D07. The sequence goes on along the minus strand of NZ_JBWKMZ010000007.1, from coordinate 108,647 downwards.
TCAGCTCGTTCATCGACAGCGGCTGCATCTGGCCCGAGCCCGAGGGCGCGATCACGATCTTGATGCGCGCCGGGTTGCTCTTGCTGTAGCCCGCCTCGGCCAGCAGCCTGGTGGCGGCGGCCGGGTCGTACTTGATGTCGAAGGCCGGGCTGCCGAACCACGGATGGCCCGGCGTGACCATGCCCTTGGCCGGTAGCGCGAGCCCGCCCAGCAGCTTCACCATGCCCTCGCGATCGATTGCGAGGTTGGCGGCCTTGCGCACGCGCACGTCCTTCAGCGGCGAGTCGTCGAGCAGGCTGATCTGGTAGGCCCAGACATGCGGGTACTTGTTGGTCACGATCTGCATGCCGGCCTGCCGCAGCCGCGGCACCGCGTCGGGCGGCGGCGCTTCCACCCAGTCGACCTGGCGCGACAGCAGCGCGGCCACGCGCGTGTTCGGATCGGGCATCGGCAGCAGCACCAGGCGGTCGGATTTCGGCACCCGCGCCGCGTCCCAGTACTGCGCGTTGCGGACCAGCTCGGCGCGCTCGCGCGGCACCAGCTTCTGCAAGATCCACGGGCCGGTGCCCGAGGGCTGGGCGGCGAACTTGTTCCAGTCCTTGCCCACCTCGGCCCAGCGCTTCGGGCTCGAGAAGAAGATGTTGACCAGGTTGTAGGGCAGCACCGCATCGGGCTTGGCGGTGCGGATCTGCACCGTGTGGTCGTCGACCTTGGCCCAGCCGCTGATCGCGCTGTAGTACTGCGAGCCCTGGGTCGATTGGGCCTGGTCGAACTGCGGCGCGTCGCGCTTCATCAGCTTCTCGAGGTTCCAGACCACGGCGTCGGCGTTGAACTCGGAACCGTCGTGGAACTTCACGCCGCGGCGCAGCTTGAAGGTCCACAGCGTCTTGTCGGTGGCCGAGACCGACCAGCTCTCGGCCAGCGCGGGCCGCAGCACCGCCGTCTTGTCCGCGCTCGACAGGTCCCAGTTCACGAGCGAGTCGTAGACCGTGCCGCCCATGAAGCGCAGCCCCTCGGTGCCCTGACTCGGCTGTCCAGTGGTCAGCGGGATGTCGGCCACGGTCATGCCGACGCGCAGGACCTTCTCGGCCAGCGCCGACAGCGGCAGCAGGCCCGCCGCGAACAGGGATGCGGCCAACAGCCGCGACGCGAAAGCGCGAGTTCTCGATCTCATATGTGCTCCTCTACGATTCGATGCGACCCCGCTGGCATCGGCTCGGCGGCCGTGCCTCGCGGGGCGGGTGGTGATGCCAAGGGGCAGGTTCCGTGCCAGCGGAACCAAGGCCGCGCGGCGCCCGGTAGCCGCCGGGTCTGTCTGCCGCGCAGACAGATCGGGCGTCTCGGCTGTCGCGCGCGCGTACAGCCGGACACCCGGAACCATCAGGCCATCGCGGGCTGCCCGTCGGGCAGTTCGAACTGGCCGGCGGGCAAGGTGCCGAGATAGTCGAGCAGCTCCGCGGTCTTCACCACGTCCGCGTACTTCGCGTGCATGTCGCACAGGTTGATCGCGTGGCTGGCCTGCGCGCGGTCGAAGCAGCCGTCCTCCGCCACCGCCACGCGGTAGTTGAGGCTGAAGGCGTCGATCACCGTCGCGCGCACGCAGCCCGAGGTGGTGGTGCCGGTCACGATCACGCTGTCGCAGCCCAGCAAGGTGAGATAGCTCGCGAGGTTGGTGCCGAAGAAGCCCGAGGGCTTCTGCTTGAGGACCACGAGGTCGCGCGGCCCCGGCGCGATCTCGGCGACGATCTCGTTCGCGCCGCGCGAGGACTTCGCGATCTGCTCGCCGTCGTCGCTCAGGCGCGCATCCTTCCAGCGCCAGCTGCCGCCATCCCAGCTGTCGGCGCGGCGCACGCCGGTGGTGTAGATCACCGGCACACCGCGTTCGCGGCTCTTGTCGATCAGGGCGCGGATGTGCGGGATCGCGAGCCAGGCGTCCTCGCCGCAGGAGGTGTGCCAGTTGCGTATCGATTCGAGGATCGGCACCGGCTTCTCATCGCAGAAGGCATAGCTCACGTCGATGACCAGCAGCGCCGGCCGCTTGCCGAAGCCGCCCCTGGCGCCGAAGCCGGAGGTGGCGAAGACCGCCTTGTCGCGCGCGGTCAGGAACTGGTCCCATAGAGGTTCTTGCATGTTCGAGGCTCCAGGTGATGTTGAGAGCCAGTCGTTCTGCAATCGCCATGCCCCGGTCGCCGTCCGCGCCCCGCACGCAGTGCCCGCACCCCGTTTTCCCTCTGAAGCAGCGCCGTCGCGCGTGCGAATCCGGTGTGTCGTCGCCTCGCCCGCCGTGTGTGCGGGAACGACACCGGCGCGCCCGGTGTGCGCGTGGTCGACAGCCGCCGTCGGCGCTACCGGGTCGCGCGCGCGTTCGCCACCGCGGCAACGCCGGGCGCGCGCATGGCCGCCTCGTAGCGCGCATCGGTCAGCGTGCCGAGGAAGGCGCTGATCGCGTCGATCTCCTCGTCGCTCAGCCCTGGCGTGCTGCCCGCGCGGCGGTTCATCGGCGTCGAGTTCACGTTGATGTTCGCGCGATGCGCGGCGGGCACGTCGTCGAAGGTGGCGTGGCCGTGGTACCACTTGGCCGGATCGGTCGAACGCGTGGCGTAGAAGGCCACCGCCTCGCGCAGCGTGGCGAAGGTGCCGTTGTGCATGAAGCTCTGGCGCACCGCGACGTTGCGCAGGCCCGGGGTGCGGAAGTAGCCGCACCACTGGCCGGGATCGGGCCAGCGCAATTGCGAGGCGGTGCGGCAGAGCCCGTTGTCGAAGTGGCGCGCATCGCGGTTCGCGGGCAACGCCAGGTTGCGCGGCACGGCGATCGCGTCGTAGCCGAAGTCGGTGAACAGCGAGCGCTCGGGCCGGCTCGCGGTGTCCGAGAGCGTATGGCAGGACATGCAGTTGCCCTTGTCCGGATTCTTGAACAGCGCCAGGCCGCGCATCTCCTGCGGCGTCAGCGGCGTGCGTTGGCGCAGGTAGTCGTCGAAGCGCGAGCTGAAGGGCGCCATCTCGTCGCTCTGGAGGTAGGCCTGCAGCGCCAGGCCGATGCCCTGGACCATGCGCTGCGGATCGCGCAGCACCTCGGGTCCCAGCGCTTGCGACAGCGCCGGCGCGAGCTCGGTGGCGCGTACCTTGCGCAGCAGGCTGCGCGGCGAGGCGTTGTTCATCTCGTCGGGATCGAACAGCGGGCCGCGGACCTGCTCGGCCAGCGTGTCGGCGCGGCCGTCGGCGAACAGGCCGCCGAACGGCGATGCGTAGGGCGCGTCGTCGTCCTGGTAGAAGTGGCGCCGCGGCACGTAGCGCACGTACAGCAGCGAGGGCGCGGTGCGCGCGCTGAAGCGGCCCGCGCGGCTGCCCTGCGGCGTGCGCGGCCCCGCGAGCGATGGCGCATTCAGCGTCGACGTGAAGGCGCGCAGCGGGTCGTGGCAACCGGCGCACGACAGCCCTTGCGGCTGCGACAGCCGAGTGTCGAAGAAGAGGCGCTTGCCCAGGGCCGCCAGCGCGGGATCGGGCCGGAACACGGACGCCGTGGGGTCGACGCGCGCGGCGAGCTTCGGCGTGGCGCCGATGTGCTCGATCACCTGGCTCGCGGGGCCGCCCGGGCCGATGACCTGCATCGATCCGGGGGCGGCGCCCGCGGCCCCCACGATCCATCCAAGGCAGGCCGCGCCCAGGGCGAGCGCGGCGCCCGCGAGCGGGGGGAAGCGCGTCGAGCGCCGCGTCACGGCGTCAGGAAGCCGGTCTTGTCGCAGCTCAGCGCCCGACCGGTCTGCCCGCAGGTGGCGAGCAGCTTGCCGGCCACGGTGTAGGCCTTGAAGGTCCAGCCCACGTCGGGCGACTTCTTGCGCTCCATCAGCATGAAGCCGAAGGTGTTGTGGTGCGTGATGCGGTCGATCGTCACGCCCGGCGCGGGGGTAGTACCGGCGGGCAGCGGGTCGGGCAGCGCCACATCCAGGTTGTCGCCGCCGTTGCCCGTCACCACGGTGGCCGGATGGTCGGTGGCGAAGTTCAGCGCCTGGAAGTCATGCACGTGGCCGTGCAGCGCGATGTGCACGCCGCTCGGGTAGTAGGCCTTCGCATAGAGGTTGTTCATCACGGACTGCAGCGCGAGGTTGCCCGGCGCGGGCGTCGCGCCCGCCACCGGCGCGAAGGCCAGGATCGGGTGATGGTTGGTGAAGATGGTGGTGCTCATGCCCGGCTTCGCCGCCAGCGCCGCCACGGCCTGGAACTGCTTCTGGTAGGCGATGAACTGCGGGTCGTCGGTCTTCAGCGCCGCCTTGCCGGCCTTGGCCGAGTCGAACACGATGACCTGCGAGCCGCCGCCCAGCGAGACGGCATAGGGCTCGGCATAGTTGCCCGTGCTGTCGTTGGCCGGGTCGTTGCACGAGCGTTTGTCGGCGTAGGCGCGCGTGTCGAGGAAGCGGTACCAGCCCTGGCCGCCGCGCGCGCACTCCTCGTGGTTGCCGCGCACCAGCACCCAGGGGGCTTTCGCGAGCAGCGGCGCGGCGGGCCTGAAGAAGTCGGCCTGCCAGGTGTCCCAGCCATAGCCCCAGGGGCTGCCCTTGCAGCCGGCCACGTCGGCCGGGCAGGCGTTCTCGCGGTAGTGGTAGTCGCCGATGTGCAGCACCAGGTCGGGATCGAAGCCGGCGGCGGTGGCGGCCAGTGGCGCGAACGGCCACACGCTGCTGTCGTTGCAGGGCTGGTAGGCGTTGTCGGCCTTCTTCAGGCGGCAGCCGGTGTCGGCCAGCACCAGGATGCGCTGCGGCTCGGCCTTGGGCAGCGGCAGCGCGCGGCTGCCGACGGCGACCTGCTTCGCTCCCGCGGGCAGGGTCGCCTCGCAGGTCGACACCGGAAATTCCGAAGGCTTCGAGTCGGCGGGATCGCTGGCCGTGGTGCGCAGCGGCATCGAGCCCGCGCCGATGCGCAGGCTCATGCGGCTGGCCTTGCCGTCGACCGTGATCTGCGGGCAGGTGGCGTTCGCATCGGCCGCCGTGTCGGCGGCGGGCGCGGCGTAGCTGGTGATGACGCGCGCGAAGGCCGCGTTGCCGTCGCCGATCTCGACCCAGGCGGCCTGCAGGTTGGCGTCGGCCGTGGCCGCGTCGGGCGCGGGCGGCGGCGCGGAAGCCGGCGGCGCCGCGGGCGCACCGGCCACCGGAACGAAGCTGCTCGAGGAGCCGCCGCCGTTGCATGCCTGCAGGGCGGCGAATGATGCGAGCGCGGCGAAGGCGGCGAGCCAGCGCAGGCGGCGTGCGTCGAGCCGCGCGCGCGGCGTCGTGGGAGTGGCGTGCATGGGGATCCCTCTGTTGTGGGTTGTTGTCGTGGGTCCCCGGAAGATACGAAGCCAACATGCAAGCCGTGTTACAGCGCCGTGTCACCGGCCCGCGCCAGCCCCGCCCCTTTCACGTCCGCATGCCGTTTACTTCGCGCCCGGATGCAGCCCCAGCACATTCGCCCCGATGGCAGGATCGACGAAGCGCTCGAGCCGCTGCGGGTGCAGGATCACCGTGATCTCGCACGAGCCCGTGCCCACCGTCAGCCCCAGCAGGTGGCCGCCCGCGCCGATGAAGCTGCCGTCGGTCACGATGCCGTGGGCATGGATCGAGGGCTTGCCTTCCTTCCAGGCGATCGAGCCCGTGAGGTTGGCGAGTTCCACGTCCTTGAAGGTCTTCGGGTTGAAGACCTTCTTCGCGAAGTCGTAGAAGCCGAAGGTGGCCTCGCGCATGAAGCCGATGCCCACGATGCTGGCGCTCGGTATCTGCTCGACCACGGCGAGGCGCTCGAGGTGCGCGAGCACGTCGTCGCCGTTGCGCAGCACCATCAGGTAGCCGGTGGGCGTGCGCGTGACCTTGCCGGTCAGGTCCTGCGCGCCGGCCGAGGCGCTGAAGGCGAGCGAGGCACAGGCGGTGGCCAGTGCGAAGAGGGCGGAGGCGAGGGTCTTGAACATCGGTCTGTCTCGTTTCTTTTTGAAGATGCAACCAGGTTGCGGATTCGGCTTTCGCCGCACGGGTGAGGAACGGCCGCACGCCCGCACCGAAAGTGCTGGCGCGCCGCTGTCCGGCACGGGGAGTCGCAGGCCGGGGCCCGCGGAAGATCAGGAACTCACGAGGCGTTCGTGCTCTGGGCGACGGCCGCATGCACCTTGGCGCGCAGCCGCGCGACGTCGACGACGAAGCGGCTGTGCGTGCCGCTCGCGACTTCCTTGTCGCCTTCGTGCACCGTGAACTCGAAGTCCACGCCGCGGCCGTCGACCGCGCGCACGCGCGCCTCGATGCGCACCGGCTGGCCCAGCAGCGTGGCGCCCACGTGCTTCAGCGCGATCGCGGTGCCGACCGAGGATTCGCCCGCGCCCACGTGGTCGAGCAGGAAGTCGAGGCAGGTCTGCTCGACGTCGCGCACGAGCTCGGGCGTGGCATAGATGCGCAGGTCCTCGCCGAGGAAGTCGACGGTGCGCGGGCGGTCGATCACGAGTTCGCGGCGGGTGAGGGCGCCTGCGCGCAGTTCTGGGTTCATGAAGGTTGGTCCGAAAGCGTTGAGCGTCAATTGACGTTGTCCCGACTGGCCGTGCGTCGGTGCGAAGGGCAGTCTAGGAATCGCGGCGCGGCGCGGCAAACGAGTTTTTCTCGAAGCATTGCGTAGAAAATATTGAAGGCCCGCGCCTCCGCTCCGTGCCCGCTCCCGAAGGAATACGTCCACCATGTCGCGCCCCATTCCCCCGCTCAATCCGCTGCGTGCCTTCGAGGTCGCGGCGCGGCACCTGAGCTTCACGCGCGCGGCCGACGAGCTCTTCGTCACGCCCTCGGCCGTGAGCCACCAGATCAAGACGCTCGAGGAGAACCTCGGCATCGCGCTGTTCGTGCGCGACACCAAGTCGCTCGCGCTCACCGCCGCCGGCAAGGCCTACCTGCCGGGCATCCAGGAAGCCTTCAAGCAGGTGATGTATGCGACGCAGCAGCTGCGCCAGTCGCAGGGCACGCCCTCGCTCAAGATCAACCTGCCGCCGACCTTCGCGGTCAAGTGGCTGATCCCGCGCATGCGCCGCTTCATGCAGGCCTACCCCGACATCGACCTCGAGATCTCGACCTCCAAGCACATGGTCGACTTCACGCGCGAGGACTTCGACATGGCGGTGCGCTACGGCCGCGGCATCTACCCGGGCCTGCACTCCGAGCTGTGCCTGCCGGTCGAGGTGTTCCCGGTCTGCAGCCCGGCGCTGATGCAGGGCGACCATCCGCTGCGCACGCCGGCCGACCTCAAGCACCACGTGCTGCTGCACGACAACAGCACCTACAGCGACGTGAGCAACCCCGACTGGGGCATGTGGCTCGAGCACGCGGGCGTGAGCGACGTGGACGTGACGCGCGGCCCCTCGTTCTGGCCCAGCCACCTGGTGATCGCCGCCGCGGTCGACGGGCTCGGCGTGGCGCTGGTGAAGAAGAATTGGGTGATGAAGGACCTGGCCGACGGTCTGCTGGTGCGGCCCTTCGACGTCACGCTGCCGGTGGAGTTCTCCTACTTCATGGTCTACCCGCAGGACCGCGCCGCCGATGCGCGCATCGCGGCCTTCGTGTCATGGGTGCACGAAGAGCGCGCGAAAGACGAGGCGGCCGCTCAGAGCCTGTAGAGCCGCACGGCGTTGTCGTGCAGCAGCTGCCGGCGTTCCGTGTCGGAATGCCCAGCGATGGCCGCGAGAAAGCCGCGCAGGATCGTCTCGTAGCTGGCCACGAGGCTGTCGACCGGGAAGTTGCTCGCGAACATGCAGCGCGACGCGCCGAAGATCGCGATCGCATCGCGCATCAGCGGCACGTTGGCCTCCTCGGTCCATGGCAGGCCGCGTTGGCCCAGGCCCGAGATCTTGATCGCGGTGTTGGGCGCATCGGCCAGCCGCTCGAGCGCGCGGCGCCAGCCCGCGAGGCCCTCGGCGCTGCGGTCCGCGGGCAGGCCGCTGTGGTTGAGGATCAGCAGCGTGCGCGGAAAGTCGCGCGCGAGCTGTGCGGCCTGGTCGAGGTTCCACCAGGGCGCCTGCAGGTCGAACGAGAGCCCGTGCGTTTCGAGCAGCGCATAGCCCGCGCGCCAGCGCGGATCGTCCATCGAGCCCGCCACGCCGCGCGCGGCCTCGGCGGCCGTTGGGGCCGTCACCGGCTTGTGGCGGATGCCGCGCACCAGCGCGAACGCGGCCTGCGCCGCGAGCACCTCGGCCACGTCGCCACGATCGAGCGCCGCATGCGCGACGATCGCCGAGAGCCGGCCCTCGGTGGCCGCGAGGCCGGTGAGCCAGCGGGTCTCGGCCACCGGATCGGTGCGTTCCCATTCGGCCTCGATGTGCACCGTGCGCGCCGGCGCGAAGCCGCGCGTGTCGCGCGCGAGATCGGCCGGCAGGTAGTTGCGCTTCAGCGCCGAGTAGTCGCCGTAGCGGAAGTTCGGCACCGTCTCGCCCTGCAGCCAGGGATAGGGATGCGCATCGAGGTGCCAGAAGTGCTGGTGCGCGTCGACGAAGGGTTCGCTGAATTCGAAAGCCATCGCGCGATTCTCGGCCGTGCGCCGTGCTTCAGCTCGACAGGTTGATCTTGCCCGCCAGCGCCTTGAAGAACTCGCTCTCCCTGGCCATCACCGCCTCGAGCGCGGTATCGTCGGCATAGGTGTCGGTGCTGAAGTGCAGCTTGGTCAGCGCCTCGAGCCAGGCGGGTTCCTTCACGGCCTTCGCGACCGCGCCCTTGAGCACCGCGATCACGTCGTCGGGCGTGCCGCGCGGCGCCGACAGGCCGCGCCAGATGCCGATCGACAGGTCGATGTTGCGTTCCTTGAGCGTCGGGATCTTCTCGAAGCCGTCGGCCACGCGCCGGTCGGCCATCACTGCCAGCGCCTTGAGCTTGCCCGCGGCCACGTAGCTCGACACCTCGGCCGTGCTCACGGTCACCGCGTCGATGTGGCCGCCGAGCAGCGCCAGCACCGCGGGCGCGCCGCCGGCATAGGGGATGTGGTTGAACTTCGCGCCGGTCTTCTCGGCCAGCGCGGCGGCCGCCATGTGCCAGGTCGAGCCATGGCCCGCGTTGCCCACGCGGATGTTCGCGTCGCCCTTGCGCGCGGCCTCGAGGAACTGCTCGAGCGTGGCGTAGGGCGCATCGGCGCGCACCACCACCGCGGCCGGGTCGGCATTGAGCCGCGCGATCGGGCGCAGGTCCTTGTATGAGAACTTGGCCAGGCCCAGGTGGTTGAGGAAGGTCAGCTCGGTCGACGACAGCACGATGCGGTAGCCGTCGGGTTTCGCGTTGACCACGTCGCCCAGCCCGAGCACGCCGCTCGCGCCGGGCTTGTTGATGACGACCACCGGCTGCGGCAGGTACTTGGCGACCGCCGCGCCGAAGGCCCGGCCCACCACGTCGGCGCCGCCGCCGGCCTGCCAGGGCACGACCAGCTCGATCGGCTTGTGTGGATAGGGGCCGGCCTGCGCCCGTGCGAAGCCGGGCGCGAGCAGCAGCGCACCCGAGAGCGCGGGGATGGCGCCGAGCCAGCGGCGGCGCGAGAGGTCGATGGTGCTTTTCTGCATGGTCTTGTCTCCGTCTCGTTGTGTTTCTTGCGTGTCTCAGTCCGCCGTCGCGTCGGCCGCGGCATGCGCCGTGCCGAAGGCGCCGTTGCTTCGCAGCGCGGCGATGTCCTCGGCCGTCATGCCGATCTCGCCGAGCACCTGCTCGGTGTGCTGGCCCAGCAGCGGTGCCGGATGCCGCACCTGCTGCGGCGTGCCGCCGAGTTTGACCGGAAAGCCCAGGGCGCGTGTTTCGCCCTCCACCGGGTGCTGGATCTTCAGCACCATGTTGCGCGCCACCGCCTGTTCGCTCGCCAGGGCCTCGGCGTAGTCGTAGATCGGCGCGGCCGGCACGCCCGCGGCCAGCAGCGCATCGACCCACTCGGTGGCGGTGCGGCGCGCGAATTCGCGCTCCAGCTCCTCGATCAGCACCACGCGGTTGCGGATGCGCAGCACGTTGTCGGTGAAGCGCGCGTCGCGCACCAGGTCCTCGCGCCCGATCACGCCGCACAGCGCGGTCCAGAGCTTGGGGTTGGCCGCGCCGATGACGAAGGGGCGGTCGGAGGCGCGCACCGCCTGGTAGGGCGCGCTCATGCGGTTGGCGCTGCCGATCGGCGTGGGCACCTGGCCCGTGCCCCAGTACTCGGCCGATTCCCACACCGACAGGCCCAGCGCGGTCTCGAACAGCGAGGCGTCGACGAACTGGCCCTCGCCCGTGAGGCCGCGGCCGATCACCGCGCTGAGGATGCCGTAGGCCGCGAACAGGCCCGCGCCCAGGTCGGCCAGCGGGATCGCCGACTTCACCGGCGGCTCGCCCGGATGACCCATCACGCTCATCACGCCGGTCATGGCCTGCGCGATCAGGTCCAGGCCCGGGCGCTTGGCCCAGGGGCCGGTCTGGCCGAAGCCCGAGATGCTCGCGTACACCAGCCGCGGGTTGAGTTGGCGCAAGGTCTCGTAGTCGATCTTCAGCCGCGCGGCCACGCCGGGGCGGTTGTTCTCGACCAGCACGTCGGCCTCCTTCACGAGCGCGTAGAAGGCCTCGAGGCCGGCCGGGTTCTTGAGGTCGATCTCGATGCTGCGCTTGTTGCGGTTGAGCGCGAGGAAGCCGCCGCTGTCGGCGCCCTTGAGGCGAAAGCCCATCGAGCGGCGGGTCTGGTCGCCGATGCCGGGCGTCTCGACCTTGATGACGTCCGCGCCCATGTCGCCGAGCAGCATGCAGCAGAAGGGGCCGGCCATGATCTGGCTGACGTCGAGGACCTTGATGCGGGAAAGGGGAAGGGTCACGCGGGGGCTCCGGATCTGAAAGGAGGGTGGCGGGCTCAGCGGCCCGTGAAGACCGGCTTGCTCTTGGCCAGGAAGGCCTGGAAGCCGATGCGGAAGTCCTCGGTGTCGAAGCAGGCGTAGGCCTCGGCGTTCTCCTCGGCCGACAGCGGCGCGGGCTGCGCGAGCCGGCGCACGAACTTCTTGTGCCAGCGCGCCACCAGCGGCGCCCCGTTGGCGATGCGCCGCGCGGTCGCGTAGCCCTGTTCGAGCACCGCGGCGTCGTCGACCACGCGGTTCACCAGGCGCTTCTCGAAGGCCTCCTTGGCATCGAACACGCGACCCTCGAGCACGATCTCGAGCGCGGTCGCGCCGCCGACCAGGTCGACCAGCCCGCCGAGCTCGCCGTACGACATCACCAGGCCGAGCTTGTTGACCGGCACGCCGAAGCGGCTCGAGCTGCCGCAGATGCGCATGTCGCAGACGGTGGCGATCTCGAGCCCGCCGCCCACGCAGGCACCCTCGATCACCGCGAGCGTGGGGTGCTTGCTGGTGGCGATCGCATGCATCGCGCGGTGCGTGACCTCGGCATAGGCGGCGGCCTGCGCCGCGTTGGCGCGGCTGCGCTGGAACTCCTCGATGTCGGCGCCGGCCGAGAAGGCCTTGCCGCCGGCGCCGCGCAGCACCACGCAGCGCAGCTCGTCGTCGGCCGAAAGCTCTGCGAAGGCATCGGCCAGGCCCTGCCACATGACCTGGTCCATGGCGTTCATCTTGTCGGGCTTGTTGAGGGTCACGGTCGCGATGCGGTCGTCGCGCTCGACCAGGATGAGCGAGGTCATGTCGGCTTGTCTCTTTCGTAGGGGGCGGGTTGCGAACGGGCCGAAGTCTAGGGAGCGGCCCGCGCGCGGCCAAACGAAAAAAACTGGGGCGGTCTTCAAGAAAAACTCGCGCCCGGCAGGGCCTGCGGCTTGTGAATTTTTCTCGCCCGGACTTCAAGTAAATCCACGTTGCCGCCCCCGGCACCCGTTCCTAGACTCGCGGCCCACGACGACCGGTGCCGCTTCGAGCGAAACACCGGCACCCCGGACCACCGCCGAGACAAGGAACCCGCGCATGGCGCTCATCCACTACATCACCCAGATCCAGATCGATTTCGGCGCCGTGCAGCTGCTGGCGCAGGAGTGCGACCGCCTCGGCATCCGGCGACCGCTGGTCGTGACCGACGCCGGCGTGCGCGCCGCGGGCGTGCTCGAACGCGTGACCGCGCAGCTCGGCGCGGGCCGCGAATTCGTCGTGTTCGACGGCACGCCCTCCAACCCCACCGAGCGCGCGATGCGCGCGGCCGTGGCGCTCTATGCCGAGCACCGCTGCGACGGCATCGTCGCGGTCGGCGGCGGCTCGCCGATCGACCTCGCCAAGGGCGTGGCCGTGTGCGCCACGCACGAGGGGCCGCTGAAGTCCTTCGCGGCCATCGAGGGTGGCGTGGCGCGCATCACCGCGGCCACCGCGCCGGTGATCGCCGTGCCCACCACGGCCGGCACCGGCAGCGAGGTCGGCCGCGGCGCGGTGCTGATCCTCGACGACGGGCGCAAGGTCGGCGTTCTCTCGCCGCACCTGGTGCCACGCGTCGCGCTGTGCGATCCCGAACTCACGCTGGGCCTGCCGCCGATGCTGACCGCCGCCACCGGCATGGACGCGATCGCGCACTGCATGGAGACCTTCATGGCGCCGGCCTTCAATCCGCCGGCCGACGGCATCGCGCTCGACGGCCTGCGCCGCGCCTGGCGCCACATCGAACGCGCCACCGCCACGCCCGGCGACCGCGAGGCGCGCCTGAACATGATGAGCGCCTCGATGCAGGGCGCGCTCGCGTTCCAGAAGGGCCTGGGCTGCGTGCACAGCCTGAGCCATTCGCTCGGCGGCATCGCGCCGCGCCTGCACCACGGCACGCTCAACGCGATCCTGCTGCCGGCCGTGATCCGCTTCAACGCGCAGGCCGAGTCGATGCGCAAGGACGAGCGCCTCGCGCGCATGGCGCAGGCCATGGGGCTGGGCAGCGGCGACGAGGTGGCGCCGGCCGTCGCGGCCATGAGCGCGCGCCTCGGTCTGCCCACGGGCCTGGCCGCGCTCGACGTCTCGCCCGACCTGTTCCCGCGCGTGATCGAAGGCGCGCTCAAGGACCACTGCCACAAGACCAATCCGCGCGAAGCCAGCGTGGCCGACTACCAGGCCCTGCTGGCCGAGTCGATGTAAGCCCGAAAAGAACACAAGGAGACAACGCCATGCAACGCCGCCGCTTCATCGCATCGACACTGGCCGCCGGCGCGGCCCTGCCTTTCGCCACCGTGCGCGCGCAGACCGCGCCGCTGCCCACCACGCCCGTGCGCATCGTCGTCGGCTTTCCGCCCGGCGGCGGCACCGACGTGATGGCGCGCGTGATGGCGCAGAAGCTCGCCACCCTGTGGGGCGTGCCGGTCACGGTCGAGAACAAGGCCGGCGCGGGCGGCGTGATCGCCGCCGAGTACGTCGCCAAGCAGCCGAACAACGGCACCACGCTGCTGATGACCAACATCAGCAACCATGCGATCGCGCCCGCGCTCTATCCCACGCTGGGCTATGTGGTGGAGCGCGACTTCACGCCGCTGGTGCTGGTGGGCGTCACGCCGAACCTGCTGATCTGCAACCCCTCGAAGCCCGCGCGCACGGTCAAGGACCTGGTGGCGCTGTGCCGCGACAAGCCGGGCACCGTGACCTTCGGCTCCTCGGGCGCGGGCGCCTCGCAGCACCTGGCGATCGAACTCTTCAAGCTGCGCGCGGGCGTCGATGCGCTGCACGTGCCCTACCGCGGCTCGGGCCCGATGCTCACCGACCTGATCGGCGGCCAGATCGACTACAGCTTCGAGACCATGACCTCGGCCACGCCGCACGTGGCCAGCGGCAAGCTGGTGGCGATCGCGCAGACGCGGCCGCGGCGCTCGAAGGCGCATCCCGAGGTGCCCACCGTGGCCGAGCTCGGCTACCCGGGCTTCGACGCCAGCACCTGGTACGGCCTGGTCGGACCGGCGCAGATGAATGCCGCGATGGTCCAGCGCATGAACGAGGACTTCAACCGCGTGCTCGCCATGCCCGACGTGGCGGAGAAGCTCGCGAGCTACGGCGCCGAGGACGGCGGCGGTAGCGCCGCGAAGTTCGCCGAGTTCATCGGCACCGAGAAGGACAAGTGGGCCAAGGTGGTCAAGGAAGCCAAGGTCACGGTCTGAGCGGCGGCCCCCGGAAGGCGCGCGCCTTCCCCGAATTTCAACGACAGGAGACGACAACCATGCACAGGAATTTCAGGTCCCTGGCCGGCGTGCTGCTGGCCGCGCTGCTCGGCCTCGGCGCCGGCGGCGCCGCGGCGCAGGCGCCGGTCAAGCTGCGCTTCAGCCACACCGTGCCCGAGAGCGATTCGCAGCACAAGGCCGCGCTCGAGTTCGCGAAGCGCGTGAAGGAGCGCACCGGCGGCGCGGTGGAGATCCAGGTCTTCGCCAACAGCCAGCTCGGCAACGACGTGACGCTGGTGACCGGCGTGCGCAGCGGCACCATCGACATCGGCGCCACCGGCAACCCCTTCGTGACCGGCCTCGCGCCCAAGCTCAATGCGCTCGACCTGCCCTACCAGTTCGCCGATGCGCAGCAGGCCTACCGCACGCTCGATGGCCCGGTCGGCCGCTCGCTGCTCGACGAACTAGGCACGCACCAGATCAAGGGCCTGGCCTTCTGGGAGATCGGCTTTCGCAGCCTGGGCAACAACAAGCGGCCGATCAACGGCGCGGCCGACATCAAGGGCCTGAAGATCCGCACCACGCCCAATCCCTCGCACCTCAAGGCCTTCCAGCTGCTGGGCGCGAACCCGCAGCCGATGCCCTTCGCCGAGGTGTTCGGCGCGCTCGAGTCGGGCGCGGTCGACGGGCAGGAGAACCCGCCCACGCTGATGCTGTCGTCGAAGATGTACGAGGTGCAGAAGTACCTGTCGCTCACGCGCCATGCCTATACGCCGCTGGTGGTGATCATGAACAAGGCGCGCTTCGATGCGCTCAAGCCCGAGTTCCAGAAGGCGATGCTCGAGGAGGCCGCGGCGGCCGCGAACTTCCAGCGCAAGCTCAACAACGACGGCGAGAAGGACGCCATCGCTCAGCTGCGCGCCAAGGGCATGCAGATCAACGAGACGCCCGACGTCGCGAGCATCCGCCAGGTGGTGCGCGAGGAGACGCGCAGGATGTACGTCGAGAAGAACGGCGACGCGGTGCTCAAGGCGATGGACGCGCAGCCGTGAGCGCCGTGCTTCCCGCCGCCATCGTCGACGCGCACCACCACCTGTGGCATCTGGGCGAGGGCCATTTCCCGTGGCTGCAGGACGGCTACGACGCCGAGGCCTTCTTCCTCGGCGACTACGCGGTGCTGCGGCGCGACTTCGGCGTGGCCGACTACCGCGCCGCCACCGAGGGCCTGCCGGTGGTGGCCACGGTGCATGTGGAGGCCGAGCGCTCGCGCGCCGAGTCGCTGGCCGAGACGCGCTGGCTGCATGCGGTTCACGCGAAACATGGCTTTCCTAATGCCGTGGTGGCCAACGTCGAATTCCTTGCGAGCGATGCCGAAGCGCAGATGCGCGCGCAGGCCGAATGGCCGCTGGTGCGCGGCGTGCGCTGCAAGCCGCGCATCTCGCGCGGCCCCGATCACAGCGTGCGCGGCGAGCCCGGCACCCTGCAGGACGAACGCTGGTGCGCGGGCCTGGGTCTGCTGCGCGACCACGGCCTGCTGTGGGACGTGCGCGTGCCCTACTGGCACCTGGAGGAAGCGGCCGAGGCGATCGCGCGCTTTCCGGGCCTGCGCGTGGCGCTCGAGCATGCGGGCCTGCCCTGGGACCGCAGCGAGGCCGGCCTCGCGCACTGGCGGCGCGGCATGCGCGCGCTCGCGGCGCTGCCCGAGGTGATGGTCAAGCTCTCGGAGTTCGGCCTGCCCGATGCGCCCTGGAGCGCCGACAGCAACGTGCGCGTGGTGCGCGAGACGGTCGAGATCTTCGGCGCCGGGCGCTGCATGTTCGCGAGCAACCTGCCGGTGTCGGGCCTGCGCGCGTCCATGGCCGAGGTGGTGCGCGCGGTGGCCGAGGGACTGGACGGTCTCGACGACGCGGCGCGCGACGCGGTCTGGCGCGGCAACGCCCTGCGCTTCTATCGCATCGAACCGGCCGGCCCGGGGCGCTGAGGCGGCCGGGTGCAAGAACCAACTACAACAGGAGACTCCCCATGCTTTCCCGCCTCTTCGAGCGCGGCGCCAACGTGTTGATGATCGCGATGATGGCCGTGATGGTCGCGCTCGTGTTCGGCAACGTCGTGCTGCGCTACGCCTTCAACTCCGGCATCGTGTTCTCGGAGGAAGCCTCGCGCTTCGTCTTCATGTGGCTCACGCTGATCGGTGCGCTGCTGGTGATGAAGGACAACGCGCACCTGGGCATGTCGACCGTCGTCGCGCGGCTCGGCGAGCGCGGCCAGCGTTTCTGCCGCGGCGTGGCCGATCTCGGCGCGCTGGCCTGCTGCCTGCTGCTCGCGCACGGCAGCTGGAAGCTGGTGGTGATCGGCATGGACGACCGCGCACCGGTCACCGGCGTGCCGATCGGGCTGGTCTATGCCTGCCTGCTGGTCAGCAGCGTGGGCATGGCGCTGATGCTGGTCGGCTCGCTGTGGCGCCTCTTCACGGGCCGCATGGCGCGCGAGGAACTGGTCAACGACACCGGCAGCGCGGGCGAATGAGCGCGAACTAAAAGAACACGGGACATCCATGACCATCTTCGTCTTCATCGCCTCGCTGCTCGGGGCCATGGCCTTCGGCATGCCCATCGCCTTCGCGCTGCTCGTCTGCGGCGTCGCGCTAATGGTGCACCTCGGCAACTTCGACACCCAGATCCTCGCGCAGAACATGCTCGAGGGCGTCAACAACTACCCGCTGATGGCGGTGCCCTTCTTCATGCTCGCGGGCGAGCTGATGAACGCGGGCGGCCTGTCGGCGCGCATCGTCAAGGTGGCCGACGCGCTGGTCGGCCATGTGCGCGGCGGCCTGGGCTACGTGGCCATCATCGCGGCCACCGTGGTCGCGAGCATCTCGGGCTCGGCCGTGGCCGACACCGCCGCCGTCGCGGCGCTCCTGATTCCAATGATGCGCAAGGCCGGCTACGACGTGCCGCGCGCGGCCGGCCTGATCGCGGCCGGCGGCATCATCGCGCCGGTGATCCCGCCCTCGATCGCCATCGTGGTGTTCGGCGTGGTGGCGCAGATCTCGATCACCAAGCTGTTCCTCGCCGGCCTGTTCCCCGGGATCATGATGGCGCTGACGCTCACCGCCACCTGGTGGCTGTGCGCGAAGAAGGAGAAGAACGTCGCGGTGCGCAGCTTCAGCGCGGGCGGCCTGGGCCGCGCGCTGCTCGACGGCGTGTGGGCGCTGGTGCTGCCGCTGGTGATCATCGGCGGCATGAAGTTCGGCGTGTTCACGCCCACCGAGGCCGCCGTGGTGGCGGTGGTCTATGCCTTCGTGGTGGGCCGCTTCGTCTACCGCGAGCTCGAGATGCCGCGCCTGCCCGAGCTGGTGCTCAGCGCCGCCAAGACCTCGAGCACCGTGCTGTTCCTCGTGGCCTCGGCGCTGGTGTCGGCCTGGCTCATCGCCATCGCCAACATCCCGGCGCAGGTGAGCGAGCTGCTCGAGCCCTTCGTCGACAACAAGATCCTGCTGATGTTCGTGATCATGGTGCTGGTGATCATCGTCGGCACCGCGCTCGACCTGATGCCCACCGTGCTGATCATGACGCCGATCCTGATGCCCGTGATCCACAAGGCCGGCATCGACCCCGTCTACTTCGGCGTGATGTTCATCATGAACAACGCCATCGGCCTGCTCACGCCGCCGGTGGGCACCGTGCTCAACGTGGTGGCCGGTACTTCGCGCGTGAGCCTCGACCAGGTGATCCAGGGCGTGTGGCCCTTCCTGCTGTCGCTCACCGCGCTGATGTTCCTGTTCGTGCTGTTCCCGCAGCTCATCACCGTGCCCGCCAGCTGGCTGCGCTGACAAGGTGTGAGCGATAGGCCGTAGCTCAGGGCTTGGCCAGCGGCGCGACACCTGCGCCCGTGGCGCGCAGCAGCGCGGCCGTTTCGATCTCGAGCGTGGAGTCGTTGCGGCCGGTGCCGCAGTAGAGCGTGACCAGGCGCGCCGCCGCCTCGTCGACGATCACGCGCGCGCCGCCCACCGGCAGCGGCGCCACGCCGCCCGGCACCATCTGCAGGTCGGTCGCGAGTTCCTCGTCGGCCGCGAGCCGCAGGTCGGCGCGGCGCACGCCGAAGGCATCGGCGATGCGCTTGTAGTCGGCCCGGTCCTGGCCGCGCAGCGCGGCCAGCAGATAGCGGCCGTCGGGCAGGCGAAACGCGAGGCACTTGACCATCGCGCCGGCGTCGAAGGGCAGCAGCGTGCGCGCGTCCTCGAAGGAGACGACGGGGGCATGGGCGTGCAGGCGGTAGGGCATGCCGGCCTGTTGCAGGAAGGCCAGTGCGGTGGGGCTCAGCGAGGGGTCGTGGGGAGCTTGCATCGGCACATGCTACGTAAACGCCGGCGTGCTGTCTTCAGAAAGCATCGGCCGCCGCGCGAAGCCAGTGCGTGAACGCCGCGACCGCGGGCCGGTCCCGCGCGCCGCGCTGGCACAGCAGGTGGTAGCGGTAGGGCCCGGGCAGATCGTCGGGCCAGGCCCGGGCCAGTTCGCCGCGCTGCAGCGCATCGCGTGCCAGCACGTCGGACGCGAGTGCGACGCCCTGCCCCGCGGCCGCGGCATCGAGTGCGAGATAACTGTGCGAGAAGCGCAACGCGGGAGCCGGTCGCAGCGATGCTCCGGGTGCCACGCCGTGGGCCGCGAACCACGCCTCCCAGTTGATCTGTTCGGGAATGCGCGGTTCGAACTCGTCGTGCAGCAGCACGCTGCCCAGCAGATCGCGTGGCGACGCGGGCATTCCATGCCGTTCCAGCCAGCGCGGGCTCGCGACGGGATAGAAGGCCTCGTGCAGCAGCGGCTGTGCCTCCATTCCGGGGTAGGGGCCGGAGCCGAGCCGGATCGCCACGTCGACGCGATCGCGCGCGAAGTCCACCGGTGCCACCGCGGCGAGCACGCGCACCTCGACCGCGGGATGCGCGGCGCGGAACTCACCGAGCCGCGGCATCAGCCAGCGCGTCACGAACGAGGGCATGGCACTGACCGTCACTTCGCTGGCGCCCTCCGCATGCTGGCGCCAGCGCATCGAGACGCGTTCGAGTTCCTCGAGCAGCGGCGCGACGCCGCGCAGATAGGCCTGCCCGGCGTCGGTGAGCTCGACCGAGCGGGGCGTGCGCAGGAACAGCGGCAGGCCGAGCCAGTCCTCGAGCTGCCGCACCTGGTGGGCCACCGCGCCGGCCGAGACGAAGAGCTCGGACGCGGCCTTGGCGAAGCTGCCATGGCGCGCGGCGGCCTCGAACACGCGCACCGACAGCATGGGGGGAAGCTGGCGTGCCATGGCTATCGCTCCAGGTTCAGGGGAGGGGAAGGGCGCTCGGCGGGACATGGCGAGCGCGAATTGCTTTGCGGCTCAGGCCCCAAAGCTTTGGTTTGTCCGCACGGACCCGCATTCCTATGCTTCATCGCAGCGATCTGCTTCAACTTTTCTTCACGCAACAACACAGAGGACAGACGATGGACCTTCAGATCCATGGCCAGGCCAACGCGAGCCTGCCCGCCGCTTACCGGCAGGTGCTGGTGTCGTGGTCGGTGCAGGGCGGGCTCAACCCGCCCGTGATCACGCACGCCAAGGGCTGTCATTTCCACGACACCAACGGCAAGGCCTATCTCGACATGACCAGCGGCTACGTGGCGGTGCCGCTGGGCCACGGGCATCCGAAGGTGGTGCGCGCGATACAGCAGCAGGCCGAACGGCTGTGCTGGGTGGCCTCGAGCTACTTCAACGACGTGCGCGCCGAATACGCCGAGTTGCTGAACCGCATCTCGCCCTGGAGCGAGGGGCTGCGCGTGCACTTCGCGAGCGGCGGCGGCGAGGCCAACGACGATGCGGTGAAGATCGCGCGCCTCGTCACGCGGCGGCCCAAGGTGCTGACCGCCTACCGCTCCTACCACGGCAGCACCATCGGCGGCAGCGCGCTGACGGGCGTGGACCGGTGGCGCGACCCGCTGCCGAACCTGCCGGGCATGGTGAAGTTCTTCACTCCCTATCCGTATCGCAGCCCGTTCCACACGCGCGAGCCGGCCGAGGAATCGCGGCGCGCGCTGCAGCATCTCGAGCAGGTGCTGTCGCACGAGGGCGCGCACAACGTCGCGGCCATCGTGCTCGAGCCGATGACGGGATCGAGCGGCATGGTGATCTATCCCGAGGGCTACCTGCAGGGCGTGCGCGCGCTGTGCGACCGCCACGGCATCCTTCTGGTGTACGACGAGGTGATGACCGGCTTCGGCCGCACCGGCGCCGCCTTCGCCGCGACGCGGCTTGGCGTGCTGCCCGACCTCATGTCCTTTGCCAAGGGCGCCAGCTCCTCGTACACGCCGCTGGGTGGCGTGCTGGTGCGCGAAGGCGTGGCGAGCCATTTCGACACCGAGCTGTTCGACGTGGGCCACACGCATGCGGGCCATGTGCTGGCCGTCGCGGGCGGCGTCGCCGCGCTGCGGGTCTACCTCGAGGAGGGCTTGTTCGAACGTGCCCTCGAGATCGAGGGCTGGCTGCGCGAGGGGCTCGGCGAACTGCAGCGCAGGCACCCGGTGGTGGGCGACGTGCGCGGGCTCGGCGCGCATTTCGGTATCGAGCTGGTCAAGGACCGCGAGACGCGCGAGCCGCTGGTGGAATGGCACCATCCCGAGGGCTCGGCGCCGATGAAGCTGTTCTACGGCGAATTGATGAAGCGCGGTGTGCATGCCTATGGCCGATACAACGTGGCGATGGTGTCGCCGCCGTTCGTGATCACCCGGGAGGAACTGTCGCAGGGCCTGGAAGCCTTCGATGCCGCGCTGTCGGTGGTGGAGGCCGCGCTGTGAACGACGCCTTCGACTACGAGGACATCCGCTACGAAGAGAAGGACGGCGTCGCGCGCGTCACCATCGATCGCCCCGCGCGCTACAACGCGCTGCGCGGCCGCACGGTGGAAGAGCTGCTGCACGCAATCGGCCGCGCCGGGTGGAACCGCGACATCGGCGCGGTCGTGCTCACCGGTGCCGGCGACAAGGCCTTCTGCACGGGAGGCGACCAGTCCGACCATGGCGAAGGGCAAGGCGGCTATGGCGGGCGCGGCACCATCGGATTGCCGATGGACGAGCTGCAGAGCCTGATCCGCGACATCCCCAAGCCGGTGATCGCGCGCGTGCAGGGCTATGCGATCGGCGGCGGCAACGTGCTGGTCACGGTGTGCGACCTCGCCATCGCGAGCACCGATGCGGTCTTCGGCCAGGTCGGACCGAAGGTGGGCTCGGTCGATCCGGGCTTCGGCACCGCGCTGCTCGCGCGCGTGATCGGCGAGAAGCGGGCGCGCGAGATGTGGTTTCTTTGTCGCCGCTACGGTGCCAACGAGGCGCTGGCGATGGGCCTGGTCAACCGCGTCGTTGCGCCGGACGAACTCGATGCGGAGGTGGCGCGCTGGTGTGCCGAGATCCTGGCGAAGAGCCCGACCGCCATCGCGATCGCGAAGCGCTCGTTCAATGCGGACTCCGAGAACATCCGCGCCATCGGTGCGCTGGGCTTCGAGGCGCTGGCGCTCTACTACGGCACGGCGGAATCGCGCGAAGGCGTGGACGCCTTTCTCGCGAAACGCGCGCCCGATTTCCGTGCCGCGCGCCGGCGCGGCGGCTGAGCCGGAACGAACGGAGGACCGCGCATGGAATTTCCCGATCTCACGCTCTGGCGGCCCGATGCCGAACGCATCGCCTCGGCGCCACTGACCGCGCTCGCCCATCGCATGGGCCTGGCGGGTTATGACGAACTGCACCGCGCCTCGGTGGACGATCCGGCGAGCTACTGGCGTCACGTGCTGGCGCAACTCGACATCGTCTGGGATGCGCCTTGGCAACGCTTTCGCACCGACGCACCCGATGCCGCGCATCCGCGCTGGTTCGATGGCGGCCGATTGAACTGGGTGCGCAGCGCCTTGCGCTGGTCCGGCGATCCCGAGCGCGCGACGCAGCCCGCGCTGATCGCGGAGGCCGAGGACGGTCGCGTCGAAAGGATCAGCCACGCGGAACTCGCGCTGCGCGTGCGCCGCTTCGCCGGCGGCTTGCGCGCGATGGGTATCGCGCCCGGCGACCGCATCGGGCTGATGCTGCCGATGGGTGCGGAAGCAGCCATCGCCTTTCTCGCCATCGCCGCGCTCGGGGCCGTGTGCGTGCCGCTGTTCACCGGCTTCGGCGCCGAGGCCATCGTCTCGCGGCTCGAGCTCGCGCAGGCGCGCATGCTGATCGCGGCCGAAGCTTTCATGCGGCGCGGCCGCCGGGTGTCGGCGGCCGCGGCCGTCAACGAGGCGCTGGGGCGCCTGCCACTGCTCGCGCAGATGGTGGTGCTCGGCGACGGCGACACCATCGAGGGCCGCTGCGAGCTTCGGCGATGGGAAGAGGTCGCCTGCGACGAGCCGGTGGCGGACTTCGTCTCGATGGATCCCAACGATCCCTTCATGATCGTTTTCACCTCGGGCACCACGGGCGCGCCCAAGGGCACGGTGCATGTGCATGGCGGCTTCCCGCTCAAGATCGCGCACGACAGCGCCTTCCATTTCGAGCTGCGGGCCGGCGACACCTGGTGCTGGCCTTCGGACATGGGCTGGATCGTCGGGCCGATCACGGTCATCGGCGCGCTGATCGCCGGCGCCACGCTGCTGTGCTACGACGGGGCGCCCGACTTCCCCGACTGGTCGCGCTTCGCGTCGATGATCGAGCGGCATGGCGTCACGCATTTCGGCGCCTCGCCCACCTTGATCCGCAGCCTGGCGGCGCATGCGGACGCGGTCACGCGGGGCGACCTGCGCAGCCTGCGCATGCTGATGGCGGCCGGCGAGGTGCTCGATCCCGAGCACTTCGAGTGGTTCTTTCGCCGCTTCGGTCGCGGCGCGCTGCCGCTCATCAACTACACGGGCGGGACCGAGGCGTCGGGCGCCATCCTCGCCAATGTGCCGGTGCGGCCGATCAAGGCCTCGGGCTTCAACAGCGCCTCGCCGGGCGTGCAGGCCTTCGCGGCCGACGACACGGGCGCGCGGGTGGTCGGTGTGCCCGGCGAACTGACGATCGCGCAGCCCTTCGTGGGCATGACGCAGGGCTTCTGGCGCGACGATGCACGCTACCTCGAGGCCTACTGGCAGGCGGTGCCGGGCCGCTGGGTGCATGGCGACCTGGTCTACGAGGATGGCGAGGGCCATTTCTTCGTGCTCGGCCGCTCGGACGACACGCTCAAGATCGCGGGCAAGCGGCTCGGGCCGGCCGAGGTCGAGGCCGTGCTGCTGGCCGCGCTGCCGCTGAAGGACGCCGCCGCGGTCGGCCTGCCCGATCCGGTGAAGGGACAGAAGCTGGTGCTGGTGCTGGTACCGCAGCCGGCGGGGGATGGGGCCCCGTACGGCGACGACCTGGCGACGCGTGCGGCGGCCGCCATCGAAGCTGCGCTCGGCAAGCCTTTTCGGCCCGCGATCGTGCATTGCGTCGATGATCTGCCGCGCACGCGCAATGGCAAGGCGATGCGGCGGGTGATCCGCCGCGTGCTCGCGGGGCAGCCGCCGGGCGACCTCTCGGCGCTCGAGAATCCCGGCGCGGTCGAGGCGATCCGGCGACTCGCCGACATGCCCTGAGAGCGGGGGCCGTTCAGGCACGGCCCTCTTCCACCGCATGGCAGGCCACCTGCACGCCGCGGATGCTCTGGAGCTTCGGCCGCTCGGCCGAGCAGCGCGCATTGGCATGCGGGCAGCGCGGATGAAAAGCGCAGCCCGCGGGCGGATTGAGCGGATTCGGCACCTCGCCCTGCACCGGCGTGCGCGCGCGCCCCGTGTGCTTCATCTGCGGGATCGCGTCGAGCAGCATGCGCGTGTACGGATGCTGCGGCGTCGCGAACAGCTTCTGCTTGTCCGCCACCTCCACCAGCCGCCCCAGGTACATCACGCCCACCTGGTCGGCCACGTGGCGCACCACCGCGAGGTTGTGCGAGATGAACAGGTAGGTCAGGCCCTGCTCGCGCTGCAGGTCCTTCATGATGTTGAGCACCTGCGCCTGCACGCTCACGTCGAGCGCCGAGGTGGGCTCGTCGCAGACCAGGAACTCGGGCTGCGTGGCCAGCGCGCGCGCGATCGAGATGCGCTGGCGCTGGCCGCCCGAGAACTGGTGCGGGTACTTGCTCATGTCCAGCGGCGACAGGCCCACCGACTGCAGCAGCTGGCCCACGCGCTCGCGCAACTGGGCCTTGTCGTTGAGGATGCCGTGCTCGCGCAGCGGCTCGCCGATGATGTCCTCGACGATCCAGCGCGGGTTGAGGCTCGCGTAGGGGTCCTGGAAGATCATCTGGATGCGGCGGCGCAGCTTGCGGCCCTCGGCGGTCTTGAAGGCCGCGTGCGCGTCCTGGCCGTCGAACTGCAGCCCGCCGCGCGTGGGCGCGTACAGGCCCACGAGCAGGCGCGCGACCGTGCTCTTGCCGCAGCCCGATTCGCCGACCAGCGCGAGCGTCTTGCCGCGCTCGATCGAGAAGCTCACGCCGTCGACCGCATGCAGCAGCACGCGCGGCTTGCGCTCGAGCACGCGGTTGAGCCAGGGCGGCGAGACGTCGAAGGTGCGCGCGAGGTCGTGGGCTTGGACGAGGGCTGTCATGGGAGGGCGAGGGAAGGGTGGGGAAAGAGAGGGCTTGCCGCGGTGCGCGCATGCAGCCAGCAGGCGGCATGCGTCGCGCCCGCGGCGATCAGTTCGGGCCGCTCGTGCGTGCAGCGCGCGAAGGCCTGGCCGCAGCGCGGATGGAAGGCGCAGCCGGGAGGAATCCGGCTCAGGCGCGGCATCGCGCCGTCGATCTGCGCGAGCCGCTCGGGCGACGAGTCCATGTCGGGAATCGAGGCCATCAGTCCGGCTGCGTAAGGATGGGCGGCGTGCCGCACCACGTCGTGCACCGGCCCGATCTCGGCCACGCGGCCGGCATAGAGCACGGCCACGCGGTCGCAGGCCTCGGCGATCACGCCCATGTCGTGGGTGATCAGCATCACGGCGGCGCCGCGCTCGCGGCAGATGCGCTGCAGCAGCGCGACGATCTGCGCCTGCACCGACACGTCGAGCGCGGTCGTCGGCTCGTCGGCCACGATCAGCACGGGCTCGGCCGCCAGCGCGAGCGCGATCACCACGCGCTGGCGCATGCCGCCCGAGAACTGGTGCGGGAAGTGATCGATGCGCTGCGCCGCGGCCGGGATGCCGGTCTCGTCGAGCAGCGCGATCGCGCGGGCACGGGCCTGCCGTGCATCGAGCCGCAGATGGGTGCGGATGGCCTCGATCAGTTGCTGGCCGACGGTGAACAGCGGATTGAGCGAGGTCAGCGGGTCCTGGAAGATCGAGCCGATGCGGCGGCCGCGGATGTGGCGCATGGCCTCGTGATCGAGCTGGTCGATGCGCTCGCCCTGCAGCCGGATGCGGCCGCCCGCGATGCGTCCGGGCGGTTCGAGCAGGCCGATGATCGAGGCGCCCGTCAGCGACTTGCCGGCGCCCGACTCGCCGACCACGCCGAGGATCTCGCCCGGTGCGATGGAGAAGCTGACCGCGTCGAGCGCGCGCAGGGTGCCGCGGCGCCCGGGAAATTCGACCACCAGGTCTTCGACGTCGAGGATGTTCATGGAGTCCGTTCCTGGCGTGCTCATCGCAGCCTCGGGTTGAGCGCGTCGCGCAGCCAGTCGCCCAGCAGGTTCACGCTGAGCGCGACCGCGATCAGCATCAGGCCGGGGAAGAGCGCGATCCACCATTCGCCCGAGAACAGGTAGTTGTTGCCCACGCGGATCAAGGTGCCGAGCGAGGGCGAGGTCGGCGGCGCGCCGACCCCGAGGAAGGACAGCGTCGCCTCGGTCACGATGGCGGTCGAGACCTGGATGGTCGCGAGCACCAGCACCGGTCCGAGCACATTGGGCAGCACATGGCGCCGCATGATGCGAAAGGGCGCGACGCCCGTGACCTGCGCGGCCTGCACGTACTCCTTGTGGCGCTCGGACAGCGTCGCGCCGCGCACGGTGCGCGCGTACTGCACCCAGCCGCTCAGCGAGATCGCGAGCACCAGCACGGCGAAGGCCACCGAGGCGTGCGCGTTCGGCAGCAGCGAGCGTGCCACCCCGGCGATCAGCAGTGCGGTGAGGATCGGCGGGAACGACAGCATGACGTCGCATACGCGCATGAGCAGCGCGTCGACCCAGCCGCCCGCGAAGCCGGCCAGCAAGCCGAGCGCGACGCCGACCACGGCGGAGGCCGCGACCGAGGCCAGGCCCACGACCAGCGAGATGCGCAGGCCGTGGATCACGGCCGACAGCATGTCGCGTCCCTGGTCGTCGGTGCCCAGCGGGTAATTGGCACTGCCTTCCGGTGCCCATGCCGGCGGCAGCCGCGCGTCGAGCAGCTCGAGCCGGGTCAGGTCGAAGGGATCTTGCGGCGACACCCAGCCCGCGAAGACGGCCGCCAGCAGGCAGGCGAGTGCGATCACCGCCGCCGCCATGGCGACCGGCGAGCTGCGAAAGCTGTGGCCGACATCGCTGTCGAGCCATCGGGTCCAGAGCTGTTTCATGGCGCGAGCAGGTCCTCGGCGAGTGCCGCGAACACGCCGCTGCCGACCGGAATGGTGGCGTCGTTGAAGTCGTAGCGCGGGTGATGCAGGAAGCGGCCGTCGGTCATGCCCTGGCCGAGCCGGAAGTAGGCGCCCGGCCGCTGCTGCAGCATGAAGGCGAAATCCTCCGATCCCATGCTGGGCTCCATGTCGCGGACCACGTGGGCCTCGCCGACCACCCGGCATGCGACGCGCGCGAGCGCTTCGGCCGCCTCGGGGTGGTTGACGGTCGGTGGATAGAGCTCCTCGTAGTGCACCTCGGCTTGGGCGCCGAAGGCCAGCGCCACGCGCTGCGCGGTCTCGATTAGGCGTTCGCGCAGCACGGCCTGCACCTGGGGCTTGAACCACTTGACCATGCCGTGCAGCTGCGCGTGGTCCGGAATGACCGACAGGGCCTCGGGCGCGCCGGACTGGAAGGACTGGAAGCTGATGACCGCCGCATCGACCGGATTGACGTTGCGGCTCACGATGGTGTGCACCGCCGAGACGATCCCGGAGGCCACGAGGATCGGATCGATGGCCTGCTGCGGATGGGCGCCGTGCCCGCCGCGACCCTGCACGCGGATCGAGAAGCGGTCGATCGCCGCCATCATCGGCCCGGGGTTCAGCGCGATGGTGCCCGCGGGCAGCGAGGGCCAGTTGTGCAGCGCGAACACCTGCTGCGCGGGGAAGCGCTCGAACAGGCCGTCGCGGATCATCTCGCGCGCGCCGGCATGTCCTTCCTCGCCCGGCTGGAAGAAGAAGTAGACGGTGCCGTCGAAGTCGCGGGTCTGCGCCAGGTACTTCGCGGCGCCCAGCAGGATCGCGCAGTGCCCGTCGTGCCCGCAGCCGTGCATGCGGCCCGGAATGCACGAGCGGTAGGCCGGATCGCCGAGTTCCTGGATCGGCAGCGCGTCCATGTCGGCACGCAGGCCGATGCTGCGGCCGCTGGCCGTGGAGCGCCCGTGCAGCACGCCGACCACGCCGGTGCGGCCGACGTGGCGGTGCACCTCGATGCCGAGCGCCTGCAGGAAGGTGGCGATGCGCGCGGCGGTGCGTTCCTCCTCGAAGCCGAGCTCGGGATGCGCGTGGAGGTCCTGCCGCAGCCGGGCCAGGTCGTCGTGGAACGCGCGCACCGCTTCGACGGTGCGCGCCATGGGAGGCGTGGGATTCATGCGGGCCGCTTTCAGGCTGTCTCTAGACGGGGATCGATCGCGACATAGAGGATGTCCACGACCAGGTTGATGCACACGTACATGGCCGCGACGAAGCACAGGTACGCGGCGATGACGGGCGTGTCGGCGAAGCCGATCGCATCGACGAACAGGGCGCCGAGGCCGGGCCACTGGAAGACGGTTTCGGTGACCACGGCGAAGGCGATGACCGCGCCCAGCTGCAGCCCCACGATCGTCACGACCGGCACCAGCGCGTTGCGCAGCGCATGGCGGTAGAGGATCGCGCGCTCGCGGATGCCGCGCGCGCGGGCGAAGCGGATGTAGTCGGCGCGCAGCACTTCCATCATCTCGGCGCGCGCGAGCCGCACGATCAAGGCGAGCTGGAACAGCGCGAGCGTGACCGCCGGCATCGCGAGGTGCAGCCAGCCGTCGCGCGTGAGCAGCCCGCTCTTCCACCAGCCGATGGCCACCACCTCGCCGCGGCCGTAGGAGGGTAGCAGGCCGAGCGTGACGGAGAAGACCAGGATCAGCAGGATGCCGATCAGGAAGGTGGGCAGCGAGGCACCGATCAGCGAGAGTGCCATGGTGCTGCGCGCGAACCAGCTGCGCGGGCGCACCGCGCATGCGACGCCCAGGAACAGGCCGGCCACCACCGAGACGAAGGCGGCGACCAGGCTGAGCTCGAGCGTGGCCGGCAGGCGCTCGGCCAGCAGTTCGCGCACCGGCCGGCCCTGGCGCAGCGACACGCCGAGGTCGCCTTGCGCGAGCCGCGCCGAGAAGCGCGCGAACTGCAGCACGAAGGGGTCGTCCAGCCGCAGCTCCTGGCGCACGCGCGCGCGATCGGCATCGCTCGCATCGGGCCCCAGCATCTGCGTGACCGGGTCGCCGACGTGCTTGAACAGGCCGAAGGCGATGAACGCGACGGTGGCCAGCACCCCGACGGCCGCCAGCAGCCGGCGGATGAAGAACGCGAGCATCGGGCCTACCGGACGCTGATGAAGCGCAGGTTGACGCGGTTGTCGCTCTGCAGTGCCGCGTCGACGTTCTTGCGCATGCCCCAGGCCAAGCCCTGCTGGTAGAGCGGGATGTGGCCCACGTCGTTGCGGTGCAGGGTCATCGCCTGCGTGACCAGCCGCGTGCGCGCCTGCGGGTCCATCTCGGTCAGCACCTGGCCGATCAGCCGGTCGACCTCGGGATTGCTGTAGCGCCCGACGTTCCACTGGCCGGCCTTGCCGTCGCGCGTCGCCATCATCACGTTGAGGGTGTTGTAGGCGTCGAGGTTGACGGGCGTGTAGCCGAAGAAATTGAAGCTCGAGTCGCCCGCGCCCACCTTGGTGAAGAAGCGCGCGCCCGGCAGTGCGTTGACCGCCACCTTCACGCCGATGCGCGAGAGCATGCCGGCGATCGCGGTGCAGACCTGCTCGTCGTTGACGTAGCGGTCGTTGGTGCAGTCGAGCGTGACCTCGAAGCCCGTCGGATAGCCGGCCTCGGCGAGCAGCTTCTTCGCGGCCGCGAGGTCGTAGGGAAAGGGCCGCGCCACCATGGCGGCGTCGACCGAGTTCACGCCGCGCGGCACGAGGATGCCGGTGGGCACCGCCGAGTCGCGCAGGATGCGCTTGCCGATCGCCTCGATGTCGATCGCCTGGTAGATCGCCAGCCGCACGCGGCGATCGGCGAAGGGATTCCGGCCCTTGACGTTCGCGTAGCGCAGTTCGGGGCTGGCCTGGTCCATCGAGAGGAACAGGTTGCGGATCTCGGGCCCCTGCAGCACCTTGTAGCCGGCGGAGGCTTCGACGCGCGGGATGTCCTGCAGCGGGATCGGGTAGGCGAAGTCGAGCTCGCCCGACAGCAGCGCCGCCACGCGGGTGGCGGCCGACGAGATCTTCACCATCGTCGCCTCGGTGATGTTGGTGGCGGGCTTGTCCCACCAGCCCGTGTGCGCCACCAGCACCGTGCGCACGTCGGGTTCGCGCACCGAGAGCTTGAACGGGCCGGTGCCGTTGGCGTTGCGGGTCGCGAAGTTCTCGCTCTTCTGCCGCATGTCGGCCGGGCGCAGCGCGCCGTTCTTCTCGGCCCAGGCCCTGGACATCACCTTGAGTTCGGGCAGCGACTGCAGCAGCGCCGCGTTGGGGAATTCGGTGACGACATCGACGGTCGTGGCGTCCACCGCCTTCACGTCGGCGATCGAGGCGGCGAACACTTTCATGTCCGACTCGGGCGTCATCGCGCGCTTGAGTGAGAACACCACGTCCTCCGCCGTCAGCAGGCTGCCGTCGTGGAAGCGCACGCCCTCGCGCAGGCGGAAGCGCCAGACGGTCGGCGCCGGCTGGGTCCACGACTGCGCGAGCGCGGGCTCGATGCGCTGCTCGCGGTCGCGCCGCACCAGTCCCTCGTAGATGTGGCCGAGCACGGTCATGGTCGGCCCGTGGTTGAAGGCATCCGGGTCCATGGTTGCGGCGTCGTCCTGGGACGCCCACTTGAACGCAACGGCGTGCGCGGAACAGCAAAGCACGAGGGCGAGAAGGCCGGCGAAGCGGCGGAGAGCCCGAGGCGGCATGATTGACTCCAGTAAACGGTACGCACCGTATCTAAAACTTTAGAACGGTACGTACCGTATGTCAACAGGCATCGGAATGTCAGAATCGCGCCATGACCATGCAGGACACCCCCGACCAGAGTTCCGAGCCCGTGGAGCAGGGGCCGCGCGCCCGGCGCCGCCGGCAGCAGACGCACGACGCCATCCTCGAAGCCGCGCGCGAGGTGCTGCGCGTGCACGGCTATGCGCGCTTCGCGATGGAGCAGGTCGCGGCGCTGGCCGGCGTCTCGAAGACCTCGATCTACCGCCGCTGGCCGAGCAAGGGCGCGTTGCTGATCGAGCTCTACATGGAGGGCCTGCCCGACACGGCCATCGTGGAGGACGCGGCCTCGCTCAAGAGCGAGCTGCGCCGCTACCTCGTGTCGACGGTCGAGCGCGTGCAGGACCGCGAGTGGCGCACGATCCTCAGCTCGCTCGTCGCCGAGGCGCAGTACGACCAGGCCACCGCGGCCCTGCTGCGCGACAAGGTGGTGCTGCCGCGCCGCGAATCGGGCCTGCGCCTGCTGCGCAAGGCGCAGGAGCGCGGCGAGATCGCGGCCGACGTCGACCACGACATCGTGCTCGACCTGCTGTTCGGGCCGGTCTGGTATCGCCTGCTCTTCGAGCATGCCGAGCTCGATGCCGATTTTGCGAAGCGGCTGCTGGCGCAGGTCGAGAAGATGCTGTTCGTGCCGAAGGCGGCGGGCAAGACTGCGCGAAGGGCCTAGCAGGCTCCGTGTTTTTCATCGCCTCGTGAGGCGAAGTTGCCGCTCACGCGCAGGGCGGCACATCTCCGTGCCCATGCCATGGGCTTGCGCGCCGCGCGCCACATGATTGTTTTTGCCATGCGGATGCGGCCTTTCGCAATCGCTACGCGCGAACTCGCCACGTAGCATCCGCGGACTTTTCGCAACTGCCTTGCAAGTGAGAGGCGCCGGTTGCGACGAGGTCCAAGGTCGCATCAACAACTTCAACGGAGACAAAGATCCATGCGGGGATTCAAGAAACGACGCGTCGTGCCATTGCTGGCTGTCCTGCTTCTTCAAGCGTGCGGTGGCGGTGGAGGGGGTGGTGGCGCCATCCAGATCGATCCGTCGGCGGTCGCCACGACTCAGCTGCCACCATCGCCGCCTTCGGCGGGCACGGCATGCGCCGCACTTCGGGGAACCAAGGTGGACGGCACCGTGATCGGACTGCCGACCAAGGGCGCAACGGTCACTGAAGCAGCGCTCGTGCCGGGCACAGGCCAGACGGGCGAGCATTGCATGCTCAAGGGCCGCATCGCTTCTGTCTCCGACGGGGCGCAGGACATCATGTTCGCCCTCGTGCTTCCCACGAACTGGAACGGCAATGCGATGCACTTCGGTGGCGGCGGATTCGACGGCGTGGTCCCGGATCTCGTGACCACGCCGCTGACATCGGGCGCGAGTCCGCTGCAGCGCGGATACGCCATCTTCGCCGACGACTCGGGGCATCAGGCACCGCCGACCGACCCCTTCTACACCGCCTTCGCATCGAACGGCGAGATGCTCCGGAACTACGCCGGCGACGCCTTGAAGAAGACGCGCGACGTGGCGATGAAGCTGATCGGCCTGCGCTACGGGAAGGCGCCGGCCAGGACCTATTTCATGGGCGGCTCGAAGGGCGGTCACGAAGGCATGCAGGTCATGCAGAAGTGGCCCGCCGACTACGACGGCGTGGTCACGTACTTCCCGGCCTATGCCTACATGCCGCAGATGATGACCATCCAGGTCGGCACGCGTGCGTTGTGGGGCAATGGCGGCGTCGGCTTCCTCGGTCCGAAGAAACTGCAGACGCTGCGCACGGCCGAACTCGCGGCCTGCGATGCGCTTGATGGCGCCGCCGACGGCATCATCGGCAACGTCGCCGCATGCACGTTCAAGCCGCAGAACCTGCGCTGCAAGGGCGGGGCGGATACGGGAGACGATTGCCTGTCCGATGCTCAGATCAAGACCGTCGACACGCTGCAATCGCGCACCGAGTTCTCCTATGCGTTCAAGAACGGCGCGACCAGCAATCCCGGCTTCCTGCCGTCCACGGATTACGCTTCGGTGCTGGGTGCGACCGCGACCTTTCCGGTTCCGCCGAATCCGCTGGTGCTGGGCAGCCTGGGGGCGTTGCCCGACGCCTTCATCCGCAACGCGGTGTTGATGGACCCTCTGGGTCTGTCGATCGGCCTCGATGGCGCGTCACCGGGAAGCTACCTGCCTCGCATTCAGGAACTGTCCGGGGTCATGGACGCCACGAGCACCGACATCGAGCCCTTCGTCGCGCGCGGCGGCAAGTGGCTGCTGGTGCACGGCACCTCCGATCCGCTGATCCCCTTCCAGGGCTCGGTCGACTACTACAACGCGCTGCTGCTGAAGCTGGGCCGGCCGCAGGTCGACGCGTTTCTGCGCTTCTATCAGGTGCCGGGATACGGCCATGGCACCGGGCACTTCAATGCGACCGGCGGCGTGCCGGTGCTGGACGCACTGGAGGCCTGGGTGGAGCGCGGCAAGGCGCCGGGAGAGCTCATGGCGACCGATGCAAACCCCGCGACGGCCGGTCGCACCCGGCCGCTTTGCATCTATCCGAGCTGGCCGAAGTACAACGGGTCTGGCGACCTGAATGCGGCGGGCAGCTATCGCTGCGCGACGAGCTGACGCAGTCGGCCCGCATCGGCACCGTGATGCCGGGCAAGCAGGCCGACCTGATGCTGGTCGATGCGAGACGCTCGACATGTGGCCGCTGCACGATCCCGTCGATGCCGCGCTCGTGCAGGCCCGCCTGGCCAATATCGGTTCGGTGATGGCCGCGGGCAGCTGGCCGCTGGTATGTGAAAACCTGGATTGCAGGCAGTTTTTAAATGGAAATCCAGACCGATAAGCAAAAAAGCGGATCGGTGATGGTTGGAAATGAGGCGCCGCTTTCGCGCATTCCGCCGCACACGCTCCCGCTGAGAAGGTCGGCTGTGGTCGTGCCAGAAAGTTAGGACCCCGCGCCCTTCATCGCCGCATCGAAGCGAAGCTGCCGCTCCAGCGCCCCGAGATAGGTCTCGTGCGCCGCCGCATCGAAGCGCACATGCTCGGTGAACTCGAAAGCGAAGTCCGCCAGCCCGCCGACGCCGAGGCTTTCCAGCGCGAGCAGCGCAGCCCCGCGCAGCGAGGCCTCGTCGATCGCCGACACCTGCACGTCCTGCCCGATGCAGTCGGCGACGATCTGGCGCCAGGTGGCCGAGCGCGAGAGTGCGCCGCCCGTGACGACGATGCGTCGCGCGGGCCGCATGCGCGCTTCGAGCTGCTGCTTCAGGCCGGCAAAGCGCAGGCCGACGCTCTCGAGCATGGCGCGATGGATCTGGGCGCCGCTCGTGGCGGCTGTGATGCCCGCGATGCAGGCGGTGCGGCCGTCGATCCAGTCGGGGCTGCGCGCGCCCAGCACATAGGGCAGCACCGCGAGGCCGTGCGAATCGGGGGCCATCGCGGCCACCTGGGCATCGAGGTCCGGGGCCGCGCTTTCGAACAGGCCGCGCGTCCACGCAGCCGAAGCGCCGCCCTCGGACATGGCCATGCCGCCCGCGAGCCGGCGCGCATCGACGCGGTAGCACCAGAGGCCCGGATCGTCCAGGCGCGCCTCGTGCGCGTCCCACACGACGCGCATCGAGCCGCTGGTGCCGAGCATCAGCACCAGGGTGTCGCGATCGATGCCGCCCACGCCGATGTTCGAACAGGCGCCATCGCCGGTGACGGGGAACCAGGGCACGCCCTGCAGCCGCGGCCAGCGTTGCGCGAACTCGGGCACGAGCTGCGTACGCGGCCGGTCGGTCACCGCCGGCAGCATCGACGCGGGCACGTCCGCGACCTCGAGCGCCCCGGGATGCCAGCCGAGCGTCCACAGGTCGAACAGGCCGGTGCCCGAGGCCATCGAGACCGAGGTGGCGAGATCGCCGAAGAAGCGCGCCAGCAGGTGATCAGCCGCCGACACCCAGTGCGCGGTGGCGGCCCAGGCCACGGGGCGCGACTGCCGCAGCCACGGCAGCTTGGCGGTCCAGTAGCTCGAATGCACGGGGCAGCCGGTGTCGGGGCGCAGCGCGGCGGCGCGCTGGCCGGGCTCGCGCTGGCCGGCCGCGATGGCGCCCGCGCGGCGATCGGCCCAGCTCAGCACCGCGGTGGTCGGCGCGCCATGCGCATCGAGGCCGAGCAGGCTGTGCCAGAAGCAGCTGATGCCCACGCCGAGGATGCGCGTGTCGGGCGAGGCCTTCAGCACCTGGTCGATGGCCTCGATCACGCCGCGCGCCAGCGCCTCGGGATCGATCTCGGCCATGCCGGTGGCATCGGTGCGCAGCAGGTTGGCATGCTGCGAGGCCGGCCCATGGGGCATGCCCGCGAGGTCGAACAGCGCGGCGCGCGTGGAGGAGGTGCCGATGTCGATCGACAGGACGGCGGCGGTGCTCTTCATCGGGGGACGCAGTTCAGCCCTTCACGGCGCCCATGGTCAGCCCCTTCACCACATAGCGCTGGAAGATCATCGTGAGGACCAGCGCCGGCGCCATGATCGCGACCGAGGCCGCCATCACGCCGCCCCAGTCGATCTCGGCGTACGAGAGGAAATTGAACACGGCGATCGGCAGGGTCTTGGTCTTCTCCATGCTGAGCACCTGCGAGAACATGAAGTTGTTCCACGAGAAGATGAAGGCCAGCGTGGTGGCGGTGATCACGCCCGGCCCCGATAGCGGCAGGATGATCTTGAAGAAGGCGTACTGGCGCGAGGCGCCGTCCACCATCGCCGACTCCTCCAGGTCGCGCGGCAGCGCCTCGAAGTAGCTCGCCATGATCCACACCACGATCGGCAGCGCGATCAGCATGTGGCTCAGCACCAGCGCGGTGTAGCTGTCCATCAGGTTGAGGCGCGAGAAGATGATGTACCAGGGCATCAGGAACGAGATGCCCGGCATCAGCCGCGCCAGCAGGATGAACATCGCGAGCCGGCGCTGCGTGAAGCGCGCGATCGAGTAGGCGGCCGGCAGCCCCAGCAGCAGCGAGAACCCGACGGCCAGCAGCGCCACCGTGGTGGAGTTGATGAAGTACTTGACGAAGTCCTGCTCGCCGAACACCTTGCGGTAGTTCTGCAGGGTCGGGCTGAACACCAGCTTGGGCGGCCAAGCCACGATGTCCACCTGCGTCTTGAACGAGGAGGCCAGCATCCAGGCGAAGGGAAACAGCACGATCAGCACCATGGCGATCACCGCCAGGTAGAACAGCACGCGCGGCAGCAGGGAACGTTTCGACGATGTGCTCATGGGTTCTCGCTCAGCTTGCGCAGCCGCGTGATCGCGACGCTGCAGGCGAAGACCACGAGGAACAGTACCACCAGGACCACGGCCGCCTGGCCCATGCGGAAGTATTCGAAGCTGTACTTGAAGCCCATGATGTTCAGGGTCTCGGAGGCGTAGCCGGGCCCGCCGCCGGTCATCGCGAAGATGATGTCGAAGGTCTTCAGCGCGTCGATCAGCCGCAGGATCAGCGCGGTGAGGATCACCGGCATCACCATCGGCAGGGTCACGAGCCGGATGATCTGCCACTCGCTGGCGCCGTCGATGCGCGCCGCCTCCACCGGTTCGTCGGACAGCGAGGCCAGGCCCGCGAGCACGATCAGCGTGATCATCGGCGTCCATTGCCAGACGTCGACCAGCACCAGCGAGATCAGCACGGTGTCGGCATGCGACACCCACGAACCCGTGGGCAGGCCGAGCGCCTGCAGCACGTAGTTGGCCAGGCCGATGGTCGGGTCGTAGAACAGGTTGAACACGATGCCCACCGCGACCGGCGTGGCGACCAGCGGCAGCAGCAGGAACAGCTTGGCGAGCGCGCGGCCGACGAAGGCGCGGTTGAGCAGCAGCGCCGCCGCCACGCCGAGCACGCCCTCGATGCCCACCGCGAGCACAGTGAAGGCGACGGTGCGCCACAGCGCATGCAGGAAGCGCGGCTCGGTGAGCACGCGCACGTAGCTGTTCACGCCCGAGAAAGAAGGCGGCATGCCCGAGGTGAGCGTCCAGTTGGTGAAGCTCAGCCAGGTGGTGTAGAGCACCGGGAACACCATCAGCAGCGCGACGAAGAGCACCGCCGGCAGCGGAAAGATCCAGTGCAGGTGGCGCTCGGCGCGGGTGGAGTGGATCATGCGGCCTCCATCGGGACTGGGTTCGATCGGCGATGCCGGGGCGCCGCCGCCCCGGTGGCCACGCTCACTTGCCGTACTCGCCGGTGTCGCGCAGCAGGTCGTTCACCTTGGCCGCGCGGTCCTTGGCCATCGCCTCGATCTTGGTCGAGGTGCCCTTCGAGTTGATCGACTCGATGATGACCTCGCCGATCAGGTCGCGCGCCTCGCCCACGGCGCTCATGAAGGGCTTGTCGGCCGGGTAGCCGTTCTTCGCCGCGAAGGTGCGCGTCTCGACCAGGCCCGGGTTGACCTTGCCGAGCACCGCCTTGTCCTCCCACACCGAGGAGCGCGCCATGGTGATGTTGGCGAGCATGGCGCGCGTCGCCAGGTCCTTGCCGGTGGCCCAGTCGAGGAAGGTCTTCGCGAGGTCCTTCTTCTTCGACTGGCTCGCGATCGACATGCCCCAGGCCGTCACGTAGAACGGCGAGTTGGTGACCGGTCCGGCCGGGAAGTTGGCGATACCGATCTTGTCGGCGCCGATGGAGGTCTTCGCGGGATCGACGAGCTGGCCGTAGAACACCGAGGCGTCGGTCCACATCGCGACGCGGCCGGCCTGGAACAGCGGCATGATGTTCTCCCACGACATCGAGGTCACGCCTTTGGGGCCGTAGCTGCCGACCACCTTGCCGTAGTAGCGGATCGCATCGACCGCGCCCTTGGAATCGAAGGCGGCCACGCCCTTGTCGAGGTACTGGCCGCCGTGGTTGTAGACGTAGCTTGAAAGCTGCGTGACCGCGGCCGCACCCTTGCCGCGCGCCGCGAGACCGGCCACGCTGTCGGAGTTGAGCTTCTGCGCGGTGGCGGCGAGCTCGTCGAAGTTGGTCGGCACCTTGAGGCCCGCGGCGGCCAGCAGGTCCTTGCGATAGAACAGCACCTGCCATTCGGTCACCAGCGGCACGATGCTCGGCTTGCCGCCGTAGGTCGACACGCTCATCGCGGTGGCCGGGTAGTCGGAGAAGTCGTAGCCCGCGAGCGGCTCGAACCAGTTGTTCTTCGCGAACAGCTTGCCTTCCTGCAGCGGCCGGGTCATGAACACGTCGACCGACGAGGACTTGGTCGCGAACTCGGTCGTGAGCTTGGTCGAGAGCTGGCTCTCCTGCAGGCTCTCGGCGTTGACCTTGATGCCGCTCTGCTTCTCGAACTCGGGGATCGCGGCCTTGAGCAGCTCGCCGTAGGGATGGTTGGCGAGCAATACGCGGATCTCCTTGGTCTGCGCCAGGGCCGGGCCGCCGATGCCGAGCGCGAGCGCGGCGAGCAATGTGGTCTTGAGGGTCTTGTTCATGGTGTCTCCAGTGGAAAGGGGCGCCTTTTTTGGAATGGCGCTCGGGTGCGTCAGCCGATCGCGAGCGCGGTGGCCGGGTCGAACAGGTGCGATTTCTCCATCTTCACCTTGAGCCGCAGCACATCGCCCACGCGCAGCGGCGTGTCGGGCGTCTCCATGCGCGCGACGATCGAGTGCGCGCCGCAGCGCAGGTAGGCGAAGATCTCCGAGCCCAGCGTCTCCACGACCTCGGCCTGGGCCTCGAAGCCCGTGGCCGGGTCGAAGGGCGCGTCGGCGCGCGCGAGCGAGATGTCCTCGGGCCGTAGGCCGAAGACGACGTCGCGGCCCGCGTGTGCCTGGAGCGGCTGCGCCAGGCGTTCGGGCAGCGCGAGCCGCAGGCCCGGTGCCTCGACGTACAGGCGGCCGTCGACGGGTTGCAGCTTCGCCTCCAGGAAGTTCATCGCCGGCGAGCCGATGAAGCCCGCCACCAGCCGGTTGGCCGGGCGCGAATACACCTCCATCGGCGTGCCGCTCTGCTGCAGCACGCCCTTGTTCATGATGAAGATGCGGTCGGCCATCGTCATGGCCTCGACCTGGTCGTGCGTGACGTAGATGATCGTGGTGCCCAGGCGGCGATGCAGCTTGCTGATCTCCGCGCGCATGGCCACGCGCAGCTTGGCGTCGAGGTTCGACAGCGGCTCGTCGAACAGGAAGAGCCGGGGCTTGCGCACGATGGCGCGGCCCAGCGCGACGCGCTGCCGCTGGCCGCCCGAGAGCTCCTTTGGCTTGCGCTCGAGCATCTCGCCCAGGCCGAGCACGTCGGCCGCCTCTTCGACGCGCTGGTCGATCTCCTTCTTCGGCATCTGCCGGATCTTCAGGCCGAAGCTGATGTTGTCGCGGATGTTCAGGTGCGGATAGAGCGCATAGCTCTGGAACACCATCGCGATGTCGCGGTCCTTCGGCGGCATGTCGTTCACGCGCGTGTCGCCGATGTAGATGTCGCCCGAGGTCACGCTCTCCAGGCCCGCGATCATGCGCAGCGCCGTGGTCTTGCCGCAGCCCGAGGAGCCCACCAGCACGGCGAATTCCTTTTCCTCGATGCGCAGCGAGAGGTCGTCGACGACCTGGGTGTTCCCGAATCGCTTGACGACGTTCTTCAGTGTCACGCCTGCCATGTCGTGCCGCCGGTCATTGCAGGTTGGCGTGGCGCGCATCGAGCTGCGCGTCGGCCACGCCGAGCCGCTGCTGCACGTGCCAGGCCAGCGCGTCGCCCAGCAGCAGGATGGCCTGCTCGAACAGCGAGCCCGCATGCTGCACCGTGCCGACGCCGTGGCGCACGGGCAGGCACAGCACGGTGTCGGCGCCCTCGGGCGGCTGGCGCACCGTGGTGACGAGCGCCACGGCGGCGCCGGCCTTGCGCGCGACGGCGATGTGCTCGAGCGTGGCCTTGGTTCTGGCCGAGGCCGACACCGCCACCAGCAGGTCGCCCGCGCCGATCGCGGGCGCGGTCGGCTCGCCGGCCACGTGCACCTGCACGCCGATGTGCATCAGCCGGATGGCGAGCGCGCGCACCATGTTGCCCGAGCGGCCCTGGCCGCTGAAGAAGACGCGCCGGGCGCCGAGCACGGCCGTGGCCAGCGCGCCGAGCTGCGCGTCGTCGAGCGCATCGAGCACCTGCCGGTGTTCTTCGATCACCGCGGCATAGCGCGCGCGCAGCGCGGCGGCGGACGACAGCCCGTTCATGCGGCCGCCTTCACGACCGCATGGCCGCCGATCTCGCGGCGCAGCGCCGCGATGCTCTTCATCGTGGGCGAGTCCTCCTGCTGCGAGCGGAAGCGCGCCTGCAGCGCGGCCGAGATCGTCGGCGTGGGCACGCGCAGGCGGATCGCTTCCTCGAGCGTCCAGCGGCCCATGCCGGAGTCGGCCACGTGGCCCTTGATGCCGGGCAGTGCGGGATCTGCGTCGAGCGCATGGCACAGCTTCTCGAGCAGGTGCGAGCGGATCGAGCAGCCGCCCTGGTAGGCGTGCAGCGTCGCATTGATGTCGACCTGCATGTCGGAGGCCATCAGCAGCTCGTAGCCTTCGCCATAGGCCTGCATCAGCGCGTACTCCACGCCGTTGTGCACCGCCTTCGCGAAGTGGCCCGCGCCGCTGCCGCCGACGCGTGCATAGGCGCCCGGCGCGGCCAGCGCCTCGAAGACGGGCACCAGCCGCTCGAACAGCGCGGGCTCCGCGCCGACCAGCAATCCGCAGCCGTCGCGCGCGCCCTGCGTGCCGCCGCTCACGCCCGCGTCGACCAACGTCACGCCGCGCTCGCGCAGCGCGGCCGCGAGGCGGCGCGTGTCGCGGAAGTCGGAGTTGCCGCCGTCGACGATGGTGTCGCCCTCGGCGAGCATCGCGCCGAGCGTCTCGATCAGCGCGCAGGTGCCCTGGCCCGGTGGCGTCATCAGCCACACCACGCGCGGTGCCTTCAGCTGCGCGACCAGCGCGGGCAGGTCGGCCGCGACCGCGATCCCCTTGGCGCGTGCCGCATCCTGAGCGGCGGCCTGGCCGTCGTGGGCCAAGACCTGGTGGCCTGCCGCATGCAGGCGATGGACCATCGCGCCACCCATCCTGCCGAGTCCAACGAATCCGATTTCCATGTCTGTGTCTCTGTCTCCAAGAATGGGCGTGGAGTAAAGCACAGTGAAAGTGAAGCACAAAGAAGTAAATTCTTTTCAGGAACCGGCTTCGAAAGAAACCCATTTTCCGAGGGCACGCAGGCGTTTTCAGGGGGCTCTGGAGCGCTCGAAAACGCTCAGGGAAATCCCTTGGCGCCGAGGTCTTAGGATGCAGCGATGAACGACCGAAGGAGACCCCCGCGCGCCACCGCGCAGGACCACGAGAACGGCAGCGCCGATCATCCCGCACCGGCGCCGGACGACACGGCCAACGCGTCGAGCGGCGTGCCGCGTTCGCACGTGCAGCTGCGGCT
This sequence comes from Variovorax sp. GW821-FHT10D07, assembly GCF_059415325.1. Taxonomy (NCBI): domain Bacteria; kingdom Pseudomonadati; phylum Pseudomonadota; class Betaproteobacteria; order Burkholderiales; family Comamonadaceae; genus Variovorax; species Variovorax sp. GW821-FHT10D07. Next base: position 67,851 of record NZ_JBWKMZ010000007.1, on the reverse strand, counting down.
CGAGGGCGTCTACGGCTCGCTGACACCCGCGGGACAGAAGCTGTGCGACTTCATCCTGCAGCACCCCGAGCAGCTGCTGCACATGACGATCACCGAACTCGCGCAGGCGGCCGGCGTCAGCGATGCGACGGTCACGCGCCTGTGCCAGGCGGTCGGCTACCTCGGCTTCTCGGAATTTCGCGTGCTGTTCGCGCGCGACCAGGCCGTGGCCCATCAGCGCGCGGTGGGGCAACTGAAGTCCACCGACGCCTCCGAGGAGATCCGCGACAAGGTGATCGCCGGCACGGTCGCGAGCCTCAACGACACTTGCACCACGCTCGACCTGCGGGCGCTGCAGCGCGCGGCCAATGCGATCGCGAAGGCGCGGCGCGTCGATGTCTACGGCGTGGGCGGCAGCGCGGCCGTGGCGCTCGACATCCGCCACAAGCTGCTGCGTCTGGGCATTCCGATCACCGCGCATTCGGACGTCGACATCATGGCGATCTCGTCCTCCACGCTGTCGGCGGACGACGTGGCGATCGGCGTGAGCCATACCGGGCGCACCGAGCCGGTGGTGGCCGCGGTGCGGCGCGCGCGGCTCGGCGGCGCCGGCACCATCGGGCTCACGCATGCGCCGCAGTCGCCGCTCGCGGAGCACTGCGATGCCGTGCTCGCCTACGCGGCCAAGCGCACCGCCTTCTCGGCCGACTCGCTGACCGGCCGCATCGCGCAGCTGGTGATCGCCGACATCCTCTATGCCACGATCGCCAGCTCGACCTACGAGCAGTCGGCGCTGCTGGTCGACCAGGCCAACGTGCTCGCCGATTCGCGCCGCATCGGCGCGCGGCGCCGGCCCGAATGAACCGCTGCTAGCGCGGCTTCGACGACATCTCCCACACGTCCGGCGTGGTCGCGACGAGGCCCTTGAGGTCCGTCCATTGCGGCGCCTGCGGCAGCGCGGTGCGGCCCTGCACGGCGGCCGTCGCGAACGCGACCATCCGGCCGCGCACGCGATCGAGTTCCTGCCGGGGCCAGGTTTCCATCGAATGCGGGCCGCGCGAGACGACGATGTCCTTGAGCCCGCGCACGCGGTCGTAGGCCGCGACCGTGCCTTCGAGGCTTTCCGCGCGGTCCCACAGGCCCTTGGCGAAGAACACGGCGGGCCACTTCGGCATGTTCGCGAGCACCGCCGAGTTGGGATAGAAGGCGACGTAGTTGTCGGCCGCCATGCCGCCGAGGAAGAGGTTGCGATCCGCGAGGTCCGGCGCCTCGGGCAGGTAGCCCGCGCCGCTCACGAACGAGGCGTAGAGGATCGCGCCCTTGATGTTGGCGTAGCCCTTGGGCGCGCTGCATTGCACCGTCGGCATGTCGTAGCTGCAGCCGCCGGCGTAGTTCTTGGTCATGGCCCAGCCGGTGGTCATCGAGCCGCGCGAGTAGCCGAGCAGCAGCAGCGGAATCTCGCGCGACTTCATGCCGGCCATCAGCTTGCCGGCCGCCGGCGCGCCCTCGAGCTCCTGGCCCGAGGCCATCAGCACGCGCAGGCCGCGCCCGCTGTCCATCTGCGCGAGCACACGGAAGATGTCCTCGCTCTGCTCGAGCGTGTTGGTGTCGCTGAAGCCGCCGGACAGGCCTTCGCCACGCCGGTCGTAGGCCAGCACGTCGAAGCCCGCGCGGTTCAGCGCATGCAGGTGGTCGCGCCAGAAGCGCATGCCGGGGCCTTCGGTGGTCGCGTTGGGGAAGCGCACGGAAGTCGCGCGGCGCGTGGCGGGATCGACGCGCACCGACACCTCGTCGGGATGGTCGATGGCCGTGAGCTGGCCGCCGCCGCCCGGGCTCATGATCACCAGCGCACGCTTGCGGCCGCCGCGCCCGTCGTCGACGCCCGCGCCTTCCACGTACCAGCCGCGCAGCTTGATGTCGCCCTGCATGTTGAGCTTGAGGCGCTCGAGCGGATCGCGCGGCACGGTGAACTCGACCACGTGCGTGCGGCCGTTCGCTTCGGCCACGGCTTCGTTGTAGGGCGCCTTCGCGAAGAAGCCCGGCTTGCGGATGTCGCGCAGGTTCACCTGCCCGTCCGAATCGATCTTGCCGACCGGGTCGACCATGCCGGTGACGCGCGTCGCGCGCTCCTTGTTCGGCGGCAGCCAGCGCTGCATCTGGTCGTTGATGCGCTTGAAGCAGGCCGCGTCGCTCTTGCACGCGGCCCAGCGTTCCTTGAGCCTGGCGTCGGTGAACTCCTGCACGTGGAAGTCGCCCGCGTAGCCGGCGGGAGCGCGGGCGGCCGTGAGGAGCAGGGGCACGCAGCGCGAGGTGCCGTCGGCCTGCCGCAGGGTGTAGCCCGGCAGCTCGGCGTTGCGGTCGGTGCCGACCCAGGCCTTGCAGTCGGTGGGCGGCACGGCACGCGCGACGGGCGTGAAAGAGGTGGGTGCGGTCGTGCAGGCGGCCAGCGCGATGCACGCGGCGATGGCGGCGGAAGCCGGCCGGAAGGTCGGGAAGGGCATGTGTCTCCTGTGCGCGGGTGTCTCCCGCGGTCGATGTCACATGTTCGCGGACTGCGCTGTCAGTCGGCTGTCCATCGGCTGCGGGTATTCCCGCCTTGCATCAGCCCGGGTCCGCGCCCGGCACGCACAGGCGCGGTGTCCAGTCTTCGACCTGCCGCGAGGCCGCGCGGCGCCGGAAGGTGGCGCGCCAGCGTTCGGCGAGCGCGGGCAGTTCGGCCGCGCGTTCCCACTCGGGCGCGAAGCGCTCCTCGCGTGCGAACAGCAAAGCGATGAGGCGCGACAGCGGCCACTCGGGATGCGGTCGCTCGACCAGCGCGATCGCTGCGCCGCGTTGCACCGCGCCGGGCTGCAGCACGCGGTAGTACCAGCCGGTGCGGCCGCTGTCCTGCATCTCGCGCGCCATGCCCGGTTCGCCGAAGCGCACGTCGAGCTTCCAGCAGGGCTGCCGGCCTTGCGACACCTGCACCAGCGCCTCGCCGAGTTGAAGCACGTCGCCGATGCAGACGCTGGCTTCGTCCCAGCCCACGGTCGAGAGGTTCTCGCCGAAGGCACCGGGCGCGGCCAGCAGGTCATGGCGGCGGCTCCATGCGGACCACGCGGCGTAGTGCTCGCGCGGATAGTGGTGCACCGCCTTCTCGGGGCCGCCATGGATGCGCAGGTCGGCCTGCGCGTCGCCCGCGAGTCCGGTGGCCGAGAGCCACAGCGCATCGTTGCTCGGCGTCTTGACGATGCCGCTGGGTGTGCGGCCATCGGGCAGCGGCGCGACGGGGCCCACGAGCAATGCGTCGATGCGCACCGGCGCCAGCGTCATTCGAGCTGGCCCAGCCAGGCGCGCAGCATCGCCGCGGCACTCGCTTGCGGCGCGTTGCCCTGCGCGGCGCTTTGCGCGCGCAGCGCCGGAACATCGATGCCGGCCTGCGCGAGTTCGCACGCATGGCCGATGAGCCAGGGTTCGATGCGCGCGGGATCGGCCTCGGGATGGAACTGCAAGGCGAGCGCGTGGTGGCCATGGCTGAAGGCCTGGTGCGGCGTGAGTGGCGTGCTCGCGAGCAGCTCGGCGCCTTCGGGCAGCTCGAAGGTGTCGCCATGCCAGTGCAGCACCGGCACGCCGACCAGCGGCGCGAGGCAAGACGCCTGGCCGGCTGTGCTCAGCGCGACCGGCGCCCAGCCGATCTCCTTGCTGCCAGACGGGTACACGCGCGCGCCGAGCGCGCTGGCCATCAGCTGCGCGCCGAGGCACAGGCCCAGCGTGGGCCGGCGCAGCGCGAGCCGCGCGCGCAGGCCCGTGATCTCGTCGTGCAGGAAGGGATAGAGGCCGGTGTCGTACGCGGCGATCGGGCCGCCGAGCACGACGACGAGGTCGGCCTCGCGCCATTCCGCGGGCTCGAGCGGCGAGACGCCGGCCTGCCGGTAGTCGATGGTCCAGCCGGCCTCCCGCAGGACCGGCGCGAACAGGCCGAGGTCCTCGAAGGCCAGGTGCTGCAGCGCGATGCATCGCATGGCGGGCTCCTCGATCGAAAGGCGATGGAACTCAGGCCGCGCGCAGGCAGTCCGCGTTGCGCGGGTCCTTGAGCGAGCGGCGCGCGTAGTACTCGAAGGCCACCGTGTTGCGGCGCGGCCGCACGATCCAGTCGTGCGCTTCCTTCGCGAGCCGGTGGTCGATCGGCCGGATGGTGCCGGCCGCGGCGGCCAGCAGGTGCATCTTGGCGGCACGCTCGAAGGCGATCGACAGCACGCAGGCTTCCTCGATGCTCGTGGCCGCGACCAGCAGGCCGTGGTGCGACAGCAGCAGCGCGCGCTTCTGGCCGAGCGCGGCCGAGATGAACTCGCCCTCCTCGTTGCCCACGGGCACGCCGGGCCATTCGCCGACGAAGGCCACGTCGTCGTAGAGCACGCAGTTGTCCATGTGGCTGATCTTCAGCGGCTCCTCGAGCATGCCGAGCGCCGAGGCATGCAGCGCATGGGTGTGGATGATGCAGTTGACGTCGGGCCGCGCGCGGTACACCCACGAATGGAAGCGGTTCGCCGGGTTGGGCATGCCCGCGCCGTCGAGCACGTGGAGGTCCTCGTCGACCGTCAGCAGGTTGTCCTCGGCGATCTCGTCGAAGCCCAGGCCCAGGCGCTGCGTGAGGTATTCGCCGGGCTTGCCGGTGCGTGCCGTGATCTGGCCCGCGAGGCCCGAGTCGTGCCCGTTGTCGAACAGGATGCGGCAGGTCAGCGCGAGCTTCTGCCGCGGCGTGTAGGGGCTCTCGGCGAAGTGCTGGTCCATCTGGACGATGGATTGGGCGACGAGTTCTTCCTTCGCGAGTTCGAAGGTGTCTTGCAGTGCCATGGGGATCTCCTTAAGGGGTTTCGCTGGTCGAGAAGGTCTTCTCGGGATGCGCGGGAAAAAGTGCCTGATAGCCGTCGAGGTCCTCGATGCGCGCGAGCCAGGCGCGGATCGCCACGAAACCCTGCAGCTCGATGCCGCCCATGGGCGCGAGTCGCGTGTAAGGGTACAGCGCCACGTCGGCGATGCTCGGGTGCGTGTCGGTGGCGACCCAGCCGTCGGGGCCCTGCCGTTCGAGCCGCGCTTCGAGCAGCGCGAGCGCGGCCAGGGCCTCGTGCCGGTAGGCGCGGAATTCGGGGCTCGCGGGATCGCGGTCGCGGTGCAGCGCCAGGTGCAGGCGCAGCTTCGCGAGCGGCTTCATGTGGCGCTCCTGCTCGAAGGACAGCCAGGTCAGCACGCGTGCCTGCGCGAGCGGCTCGGCGGGCCACCACGGCGAGCCCTGTGCGAGGAAGTGGAGGATTGCCATCGATTCGGCGATGCAGCTGCCGTCGGCCAGTTCGAGCACTGGCACCTGCGCGAGCGGCGCGATCGCGAGGAAGTCGGGCCGGCGCAGGTCGCCGCGGTCGATCGAGCGCGTGTGCCGCTCGAGCGGCACGCCGAGCAGGCCCGCCATCAGCCGCACCTTCCAGGCATTGCCCGAGCGCAAGGTGTCGTGGAGCTTCATGGCCATCAGTCGACCTTGGTGCCCGCGGCGCGCACCACGCGCGTCCACTTCTCGGTCTCGGCGCGCAGGTGCTTGCCGTAGGCGGCGGCACCCGTGGGCAGCGGCTCGATGCCGAGCTCGGCCAGGCGCGCCACCAGGGCAGGGCGCTTGAGCGCGCGCGCCAGTGCCTCGTCGACCAGCGCGACCTGCGCCGGCGGCGTGCCGGGCGGTGCCAGCAGCGCGTTCCACGAACCGATCTGGAACTCGCCCAGGCCCTGTTCCTTGCTGGTGGGCAGGTCGGGCACGGCGGGGTTGCGGTGGTCGGCGGCGATCGCGAGCATGCGCAGCTTGCCGGCCTTGGCCTGCGGCTGGATCACGGGAATCGCGTCGATCACGATCTGGACCTGGCCGCCGAGCGCGGCGTTCACCGCCTCGGCGCCGCTCTTGAATGGCACGTGGAGGATGTCGCTGTGCGTCGCGAGCTTGAACAGTTCGAGACCGAGGTGCGGCGAGCTGCCGTTGCCGGCCGAGCCGAAGTTCAGCGTGCCGGGATTCTTCTTCGCATAGGCCGCCAGCGCGGGCAGGTCCTTCACGCCATCGAGGCCCGCGACCGCGAATACATAGGGCGAGTTGCTCACCAGCGAAACGGGCGTCAGCGCCGCCGGGTCGTAGCCGAGCCGCGCATAGATCATCTTGTTGACCACCTGCGTGCCGACCGTGCCGAGCAGCAGCGTGTAGCCGTCGGGCTGCGCCTGTGCCACGGCTTGCGCGGCGATCGAGCCGCCCGCGCCGGGACGGTTGTCGATCACCACCTGCTGCTTGAGTTCCTCGCCGAGCGCCTGGCCGATGAGCCGGCCGGCCATGTCGGTGATGCCGCCGGCGCCGAACGGGATCACGAGCCGGATCGGCTTGGCGGGGTAGGGCTGGGCCTGGGCCGCCGCGCCGACGCAGGCCAGCGTCAGGGCGAGGACAGGGGCGATCCAGCGGCGGAACGGCGAAGGTGCGGGCATACCATACTCCTGTGCGGCGCGGGATCGGCCGCGTTGCGTGTGCGATCGGGTTCGAGAAACAAATCCATTTTAGGACACAAGTGTCCTAAAGAAAAGTCATGTCCATCAAGTTGAAGTTGTTGCGGGTCCAGTCGGGGCTCACGCTGGAGGGGTTGGCGCAGGCCACCGGATTGACCAAGAGCTACGTGTCCAAGCTCGAGCGCGGCGTGTCCACGCCCTCGGTGGGCGCCGCGCTCAAGCTGTCGAAGGCGCTGGGCGTGCAGGTCGAGGAGCTGTTCGCCGAGTCGTCCGAGGAGGACCCGGTGGTCATCCATCGCCAGCAGCCGGCGACCGCGGGCGGCGCGGCGCGGCTGGTGTCGGGCTCGCTGCCGGGCCACCGCATGGTGGCCTTCGTGCTGCACCCGACCGACGAGCCGGTGCGCAACCACCCGATGAGCCACCACGAGGGCGAGGAGATCCTCCATGTGCTCAAGGGCCGCATCACGCTGCAGCTCGCGAGCCGTACCGAAACGCTGTCGGCCGGCGACACGGCGCATTTCAACGCGGGCATCCCGCACAAGATCACGTCGGTGGGGAAGACGCCGGCCTCGGTGCTGCTGGTGATCGCGCAGGCGGAATGAGCATGCGGGCGCGGCTTCTTCTTGCGTCGATGTTCGCCATGCTGCTGCTCGCCGGTTGCGCGAGCACGCCGCCGCATGCGTATTCGGTGTGCGCGACGCAGCCGGGGACCGAAGCCTGCCAGGTCGAGCGTTACGACCACGTCGACTGACCATCCGGGCGCGACTGAACGCCGGGGTCGCACACCTGCTGGATATCCCCCGGTTGGATGAGGCGTGCGTTGGGCGCAACGCCGCGACGAAATACCGCCGGCATGTGATCGATCCGTCATCGGGACGCTTCTTCCCACCCCTAAGATTCGTCCCGCAGGCACACGCGGGACGAGGAGGGCCGTGCACTGCGCCCATCGCGGCGTACTTGGCCGAGTCCCCGAAGCTCGCTTCCACCCCGATCGACGTGGCGCGCGCGGCGCGCTTTGACAGAAGGCATGCGTGATGGTCATCTCCCGTATTTGCAAGGCCCTGCTGGGCGGATGCTGCTTGCTGGCCGCACTGGCCGTTTCGGCCCAACAGCAGCTGCCGGGTGTGCTGGGTCTCAGCTACAAGATCGGACGGCCCTCCATTCCGGCCGCGGCCTATCAGAAGATCGCCGTCACGGAATTCAGGTCGATGGTGAGCAAGGCTTTCCAGAAGTCGGGCTTCTCTCTCGTCGCCGTGGACGCGCAGAAGAACAAGTCGACGATCTTCCAGTTCAGGTTCGATGCCTATCCGAAGGTCGAGCCGAAGCCGATGATCTTCATTTCGGCCGACGAGCTGTTCGACGAAAGAAAGCGGTGCAATCCCTGCTTCCTGCGGTTCGCCGAGATCAGGAACGCGTCCGAGTTCCAGGCGCTTCCGTGGATGACGCAGTACGAGCTGAGCGCGCTGCTCGTGCCGGCCATCGACAACGCGTACGCGACCATCGAGTCCAGCGGGCGCGAGCACAGGGATCCCGCGTGGGGAGGCTTCAACTACAAGCGGCAGTGGGCCGGCGAGCGGAATCTCTTCGGCAACTCCTTCACCGGCATCGATGAGTCCAGTCTCAAGGAGGCCATCGTTGGGGCCTACAGGAATGCCGGTTTCATCCCCGTTGAAACCAAGGCCGGCACCAGGGCGTCCGCACAGCTTCTGACTTTCAATTTTCCCGTGGACCCGGCCAAGGAGGGCGGTGCCCTCTACACGGTGAGGATCGACAGCCAGTACGACGTGGACGGACGCTGCCACCCCTGTGAGATCACCGAACAGTACGACCCCTACCAGCAGCTTCCGCCGGCCGGCTTGTCGGGCATCGCGAGCCGCGCGACCCTCGATTCGAGATTCACGGCAGCCCGGAGCGCGGCCTACGAAACCATGCGGGCGGATCTCGAGCGCCATCTGCGGCCCGGCTCGGTGTTTTCGATCCCTCCCACGCAGGCCGCCCTCGGATCGCCCCGGCCGCGGCCTATGCCGATGCCCGTGACATGACGGCGCATGGGGGGCTCTGGTCGGGGACCGTCGCAGCCGGCTCGATGCGACGCGAGCAGTGGCTGGTCGTCGGCAACCTGCTCGCGGCGCTGGCGGCCGGCGCGCTGGCATCGTGGTCCGCGCCGATGATGCTGGCCATTCTCTACGTCGATGTCTGGTTGCTGGCCAATCCCCATATCGTCGCGACCTACGCCCGCCTGGGCGCGATGGCCTCGCGTCCCCGCATGCGCCAGGCGCTGGTCTTCGTCGCGCCGGTCCTGATCCTGGCGGGCCTGACCATCGTCGCCCTCGCCTATGAAGTGGCCGGACTGTTCGCCGTCTATTTCCTCGCGCAGTCCTTCCATGTCTCCCGCCAGTGCTACGGCATCGCGAGGCGCTGCGACCGGAGGCCCCCGATGCCCTGGCGAAGCCTGCCCTATGGGCTGATCTATCTGTTCCCCGCATGGGGCTATCTGCATCGCAGTGCTCAGGGCGCCGACAGCTTCCTCGGCTATCCAATCTGGCTGCCGCCGGTTCCGCAGGCGTGGGCCCTGGCCGCGGGAATCGCAGCCCTCGTCGGCGCCGCGTGCTGGCTGGCATGCCTGGCGTATTCGAGGCGCATGAGGCAGGCGGCGGGACCGTTCGACAGCCTCGTGCTGTCCCACCTGATCGTTTCGCTGGTCGGCTATGTCTGGATCAGCGACATCACCATCGGCTGGCTGGTGGTCAACGTCTGGCACAACATCCAGTACCTGGTGTTCGTCTATCGCCAACGGCAGCGCGACGACGCGACGGGCAAGGAGGGGGAGACGGCGAGAAGTTCACCGGCACGCGCAGCGCCATGGCGCGCCGTCCTGATGCCGCCGATGCGCTTCTTCCTGTCCTGCGCGATCGGCGGTGCCCTCCTGTACCTCGCCGCCAGCCGCATCGGCGAGAGCCTGCTGTGGCTCGGGCTTCCCACCATTCTCATTGCGCACTTCGTCCTGAACTTCCATCACTACCTGGTGGACGGCGTCATATGGAAGCGCCGCCGCACCACGATCGGGTGAGCGGCCGCCGGCCCGTGCCGATGCCGTGGCGCGGCGGCCATGGTGGAATATGCAGGCACTGCTTCATGTTCACGGAAAGGATGTGCCTTGGCTTCCACCTCGAAACTGATACCGGCCGCGACCCTGGCGCTGGCCGTCCTGTCGATCGCCGCCTGCAGCGCGCCGCAGGCGCGTGACGACGGCGCCTCCGGCATCTGCCGGCCGGAGGCGGCGAGTGCCCTCGCGGGCAAGAACCGCATCGGCGATGCCGAGGCCCGGCAGTCGACCGGAGCCTCCCTCGTGCGCCAACTCCAGCCCGGACAGCCCGCGACGATGGACTACCGGCGCGAGCGCGTGACGATCGAGACGGACCCGGCCACCGGCAAGATCGTTCGCGCCGCCTGCGGCTAGGGCAGCGGCTGCGCGCGCCGGCGGCATGAACATGCGCGGCGCAGGGCCGCGCACCGTGCCCGCACAACTGAACGCCGGGCTGCGATTTCAGTCCTGCCGGCTGTAGTCCGTGGCGCCGCATGTCGGAAGAATCGTCGGGCTCCGAGTTCGCCCGCGCAAAGCCTTCCGATGTCCACGCTCCCCACCTTCACCGCCACCTGCGGCCTCGCACCCAAGGGCTCCTCCGCGCCACAGGCCCAGGCGTCGCGCGCCTGGAGCGTGCATGCGCCCTTCGTCGCGCTGCTGCTCGAGCACACCCGGCCCGCCATCGTCGTCGACCTCGGCGCGGAGGGCGGCGTGCCGGGTGCCACCTTCAGGCAGTCCGCCGCGCGCGGCGCGGTCTGCCACACGGTGGACACGCGGCTCGCGGGCCACCGCGAGGCGGCCGCGGCCTTCGCGGACGGCAGCATCGACCTGCTGCATGTCGATGCCGGCGACCCGGCGCGGCTGGCCACGCTGGACCTCGCGCCGTGGCGCGCCAAGCTCGGCCCGCAGGCGCTCGTGCTGGTGCACGGAACCCGCGCCGGCTGCAAGCTGCGCCGCCTCTGGGCGCTGTTGCGGCAGCGCCATCCGTCCTTCGAATTCGAGCAGGGCCTGGGGCTCGGCGTGCTGTGTCTCGGGCCGCGCGTGCCGCCGCTCGACGGCGTGCTCGCGCGCAGGATCGAGGGCCTGGTGCAGGAGCTGGAACGTCTGCGCAGCCATGCCGCGGAAGTCACGGCCAAGCGCGAGCGGGCCGAGGAAATGCTCGAGACCCGGCACTTCGAATCGCTCGAGAAGGACGTGGAGATCGCCGAGCGCGATGCCCGCATCCTCGCGCTGAAGGCGCACGCCGCGGCGCAGGCCGCGCGCATCGACGGCTTCGAAGCCAGCCTTGGATTGCAGCTGGTGCTGTTCTACGGAAGGCTGCGGCTGCGCGTCTTTCCGGCGGGCACGCGCCATGGCGATTTCTACGAGCGGCGCCGCGGGCAGCTGCTGCGGTGGGCCCAGCGCTGGGTCGCGCAGCGATCGACCGGGCGCGCTCGCCCGTCGCTCGACACCATCGCCGCGCTGCCGTCGCGCGATCCCGCGCGGCACCGGCCCTGGCTCGCGCCGCTCACGCCCTTGTCGCGCCAGAGCCTGGGCGCGCGCATCCTCATCGTCGCCGAGCTGTCGATACCGGCCTGCAAGCGCTACCGGGTCGACCAGAAGGTCGACATGTTCGAGCACCTGGGCCTCGAGACCACGGTGCTCAGCTGGCGCGATGCCGAGGCCTGCCGCGCGGCCCTGCCGTTCCATGGCCTGCTGATCCTCTACCGCGTGCCGGCCGCGCCGCACATGGTGCTGCTGGCGACCGAGGCCCGGCGGCTGGGCGTGCCCAGCTTCTTCGACGTGGACGACCTGATCTTCGATTGGGACGCCTATCGCCGGCAACTGCTCGCCTCGGGCGCTCCGTCCGATCGCATGGCATCGTCGAAGGAGACGACGGCGCAGTACCGGCAGATGCTGAGCCACTGCCAGCATGGCATCGGGAGCACGGCCGCGATCGCGCGCAGCATGGGCGAGATCGTTCCCGGCAAGACGCATGTGGTGCCGAATGCATTGGACGAGGGCATCCTCGCGCTCGCCGCGGAACTCGAGCGGCGTCCGGTCAAGACCGATCCGCGCTTCGTCACCATCGGCTACGGCAGCGGCTCGCGCACGCACGACGGCGACTTCGGCGTCGTGGCGTCCGCGCTGCTGGCCGTGATGCAGCGCCATCCGCAGGTGCGGCTCGCCATCCATGGCCCGCTCGAGCTGCCGGCGCCGTTCCGGCGCTTCGCCGACCGGGTGTTCCAGATCCCGTTCCTGCAGGGCGACGACTACCTGCGCGCGCTCGCCTCGTGGCAGATCAGCATCGCGCCGCTCGAGGACAGCCTGTTCAACGAAGCCAAGAGCAACATCAAGTTCATCGAGGCGGCGATCCTCGGCGTGCCGAGCATCTGCTCGGGCACGGGGCCGTTCCGCGAAGGCATCGAGCATGGCCGCACGGGCATGATCGCCGACACGCCCGAGGAATGGGAGGCGGCCCTGACCCGGCTGGTGCTCGATGCCGGCCTGCGCCATGGCATCGCGGAGGAAGCCCGCCGCAGCGTGCTGTCGCGCTATCACCCGCAGGTGGTGGCCGCGCGGCAGCTGCAGCAGGTGATCGGGCCGCTGCTGCCGGCGCCCGCCACGCGCCTCAAGGTGCTGGCCGTGAACGTGCTGTTCGCCCCGGTGAGCTTCGGCGGTGCGACCGTGGTCGCGGAGCAGCTGTGCCGCCGGCTGCAGGCCGACGGCTGCGACGTCACCGTCTTCACCGCCATCCTGGGCTCGGAGCTCGAGCCCTACAGCGTGATGCGCTACGAGGTCGACGGGCTGCCGGTGATCGCCGTGCAGGTGGCCGACGACACGCAGCGCGCGCTCGACTACGACGATCCGCAGGTGGGCGAGATCTTCGCGCGGCTGCTGAAATCGCTGCGGCCCGATGTCGTGCATTTCCATTCGGTGCAGCGGCTCGGCGCGACGATGGCCCATGCCTGCGTGGAGGCCGGCGTGCCCTACGCCATCACGCTGCACGATGCCTGGTGGCTGTGCGAGCGCCAGTTCATGGTGCAGGACAACGGCGTGTACTGCAACCAGAAGGCGATCGACCTGCGCGCCTGTTCCAAGTGCGTGCCGGACAGCGGCTTCACCTTCAAGCGCAGGTTCTTCCTCGGCGACGTGCTCGACCGCGCGAGCCTGCTGCTGGCGCCCAGCGAATTCCAGCGCGAGCTCTACGTGGCGAACGGCGTCGCGCCGCAGCAGATCGCGGTGAACCGCAATGGCGTGCCGCTGCCCGCGCGCCCGCGGCCGGCGCGCCGGCCCGAGTCGCCGCTGCGCATGGCCTACCTCGGCGGCCGCGCGGTGCACAAGGGCTACTTCTGGCTCCAGCAGGTGCTGGAGGGCATGCGCGCGGGCGGCTACGAACTGGTCATCACCGACATTGCCCTGCGCACCGGAGCGGCGTCCGTCGTCGCCACCGAGTGGCGCGTGTCGGGCCAGGTGCGCGTGGTGGCGCCCTTCGAGCAGGCCGAGATGGACGCGTTCTACGACGACATCGACGTGCTGCTGGTGCCCTCACTGTGGAAGGAGAGCTTCGGCCTGGTGGTGCGCGAGGCCCTGGCCCGCGGCATCTGGGTGATCGCGACCGCGGCGGGCGGTGTCGTCGAGGACATCGTGGACGGCGTCAACGGCCGCGTGGTCGAGATCGGCGACACCGGCGCTTTCCGGGGCGCAATCGAAGACACGCTGGCCAGCCCCGATCGCCTGCCGGCCGGCGGCGTCAACGCGATGCTGCCGCGCATCCGCGGCTACGACGAGCAGGCCGCCGAGCTCAAGGCCTACCTGCAGCGCATTGCCGCCGCGCCGGCCGCGGCCCGCGTCGTGGGCACCACCCGGCGCGCATGGCGCTCCTCGGTGATCCCGATCGCCGCGCACGGCAACGGCCCCGGCGCCTGAGGCGTAGACCGAATGGCCGATCCGAAAACCGGGTCGGTACTCACGGATGGGAGGGGGCTGGAAGCAGGGGAAGGGCTTACAAATCGCGGGTGGGTTCTTCGGGCCCATGCCACCACCCTTTCACCACGAATTCATGCTCTGGATGTCCTTCTCCTGCCGGCGCGGACAGACCCCGTCCTCGTTGTCGCCGCATGCCGCGCCGCGCCGGCCCGGGCGGTCTTCGGAGCGCTGGCGGCATGGGGATTCGGCCGCGCTCGCGGCCTTGCTGGCCAGGCAGGCGCCTCGCCTCCCGGTGCCCGAGGCCGCGCCCGAGTCCGTCGTCCAGAGCATGCGCTTCGAGCCGGCCCTGCATTTCCAGGTCGAGCTCGGTCCCCGCTTCTGCGTTCGCGTCGAGAGCCTGCGGCGCACGCCGCTGTACGTGGTCGGCGGCCGCGACTGCTGGCTGCAGGTCGGCAGGGAGCCGGCGCTGCACCTGCGGCATGGCGATGTCGTGTTCCTGCCGCGCGGCGATGCGCACCGTGTCTTCTCCGACCCCGGCCTGCCCGCGTCGAGCCTCGATGAACTGCTGACGCATTCCGCCGGCGCCGCCGGTGCCGAGCGGCACGCACCGGCGGGCGGCGATCACAGCGTGTGGAGTGGCGGCTTCTACCGCTCGGTGGAGCTGGCCGCCCATCCGCTGGTGGCATCGCTGCCGTCCGTGCTGCACCTGCGCGCCGCGGATGCCGCGCCCTGGCTGCGCGCCATGGCGGACGCGGTGCGCTGGATGGCCGACCGCAGGGCCGGCGGCAACGGCGTGGGCGTGACCGAGCTGTTGGGCGCGCTGATGCAGCACGCGGTGCTGGCCTGGTTGCGCAGGCCGGAGGCGGGCATGCCCATCGCGGGTGTCTCGGGCCCCGATCTTTCCGATGCGAGGTTGCTCACGGCGCTCGAGGCGATCCACGCCCGGCCCGCGGACCCATGGACGCTGGAATCGCTCGCGGCGCTGTGCCACATGAGCCGCACGGCCTTCGCCACGCGATTCCGCGCGCAGATGAATCTCTCGCCGATGCAGTACCTGGCGCGCTGGCGCATCCATCTGGCGTCGCGGCTGCTGCGCGAACGCCGGCTGACCTTGCAGCAAGCGGCCGATGCGGTGGGCTACTCGACCGGCGCGATCCTCGCGCGCGCCTACAAGCGCGAACTCGGGACCTGGCCGTCGCGGGCGGTCTGAGGGCGCGGGGCACCTCGCCTGCCGTGCGGGACCACGCAGGGGACGAGGCGTGCGATTCGTGCAACGGTAAGAAGAAATTCTTCTGCCGAGCGATCGGCGCCGTCCGGGACAGCGCATCTCCCACGTAAGATTCGCTGACACACAAAACTACACAGGGGACGAGGAGAGAGGTCGACGCACAGAGCCCGCAGGCTCGCGCTGGTCGTGCCAGCGGCAGGGGCGTCTCTTGCGACCGCAAGCGCATGCACCGTCGCGTCGCTTTCCCGCCCCGACAAGAAATCAATGAACAGATCGCTTCGCCTGCTGCCGACCGTGCTCGGAATCTCGGCCATCCTGGCCTCGTGCGGTGGAGGAGGAAGCGACGGCTATGCCGGCCTGCCGCCGGCCACGGCGGCCGCGCTGGCGGGCATCGAGGGGGCTCGCAATCCGCCTGCGACCGTGCCCGATCCCGCCACGGAACAACCGGCCACCCGCCCGATGCAGACGACGCCCTACACCTTCCTGTTGGGGAACGTCGATGCAAGCGGCTTCGATGCCTTCACGACGGAACTCACGAGTCCCGCTTTCGCCGGCTACCTGCTGGATCGGATCGTCTTCGTCGATGCCTCCGCGCGCGGCCAATGGCGAGCGATCTACCAGCGCAAGGGCCAGACGGCCCGCTACGACCATCGCTTCGTCTCGACGGGCGCGCCGCTGACGCTGGCCGACTTCCAGGCGCAGGGCGCGGAGGGCTATCGCCTCACGCCCAGCGGCGGTACCTCGCCGAAGAACGTCTTCAGCAAGGTGACGGGTGAGGCGATCCAGTACGAGTACGTGGACGCGATCAAGGTCCCCCTCATGGCCGGAAGCCCGGAGGAGTTGCTCCGGCCGCTCAACGACCTGGGCAAGCTCGGCTATTGCGGCACCCAGGTGCGGGGCGCGGGCCTTGCCCTGGTGAAGGAGACGCCATCGACCGCTCGCTGCGCCTTCGAGCTGGTGACCGCCAAGTCCGGCGGGAGCACCGGCTTCGTCGCGGAGCAGAACGAGCAGGGTGCCAAGGGCTCGGTGTTCGTGACATCGGCCCTCGTCGCCGAGAAGCTGGTGAACCTCTACGTTCGAGACGAGGCGCAGGCGTCGAGCTTCAAGTTCAAGGCGGTGGACGTGACGACCGCGGCCAGGCCGAACACCATTGAACAAGCGGCGGAGCTGATGGCCATCCTCAACCGCGAAGGCGCGACGGGGGCCAGGCCCTGGCGGAGCTACGACGATGGTGGCCGTCCCTACATCGTCTTCATGACGGCATTCGATTGCCGCGGGCTGCTTTGCTAGCGCTGCCCTTTTGACGTTCATCGTCGCGGCCCCGCGATGATCTTCTCGGCAAAGCAGGGCCGGAAGATCGCGATCGCCGCGGCGGGCGGCTGGCGCGACGCGAGCTACTGCCGCCCCGCTGCCTTCACCGTGTCCTCCACCCGCCCCAGTTCGGCCTGCGTCTGCGGCCCGGCATTGCGTGCGCGCACGCCCGGCAGCACCCGGTTGGCCGCGGCGATCTCCGTCGGCGTCCATGCGCGCGGATCCGTGCGCGACAGGAAGTAGAGAACGTTGATCAACCCGCTCGGCGACAGCTTGTCGACCTGGCTCGCATCGAGCAGCTTCAATGCCAGCGAAATGGCCTCGGCCGAATCGTTGAAGTCGCGCTGCAGGCGACCGGTCGCGCGGCGGCGCTCGTCGGCACCGGCGGCATTCACCTGCGACACCAGCCGCACGAGCTCGGCGTTCTCGATGTTGGCGATGGTGGCCACGCCCTGCGCCGCGGCTTTGCGAACCTGTTCATCGGGCGATTGCTGCAGCCCGGCGAGCAGGCCCTCGGCTTCTTCCTTGGAGAGCGCGAGCCGCACCATGGCCAGTGCCGCGTTGCGCTTGGAGCCGTCGGTCGCACTGAGCTCGGGCACGAGGCCATAGACCCACTTGTAGCGCTCGACCCGCTCCTTGGATTCCTCCACGCTGGTGCTGCGCCGGCGCAGTTCGGCGTCGAGCGCGGCGGTCTGCATCTTGAGGTCCGCCTCGCGCTGATCGATCTGCTGCTTGGTCTGGGCGTTCCAGGCCGTGAGCGCGACGGTGACCAGCGACCCCGCAATGCCCACCGCGGTGGTGGCCCGTTCCAGCCACGATTTCTGGGAAGGAAGATCGCTCATGGGGAACCGGACGCGAAGTCCGCCGTGCCGCAGGGAACCTGCCGATGGGCGCGACGGTAAGGCGCGCGCCCGGCACCGACCATCCTCCCGAGGAAGTAGAGCAAGCGGGATATAGGCGTGGGATGGCGGCGGTGAAAGACTCGAACCCACAACAACAAAGACAGGGCCCGCGTGCAACGGCGGGCATGTCAGTCGCACGGTGGATTCGAGGTCGATTCGATCAACTTGGGGGACCATGCCATGCAATATCCCGGCCGCGTCATCAAGCAGGGCGAAACCGATGCCCGCATCGTCAAGGAACTCAAGAACCGGTTGAACCGGGTGCTGGTCCTGAAGGGCGGCGAAGCGGTCAAGCTCGATGCCCAGCAGCCGAGCTTCGGCCCGATGATGAAGAGCGCGGTCAAGCTCTTCCAGTCGCGCAGCGTGGACAGCGAAGGCCATGCGCTAAAGATCGACGGCGAGGTCGGCAGCATCACCTGGGCGGCCCTGTTCGGCGACGACCAGGTGCCCGTGGCCACCAGCACCACCGACGATCTGCTGAAGCGCGCACTGGCGGTCGCGTCGGGCGAGGAAGCGCGCCAGGTGCGCGAAGTGCCGCCCGGCTCCAACCGGGGGCCCGACGTGGAGGCGTATCTGCGCAGCACCGGGCTCGGCGGCGGGCACTCGTGGTGCGCGGCCTACGTCTACTGGTGCTTCGAGCAGGCGGCCCGGCAGCTCGGTCGCGCCAACCCCCTGTTCAAGACCGCGGGTTGCCTCGCGCACTGGAACGGCGCGCCTTCCAAGGGCGCGCGCCGCATCAACGCATCCGCGGCCAAGGCCGACCCCGCGGTGCTGCAGCCCGGCATGATCTTCATCATGGACCACGGTGGCGGCCTGGGTCATACCGGCCTGGTCGAGAGCGTGACGGGCGGGATCATGACGACGCTCGAGGGCAATTCGAATGTGGGCGGATCGCGCGAGGGGATCGGTGTGTTCAGGCTGACCCGCAAGGTCAACAGCGTGAACAAGGGCTTCATCGACTACGCGGGTCTCTGAGGAACGCCGGCCATGAGCAACGCACAGCATCCCTACCACCCCATCATCTACGTGCGCGGCTTCGCCGCCACGCAGGGCGAGATCGAGGAGACCGTGGCCGATCCCTACATGGGTTTCAACATCGGCTCGACCAAGACGCGCATGGCCTGGACCGGCGACATGCGCCGCTTCTACTTCGAGTCGCCGCTGGTCCGGCTGATGGGCGACCACCGCTACGAGGACGTGTTCGTCGACGGCGACGACCTGATGGCCGCCACGCGCGCCGACCAGGCCGTGCCCTACCGCAGCATCGTCATCTACCGCTACTACGACGATGCCTCGAAGGACTTCGGCAACGGCAAGACACCGGCGATCGAGACCTTCGCCCAGGGGCTCGACCAGCTGATCCTGCGCCTGCGCGACCGGGTGTGCGCCAACCCGAACAACGCGATGACGCCGGCCGACTTCAAGGTCTACCTGGTGGCGCATTCGATGGGCGGGCTGGTCTGCCGTGCCTTCCTGCAGAACCCCAGGCTGGGCTCGGCCGCGGCGCGCGCGGCGGTCGACAAGCTCTTCACCTATGCCACGCCGCACAACGGCATCGACATGCGCATCGTGCGCAACGTGCCGGGCTGGCTGTCCTTCGGCGACGTCAACAACTTCAACCGCGAGCGCATGGCCGGCTACATGGCCGTTCCCAAGGGCGACGACGTGTCGATGGTGACGAACTTCCCGCCCGAGCGGGTGTTCAACCTGGTGGGCACCAACGCGCGCGACTACGCGGTGGCGGGCGGCCTCTCGTCATGGGCCGCGGGCGATGCCAGCGACGGCCTGGTGCGCATCGAGAACGCCACCACCCATGGGCTGGCGGCCGACGGAACGGACGTCGGATCGCCGCGCGCCTTCGTCAATCGCAGCCATTCGGGGCACTACGGCATCGTCAACTCGGAAGAGGGCTACCAGAACCTCACGCGCTTCCTGTTCGGCCAGCTGCGCGCCGACGGCATCCTCGACATCGACGACATCACGCTGCCCGAAGAGGTGCAGGCGGCACTCGACGACGGCAAGAGCGTGAAGGCCTCCTACCAGTTCGAGGTGGTGGCCAGCGTGCGCGGTGCCCAGTGGCAGATCACGCGGCGCGAGGCGCGCGAGAACTCGGCCATCTTCCGCGGCTACGACGAGCTGTTTCCGGCCGCGGGCGGAGCGCGCACGCCCGACCGCGGCAAGAGCCCGCACCTGTTCTCGCTGTTCCTGGACCCGAACAAGAGCGTGGTGGCCTCGGGCTCGGTCAGCTTCGCCTTCGACATCAAGGTGCTGGTTCCCGACTACGAGATCGACGGGCTGCTGTTCCTCAAGCGCCACTACGAAGGCGGCTTCGTCTATCGCGACCTGATCATCGTCGAGGCCTTTCCGGATGCCGCCGCCAAGTACGGGTGGCGCGTCTTCTATGGCGCGCAGGACGTTCATCCGGGCAAGCCCGGCATCGAGGCCACGCTGTACCCGCTGCAGGGCACCGACGGCTATGCCTTCGACATGACGATCATCCAGGACGTCCGGCCCGGCCTCACGGGAACCCTGCGCGTGGAGATGCGCCCCTGGCGTTGAGGCGGGGAAGGCTCACCCGCGCGTCGCCTGGCTCAGGACGGCGCCTGCGCGCGCCGCAGCCAGCCCAGGGTGCCGCCCTCTACGCGCCAGTTCCCGCCCTGCGCATCGAGCGCGAGCCGCGCGCGGCTCTCGCCGAACGGCCCGGGGTTCTGCTGCACGATCTCGATCTCGCGGTCTCCCACGCTCGCCACGATCGCGACATGCCCATAGCGGTTGAGCAGCGTCGGCGCGAACACGATCAGGTCGTCGACCCGCGGCTTCTCGGCCTGGCCGTTGCGGTACTGCACCAGCGCGCGCTTCGTGTTCGGCATGCCCTGCGGCGTGGCCGCGTCGTAGAAGTCCCTGGCGTGGCCGTAGGCGTCGGGCATGCGGTGGCCGAAGCGCTCGAAGTAGTAGCGCTTGACGAACTCCACGCACTGGTACTGGATGCCGAGGTTGTAGCCGTCGCTCGACAGCGCGCGGCCCTCGGCGTTGTTCACGCCGCCGTTGTAGTAGACCTTCACGCCGTTGAACTCGTCGACCACCGCGCCGACCTCGCGCGCGGGGTTGAGGTTGAAGTAGGTGGCGCCCCCGTAGCCGGCGACGGCCAGCGCGGCGATGGCGGCGACGGCGGCGAGGGTGGCGAGCAGAAGGGCGGGGCGGCGAAGAAGCATCGAAGGCGAGGGCATCAAGGAGCGGGACGCGCGGGCAAGCTTAACGGCAGCGGGGCGGGGCTTCATCCGTCGTCCTCAGTCCTGCGCGCGTGCATTGCGCATGCGGATGCACGAGAAGCCCAGCGAAGACGCGACCACCTCGCGCGCGAGCGGCCAGAGCTGCGGCACCACGCACAGCGTCACGCCGCGTTCGGCCAGCATCCACAGCGGCTGCGCGAGGCGGTGCACGGCCTCGGGGCGCACCGTCTGGTCCGACACGTGGTAGCCGGCATTGGCATCGACGCAGCGGAACGACCGGGCCGGCAGCGCGTACAGGTACAGCGGCGTCGATTGCGCGCGCGCATGCCAGTCCTGCTCGATCGCCAGCACGTGCCGACTGCCGCCATCGCCGAAGAAGTGCGCGAGATCGTGCGGCGTGGTCGCGGGCAGCGCGCGGAACGCGACCCGCGGGCAATCGCGCGGCACCAGGTAGTGCGGCAGGCAGGCGTCGTCCACGGCCCAGACCACGGGCGTGGCCACGGCCGCGTCGCGGTTCGGCGGCAGCCGGGGCTCGAAGACGGCGATGTCAGGTTGTTCGCTGACGTGCCAGAGTTTCAGGGGCGCGGGGGTAACGGGAGCGGACATGGGTGGCCGCGATCCTCGCACGAAGCCCGCGACGGGCACCGGCAAAGGCCACCGAAACCGGTGGCCATGACGCACCGGCACTCAGCCCGCCACCCGCTCCTCGTCGCGCAGCAGCACCGCCTTCTGCCGCTCGTACTCGGCCGCGATCTGCGCCAGCCGGCGTGCGCGCGCGGCGTCGCTGGTCCACTGGGCGGCGCGCACGCGCTGCAGCGCCAGGTCGCGCTGCAGCTGCGCCACCGGCAGCAGGGTCGCGTGGGGTGCCGCCTCGTAGCCGGCCGGCGCGTTCAGCGCGCGCAGCACGGCGCGCTCCCGGGCGCTGCGCGGCCCGGCGGCGGCGCCATAGCGCAGCAGGAAGCGGCGGACCTCCTGGCGCGTGGCGCGCGGCCAATCGGCGCGGATGGCGAAGCGCTCGGCGGGCAGGGGCTCCGATTGCCAGACGATCCTGAGCTGCCGGCCCTCGGGCGGAAAGCGGCGGCAGAACAGGCGGTGGTCGTCGAGGGTGCCGGTCGCGATGTCGACGTCGCCGTTGGCCAGCGCGAGGCTGCTCGCGAAGGTGGAGCCGACGGTCTCGGTGCGGAAGGCGGTCTCCATGTCGATGCCGCGCGGCAGGAACAGCCGCGCCTGGGGCAGCACATAGCCCGCGATGGAACGCCGCTCGCCGTAGGCGATGCGCCAGTCCTGGGGCTCGGCCAGCAGCCGGTCGAGCGCGTCGGGCGGGGCCGCGCGGCGCACCAGCAGCACCGCGCGGTTGGGGTCTTGCGCCGCCGGGCGCTTCGCCTGGGCGAGAATCCGCATCCGCCCCTCGACCACCGCCTGCAGCGCGGCCTCGGGGGCCAGGAAGCCGGCGTCGACCTCGGCGTGCGCGACGGCCCGTGCCAGCGATTCGAGGCTGGACAGCGTGGCCGTCTCGAGCGCGCAGCCGACGGCGGCGCACAGCGGGTGCAGCAGCGGTTCCCACGCGGCGCGCGAGGCCAGGGCCTCGTCGAGCAGCGGCAGGGCAAAGCGCAGCCGGGCGGAAGACACAGGGGAGAAGGCCTCGCTCGAGGCCGCCGAGGCTGGCGCGCGACGCGAGCCCGAAAACAGGAGCACGCCGGCGCCGCCGCGCGCGACGCGCAGCAATGCGTCGCGGCGGGTGGCACCCGGGGGTGCATGTGAAAGGGTGAGGAAGGACGGCGCCATGCGGGTTCACGACAAACGCTGGCACGGCCCGGACGCGTTGCGGCGCGCCGTGGCGCGACCGCCGTCCGGCCAATGACAGCAGAGTGGGGAGTCTGCGCATCCGCGCCCGCGCGCGCTACTCCCGAACAGGAGGGAACATGGGTCTGGAATCCACGGCGCTGGCCGACGCGGTCCGGCGGCTGTATGCCGAGGTGGCGGCGCCGGGTGCCGGCGGCATCGACCTCAACGTGCTGCGCGAGTGCATCGGCGCCGAGCACGTGGTGATGACGAGCATGCACGACGGCGACACCGAGTGGCGTGCCTGCACGCAGTTCGGCCAGGTCGAGGAACGCGAGCTCGGCCAGTGGCTCACCATGGCCGACCACGAGTCGCTGGTCCGGCTCACGGCCTCGGGCCTGCCGGTGCGCACCTCCACCTTCCTGAGCCGCCGGGCGATGGCCAGCACCGAGCTCTACCAGGAGGTGCTGCGGCCGCTCAACGGTGGCCTGGCCGCGGTGTCGTACTGGCGCGAGCACGACGGCTGGCGCGGCCTCAGCTACTGCCGCTCGCTCGAGTCGGGCCACGACTTCCGCGAGGACGAGCTGGCCTCGATCCAGGCGCTGGTACCGCACCTGCGGACCATCGAGCAGCTGCATGCGCAACTGCGGCAGCGCGCGCGCGCCAGCGTCGATGCGGCGCACGACATGCTGAACCTGGCGCCGCAGGCGGTGCTGCTGCTCGATGCCGCGGGCCGCGTGGTGTTCCTCAACCGCAGCGCGAGCGCGCTGCTGGCGCAACCCGGTTGCGGCTTGCGCGCCGATCGCGAAGGCTTGCGCGCGCGCGACGGCGCGGAAGACCGCCGGCTGCAGCAGGCGGTGCGGCTCGCGGCCGAGCTCGCGCCCGAGTCGCGCCGCGCGGCGCTCAGCGATGGCGCGGTGGCGGCGCAGGGCCTGCCGGTCACCATCCGGCGCGCGCTGCCGCTGCGGCCGCTGATCCTGTCGATCGTGCCGGCGGCCAGCCTCTCGGCGCAGGCCGAGTTCGGCAGCGCGCGCGTCGCGGTGATGGTGCACAACGCCGGCACCGACGGCACCATCGCCGCGGCCCGGCTGGTCGAGGCCTACGGGCTCACGGCGCGCGAGGCCGAACTGGCCGTGCTGCTCGGCAAGGGCGAGGACCTGGCCGGCGCGGCCGGGCTCATGGCGCTGTCGGCGGGCACCGCGCGGCAGTACCTCAAGCAGATCTTCGCCAAGCTGGGCGTGCAGCGGCAGGCCGAACTCGTGCGCCTGCTGGTGGCGAGCTTTCCGCAGGAGTGAGGCCGAAAGGCCTCGCGCACATCGCGCTCAGGCGGCCGGCGCGCCCGGCAGCATCGCGCGCGCGGCCGCGTTCACGAGCTGCACGCGGTTGCGCACCTTGAAGCGCGCGCGCAGCTGCCGCAGGTGGTAGTCGACCGCATGGCCCGACATCTGCAGCCGGTGCGCGATCTCCTTGTCGCCGCGGCCCTGCCGCAGTTCCTCGAGGATGCGCAGCTGCATCGCGCTGAGCATCCTCGAAGCGCCGCCGATGTCGCCGCCGAACCGGTCCGCGGCTGGCGCCGAAGCGAGGCCGCAGGACTGCACGCGCCGGTGGAAGTCCTCGGCCAGCATGCGGGCCAGCGCGACGATGCCGGCGCCGATCCACGCGCTGTCCGTGCGCTCCGACTGCAGGCTCACCAGCGTGTGCTCGCCGAGCGGCAACGACAGCGGCGGTGCCGGCAGCCGGAACAGCACGCCGCTGCCGATGCCGCTGGCGCGCAGGTCCTCGAGAAAGCGTTCGTGCAGCGCGAAGCGGGCGTCCTCGGGCGGGTGTTGGCGCGCCAGGCTGTCGCGGTCCCAGACCCAGGGACCGGCGCTGCGCTGCGCGGCATCGACGCGCGGATCCACCTCCTGGTATTGCTGCGAGAAATAGCGTTCGGTCCAGCGCGGATTGGCATGGCCGGTGAAGAAGCTCGAGGGCCGCCACCGGCCCTGCGCCAGCGCCACCGTGCCGTAGGCGAACCACTGGAAGCCCAGCGCCTGCAGCATCGGGCGCATGCGCAGCAGCGGGTCGTCCTCGCCGGCCGCGGCACCGCCGTCGACGGCGTGCGGCAGCGGGCCGTCCGTGACGAAACGAACCGGCGCCGCGCTGTGCAGCGGCAGCCCCGTCATGTCGCGCACCGCCGGGTCTTCCGATGGCATGGCGGACAGGGGCGCTTCGGCGCGCGGCTGCAGCAGCTCGGACGAGCGTGCGCTGCGTCGGTACGGCAGGAAGACATGGGCGGCGGGCAAGGGTTCGATGCGGTGGACGAGGAGGCTGGAGGCCGCGCGTGTCGCGCGGCGAGCGTGCGGTCCGGGGAACGCCGGACCGGCGCTGCGACCCGTGCGCGAGAGGCCCCTGGCACCGGTGCGAAGGGCATGTTGCCGCCCTGGCTGGAGGGCGTCGATAACCTTCCAGATAATGGCCGCGCACCATGTGCAAAGGCGCTACCGCCTGTTACCCGGATTACGCATGTTTGTTGCGTTCGCGACGAAGCGTTTCGCCCTTCGTTCAGGTCCAATGGCGGGCTTTTCGATCCCTGGACCCCGATCCCATGAGCCTGCCTCTGCTGCTGCGCCATACGAGGGCGAGCAAGAACATCTCCCAACTCGATCTGTCGTTGCGGCTGGGCGTCTCCCAGCGGCACGTCAGCTTCCTCGAGACCGGCCGCGCCGCGCCGAGCCGCGACCTGCTGCGGGCCTGGATGAACGAGGTCGAGGCGCCGACCTCGCTGCGCAATGCGGCGCTGTCGCTCGGCGGCTTCACCACCGTCGCCAGCGAAGAGGGCACGTCGTGGATCGGCATGACCGATGCCAACGAGGCCGCGCTGCAGCGCATGGTGCAGCTGCACAACCCGCTGCCGGGCCTGGTGTTCGATCCCGACTGGAAGATGCTCGCGACCAACTGCGCGGGCCAGTGGCTCTGCACGGTCGTGATGCCCGGCTACTGCGAGGCCGTCGACCATCGCTTCGAAGGCCTGGACATGATCGACTGCGTGGCGCACGACGACGGCCTGCTGAGCCATTCGCGCAACGCGGCGCAGGTCGGCGCCAGCCTGCTCGCGCAGTTGCAGACCGAGAGCTGGCTGCGCCCGTCGCTGCGGCCGCGCGTCGATCGGCTGGCCGACTCGCTGCACCGCCGCTACGGCCGGCTGCCCGAGGTGCCCTCGCTCGGCCTCGCCACGCCGAGCCTCAACCTCAGCTTCGACACGCCGCTGGGCACGCTGAACTTCTCCACCTTCCAGAGTGCCTTCGGCATTCCGCAGGACATCAATTCCTCCTCGCTGCGCATCGAGCTGTGGTTCGCGGCCGATGCGCACACGCGCGAGGTGATGAGCGACGCCGATGCCGACGCGGAGGCCTGCTGCTGACGGCCCGGGGTCGGCGTCGGCGCGGCCTCAGGGCAGCTTCGCCGCGACGCGCGCGGCCAGCGCGTTGACGCGTTCGCGTGCCACTGCGTGCAGCGCCGCGTCGCGCTCGCCGCCGCCCACGCGCACCTCCACGCTCAGCAGGCCCTTGCGGATCTGGATGCGGTTGAGGATGTCGATGTTCGCCTCGTCGCCGAGGCCCGCCACCGGCGTCTTGGGTTCGCCCACCTTCTTCGAGACCTCGAAGTAGCGCTGCGAGAACGCGGGCGTCGATGCGAGGTTGCGCACGCTCATCTGCACCTGGTGCGAGACGGTCACGCGCTTGCCGTCGAGGGTGTCGGTGCGGCGCACGTTGTAGAGGCAGCCGATCGGCCTGGGAATCTCCTCGATGCGGTTCTCGCGCGACTCGTGCGTGATCTTTCCCTTGAACTGCACCGGCGCCGCGATCGTCATGTCGGGGAACACGGCCTTCACGTCCTCGGGCGTCATCAGCGCGCAGGCATCGGGCCACCGGTCGGCGGGCGCGGTCTGCGACACGCGCGTGTCGGCCGGCACCTCGAGCGCCGCCTGGGTCGCGATCGGCGCCGCGGCCGCCACCATGCCGGTGCCCGGCTGCCAGCGCGAGAGCGCCTGGCGCGCGAGCGCGCTCGCGTTGCCGGGCGTCTGGCTCGAATAGGCATCGAGGCTGGTCGAGACGATCAGGTCGCCCTTGCGCGCATAGACCGCGACGCGGTGCGCGCTGGTCTCCATGAAGGCCTCCTCGCCCACGCCGGCCAGCGGCTCGATGCGCAGGCTGAGCTTGGGGTCGGTGGCCACGCGTTCGCGCGCGGTGCGGATCGAGGCGAAGCTGTCCTTGGCGGTGCCGCGGCCGACCACGGGCGAGTCGCCCCAGCGCACCACGGTCAGGCTCGCGAAGCGCGCGAAGTCCAGCGTCGAGGTCGGGCTCGGCAGCCGCACCACGTAGGCGCAGCTCTCGGCGTACTGCGGGCCGCGGCTCAGGGGGCTCAGCGTGGGGCCCTTGTCGGTGACCGGGCGTCCGGGGAACAGCGCCTCGATGTCGGCGCGCGGCATCAGCCTGCAGGCGTCGGGCGCGTTCGCGGCCATGGGGGAAGGCGCGGCGGGCGGCGAGGCCGTCACGGTCGCGGTCTGCGCGAGCGCGGCGACATGGACCGCGCCGGCCAGCAGCAGCAGCCAGGCGGGGCGGATCGGGGCGAGGGTTCGGAAGGGATTCAAGCGGACTCCGGTATTCGGGTAAACGCGTAGAAGCGACGCAAGGCGCGCATCCTCGCCGCACCGGCGCGGGCCGTCGATTACCTGCGGCGTAGTCGGCCGTACGTAGTTCCCGAGGCCCGCGTGTCAGTTTTCGGTCAGCCGCCGACGCCGAGCATCCCTGCCTCCATCACAACAGGCCGCAGGCGCGCTGCGCAGGCACGCCCACAGAGACAGAAATGAACGACCGCAACCTAGGCAGAGGGCTCTTCCTCATTGCCATTTCCCTCCTGTTCGGCATCACCGCCGCGCGCAACTATCCGATCGGCGACTTCTCGCGCGCCGGGCCCGGCATGTTCCCGTTCATCGTCAGCGTGCTGCTCGGCCTGATCGGCGTGGCCACCGTGATCCGCTCGCGCTTCGTCGCGCGCCAGCCGATGGAGCTCAACCTGCGCAACATCGGCATCGTGATCGGCAGCCTCTGCGGCTTCGCGCTGATCTCGGAGCACATCAACATGGTCGCGGGCATCGTGTTCATGGTGTTCGCCTCGACGGCTGCCGGCCTCTCGTACTCGTGGGTGCGCAACGTCAAGATTTCCCTCGGCCTGATCGCGATGGCTTTCGCGCTCCAGAAGCTGCTGGGCCTGAACCTGCCCCTGCTCTGAGGACGAAGCCATGGAAGTCTTGAACAATCTCGCGTTCGGTTTCTCGCACGCGCTCACGATGCAGAACCTGCTGTTCTGCGCCATCGGCTGTACCGTCGGCACCCTGGTGGGCCTGCTGCCGGGCCTGGGCCCGCTGGCCACCATCAGCCTGCTGCTGCCGCTAACCTACTCGATCCCCACCGGCGGCGCACTGATCATGCTGGCCGGCATCTACTACGGCGCCCAGTACGGCGACAGCGTGAGCGCGATCACGATGAAGATCCCGCATGCCAGCAGCATCGTGGCCTGCATCGACGGGTACGCGATGACGCTCAAGGGCCAGACCGGCCTGGCGCTGTTCACCGCGGGCTTCTCGAGCTTCGTGGGCGGCACCATCGCGATCGTCGTGCTGGCCTGGATGGCCCCGATGCTCGGCGAGGTGGCCTTCCTGTTCGGCCCGGCCGACTACTGCTCGATGATGCTCGTGGGCTTCGTCTGCGTGAGCTTCGTGACCACCGGCAGCCTGCTCAACGGCCTCGCGATGTGCTTCATCGGCGTGCTGCTCGGCCAGATCGGCACCGACGTCAACAGCGGCATGCAGCGCTACACCATGGACCTGCCCTTCCTCGCCGACGGCGTGGGCCTGGTGAGCATCGCGCTGGGCTGCTTCGGCATCGCCGAGATCACCAAGAACCTCGATGCGCGCGAGGAGCGTTCGCCCTTCAACGGCAAGATCAACCTGATCCCGACCTGGGCCGAGTTCAAGCGCATCATCCCGAGCGCGCTGCGCGGCGGTGCCATCGGTTCCTTCCTCGGCATCCTGCCCGGCGGCGGTCCCTCGATCGCCCAGTTCGCGGCCTACGCCATCGACAAGAAGGTCAGCAAGTACAAGCACGAGATCGGCACCGGTTGCATCGAGGGCGTGGCCGGCCAGGCCGCGGCCGACGAAGCCGCCGCGCGCACCAGCTTCATCCCGCTGATGAGCATCGGCATCCCCGAGAACCCGGTGATGGCGCTGATGCTGGCCGCGTTCGTGATCAAGGGCATCCAGCCCGGTCCGAACATGATCGCCAGCCACCCCGACCTGTTCTGGGGCCTGGTGGCCAGCATGTGGGTCGGCAACTGCTTCCTGCTCGCGCTCAACGTGCCGCTGGTGCGCTACTGGCTGTCGGTGTTCAAGATCCCGTACGCCGTGCTGTTCCCGTCGATCCTGTTCTTCTGCTGCATCGGCACCTACAGCGTCAACAACAGCCTCGACGACATCTTCATCACCGCCGTGTTCGGCTGCCTCGGCTACGCCTTCATGCGATTGGAGCTGGACGCCGCGCCGCTGATGCTGGGCTTCATCCTCGGGCCGATGCTGGAGGAAAACTTCCGGCGCGCCATGCTGATCAGCCGCGGCAGCTTCGGCGTGTTCGTGAACCGCCCGATCAGCGCGACCCTGCTGGGCCTGATCGGTGTGTTCGTGGTGTGGCAGCTCGTGGCTTTCGTGCGCTCGATCCAGAAGGCACGGCGCGAGGGGCCGGCGGTGGTGCCGGCGAGCGAGGCGCATGGGGCTTGAGAGGCGTGCAGCTGCCAAGCTTCCCTTGATCCGTTCTTCACAGGCTGATACCTGAGAAGGACACGGAGCCGGCCCGTTGAAGCCGGCGATGGACGCCCGATGAATCTCATCGGGCGTTTTCTTTTTTGAGGGAGGCGATCCTCGTTTGCCGGCATGTCCATGGCGGTAGCATCCGGCCAAGACCATCCATTCCCTGTCGCCTTCCAACGAAGATGAGCCGCGTGACCATTTCCACAGCGCCGTGCGACCCGTCCGCTTCGTTGGTGAGCGAAATCCGGCGCATTACGAAGCTCGGCGTTCTCGATGTGCGAGACCGCCTTTCCACCGGGAAGCCCGTGTTCGATCAGGCGCTTTTTTCCGATCGAACAGAGGACGTCTTTGCCAAAGCGCGTGCGGTGCTTGCTGCGCTGGAGCGCGGCGGGCATCGGCCGCTTGTCGGCGAGGCTGGCCGGCCCATCACTCCCGAGATCCTGCGAAACATCTTGCAGGCATCAGAGGAGGGGGCCGAGGAGCTTCGCCGGCTCGATGATTTGGGACATGTGTAGGCGAAGAAGGCTGGATTCGGCCAAAAGACGGCGTTCGCTGCTGCGTTGACGCGCTGGAGAAGCGAAGGCGTCGAGACGGGGTCCCCGCTGGGCCACCCTGTTTTCAACGCGATGCGGAAGCCTCACTCATTGGAATGACGCAATGAGAAGCACCAGGCCCCCAACGGCCGCAGCGATCAGCGCACAGATGCCGGCGCCAGCCAGCAGATGCGTCGCATGGCGGCGGTCGTCGGCGGTGTCGTCGTGCCGGAAACCGCGCAGCAGGCCACCCGCAAGCGCCAGGAGGTGAAGCAGCGCCCCGAAGGCGGCGAGCACGCCGGCGGCCAGGGCGAAGCCCAGCGCGGCCCACGACAGGGTCACGATGACCTTGGCAATCATGGCAGCGCGGTGGGGCTTGTCGCCGTCGAGCCGTCCCGGGGGCCGGTGCACGGTGGCTTGCCAGCGTTCATGAGCAAAGACATCCCCGGTGCTACGAAGGAAGACCCTCGGCATGCGCGGGAAAGCGCAGGCCGAACGAGGTGCCATCGGCCACCGTCGACGTCACGCTCATGTCGCCGCCATGGGCGCGCGCGATCTCGCGGACGATGAAGAGGCCCAGCCCGACGCTGCGCACGGTGTTGCTGCCGGTCTCGCCGCGGACCATGGGTTCGAACATGTCGGCCAGCACCGCCTCGGGAATGGGCGCGCCGAGATTGCGCACCACGATCTCGGCCGTGGCGCCGGCCACGCTCGAACGGACGAACACGGGCGTGTCGACCTGGCCGTAGGCGGCCGCATTGCTCACGAGGTTGCCGATCAGCTGCGCCAGCCGGTCGGCGTCCGCCACGCAGGCGCTGTCGCCTTCGGACGCGAACTCGATCGTGCGGCCCGGGTAGGCCAGCCGCAGCTCCGACAGCGCGCCGTCGACCACCTCGTGCAGGTCGACCGCCCGGCGGTTGACCGTGAGCCCCTGGCCCACGCGCGCCTGGGTGAAGTCGAGCAGCTCCTCGATCAGCCGCTGCGCCCGCTCGGCCGAATTGCGCACATGCCCCAGGATGCGGGTGCGGCGCTCGCCGTCCACGCGCTCGAGCATCTGCACGCCCATCAGGATGGCCGACAACGGATTGCGCAGGTCATGGCTCACGATGCCGACCATCTGCTCGGCGAACAGCGCCCGGTCGCGCATCAGGCTGCGTGTTTCGCGCTCGGCTTCGAGCAGCGCATCGGCCTTGCGTCTGGCGCCCATCAATTCGCGCTCGTAGCGGTTGCGGTCCTCGGCGACGAAGGCCGCGATCTCGTCGAACTCGCCTTCGGGTCGTTGGCGCCGGCGGGCGTTGAGGATCATGGGGATCGTTCGTCCGTCGCGATGGCGAAGGTCGAACTTCACCTCGGCCAGCGATCCCTGCATCTGCAGCGAAGGCGCCCAATGCGTCTGATGGAAGATCCGGCCGCCCATCGTGAAGAGTTCCTGCAATCGCTTCGCGCCGACGAGCTCGTCGCGAGGGATGCCGATCCAGTCGCAGAACGTGCCGTTGGCCTTGACGATCGTGCCGTCGAGCCTCGTCACGATCAAGCCGCACGGTGCCTCGTCGAAGAGGCCGGCGAGGTCGGGGATGGCCTGCGTCATCCGGCTCGGGCCCGCGGCAGCGCATCGAGGAAGGCCTCGATCGCATCGCAGCACGCATCGGGCGCGCTCAGGTGAGGGCAATGGCCGACGTTCTCGACGACGCGCAAGGTGCTGTGGGGCAGAACCTCGTGGACGTAGCGGCCGACGACCGGTGGCGCGATCAGGTCCTCGGACGACTGGATGATGAGCGTGGGCGTGCGCAGCTTCGCCAGGTCTTCGCGGTTGTCGGACAGGAAGGTGACCCTGGCGAACTGCTTGGCGATGTCGGGATCGGTGCGGCAGAAGCTCGCCGAAAGCTCTTCACCGAGTTCCGGGCGTTCGGGCACGCCCATGATGGCGGGCGCCATGCTGCTCGCCCAGCCGAGGTAGTTGCTGTCGAGCGTGTCCAGCAGCGAGTCGATGTCCTCGCGCGCGAAGCCGCCCACGTAGTCGCCATCGTCGATGTAGCACGGCGAAGGGCCGATCATCACGTTCGCCGCGAAGGTGCCGGGCGACTTCAGTTCGGCGAGCACCCCGATCATGCCGCTGACCGAATGGCCCACGAAGATCGCCGACCCCGCGGCCACGTCGCGGACGACCTCGAGCAGGTCGTCGGCATAACCCTCGAGGCTCGAATACTTCGCGCTGTCGTAGGCATCGAGGTCCGATTGGCCCGCGCCCACCAGGTCGAAGGTCACCACCTTGTAGCGGTCCGCGAACCGTGGCGCCATGAGCCGCCACATGTTCTGGTCGCACCCGAATCCATGGGCGAAGACGAGGGTCGCCGGTCCCGAACCCTGGATCCGGATGTTGTTTCGATGGTGGACGTTCATGAAAAGCTCAGACGAAGTCTGAGGCGAAGAGATGGCGGGAGCAGCCAGAAGTATCCATTTTGCGCCGATTCGGTGAACGCCAGGCGCTGGCTCAAGGCCGGCGCGCGCGTTCCGGTGTCCGGGCCTTCTTCGGCCTGGCCGCCTTCACGCTCGACCGGCTCGCCAGCGCCAGCATCTCCAGAAACGCCGCCGCCGCCGGCGACAGGCTGCGTCCCGCGCGCCGGATCACGCCGATGGTGCGCCCGATCTCGGGCCGTTCCAGCCGCACCCCGACCACCGCGGCCGGCTTGCGCGGCAGCGTGAGCTGCGGCACCACGGCCACGCCGAGGCCGTTCTCGACCATGCCGATCAGCGTGGAGACGTGGCGCACCTCGCACACCGGGCGCGGCAGCGGCGGCAGCTCGGCCAGGGCC
The DNA here is from genome assembly GCF_059415325.1 of Variovorax sp. GW821-FHT10D07. NCBI lineage: Bacteria > Pseudomonadati > Pseudomonadota > Betaproteobacteria > Burkholderiales > Comamonadaceae > Variovorax > Variovorax sp. GW821-FHT10D07. The sequence continues at coordinate 35,734 of NZ_JBWKMZ010000007.1, read as the reverse complement.
TGGTCGATGAACAGGCGGTTGCGGCTGGCCTGCGAGACGCGCGCATGCGGGTACTGCGCGAGTTCCTCCCATCCCACGGACTTGCGCCGCGCCAGCGGATGGTCCGCGGGGCAGGCCAGCACATAGGGTTCCTTGAGCAGCGGCGTGAACTCCACCTCGGGGTCCTGCATGCCGATGTAGTTGAGCGCGAAATCGGCCTCGCCCTGCTTCACGCTCGCGAGCACCTCGTCGGCGCCCTCCTCGATGATGCGCACCAGCACATGCGGATGGCGCGCGCGGAAGGCCTGGATCACGGGCGGCATGAAGTGGTGCACGGTCGACAGCACGCAGCCGATGGTGACGTCGCCGGCCTCGAGCTCGGCCGCGTCGCGCAGGCTCAGCACCGAGCGGTCGAGGTCGTCGACCAGGCCGCGGATCTGGCCGAGGAAGCGCCGGCCCAGCAGCGTGAGCTCGACGCTGCGCGTGGTGCGGTCGAACAGGCGCACGCCCAGCAGCTCCTCGAGGTGCGAGATGCGCCGCGACAGCGCGGGCTGCGACAGGTGCAGGGTGCGCGCCGCCGCGGCGAAGCTCTGCAGCTCGCCCACGGTGACGAAGGCGCGCAGGTCGGCCAGCGAGGGCTTCAGCATTTCAGTTCACTCATGCAGTTCATGCAATAAACCCCCAAAAACTTGCAATTTACTGCAATGACGCCCAGGCAGAAGATGCGCGGCAGAACAAGGAGACACCGACATGCAACGCCGCCAACTGCTGCTGACCGCTTCCGCGGCCTCGGCCACCCTCGCGATGCCCCGCTTCGCGATCGCGCAGGACTTTCCGAGCAAGCCGATCCGCTACATCGTGCCGGTCGCCGCCGGCGGCGGCAACGACATGATCGCCCGCGTGGTCGCCGAACGCTGGGGCCGCGCGCTGGGCCAGCCCTTCGTGATCGACAACCAGAGCGGCGGCGGCGGCGTGGTGGCCTGCCAGAACACGGCGCGCGCCGCGGCCGACGGCTACACGCTGATGCAGGGCTATGTGGCGACCCACGGCACCACGCCCGCGACGCGCCGCGTGAGCTACAACGCGATCAAGGATTTCACGCCGATCGGCATGATCGGCGCCACGCCCAACGTGCTGGCCATCAATGCCGACGTGCCCGCGAAGACCGTGGCCGAGTTCGTCGACTACGTGAAGCGCAACCCCGGCAAGGTGAGCTACGGCTCGGCCGGCGCGGGCTCGCTCACGCACATGACGATGGAGCTGTTCAAGCAGGAGACCGGCGTGGTCATGGTGCACGTGCCGTACCGCGGCATCGCGCCGGCCATCAACGACGTGCTCGGCGGCCAGACCCAGGCCATGTTCCCGGGGCTCGCGGCGGCGCTGCCGCACCTGCGCTCGGGCCGCATGCGCGCGCTGGCCGTCACCGGCGGCAAGCGCAGCGCGCAGCTCAAGGACGTGCCGACCCTGGACGAGGTCGGCTTCAAGGGCTTCGATGCGATGCAGTGGTACGGCTCGGTCGGCCCGGCCGGCATGCCGGCCGACGTGGTGCGCCGCCTCAACGAGACCCAGGTCGCGGTGCTCAAGGCGCCCGACCTGGCCGAGAAGCTCGCGAGCGAGGCCGTCGAGCCCTGGCCGATGACGCCCGACCAGTTCGGCAAGTACATCGGCTCGGAGATCGCGCGCTGGACCGCGCTCGCCAAGGCCCGGAACATCCAGCTCGACGAGTAGGTCCGGCCGGCTCCCTTTCCTTTTCTCAACGCAACCAGCAAGAACTCCAGTGGCCCGCAACACGCACGTTTCCGCCGACACCTCGGCCCCTCCCGTCACCGCCATCCTGGCCCGCTTCGTCGCCACGCATCCGTCGCGCGGCTGGAGCGACGCGGTCGAGCGCGAGGCGCATCGCACCTTCTACAACTGGCTCGGCTGCGCCATTGGCGCCGCGCGCCACGAGGCGGCCGAGGCCGCGATCGCCGCCGTGCGCATGCTCGAGCCGGCGCCGCAGGCCAGCGTGCCGGGCCGCGCCGACAAGGTCGACATGGCCAGCGCGGCACTGCTCAATGGCATCACCTCGCACACCTTCGATTTCGACGACACGCACCTCAAGACCATCATCCATCCGGCCGGACCGGTGGCCTCGGCGCTGCTCGCGCTCGGCGAGCACCGCGGGGCCTCGGGCCGCCAGCTGATCGACGCGCTGGTGCTCGGCATCGACGTGGCCTGCCGCATCGGCAACACCATGTACCCCGACCACTACGACCGCGGCTGGCACATCACGGGCTCGACCGGCATGCTCGGCGCGGCCGCGGGTTGCGCGCGGCTGCTGGGGCTGGACGAACACCGCACGGCGATGGCGATCGGCATCGCGGCCTCGCAGCCCGTGGGCCTGCGCGAGCAGTTCGGCACCATGACCAAGCCTTTCCATCCGGGCGCCGCGGCGCGCGCGGGCCTGATGTCGGCGCTGCTCGCGAGCCAGGGCTTCACGGCCAGCGAGCGCGCGCTCGAGGCGCCGCGCGGTTTCGTGCAGGTGGCTTCCGACAAGCGGGCCTGGCACGAGGTCACCGACGAGCTCGGCGAGCGCTTCGAGATCTCCTTCAACACCTACAAGCCCTTCGCCTGCGGCATCGTGATCCATCCGAGCATCGACGCCTGCGTGCGGCTGCGCGCGCAGGGCATCGCACCCGAGGACGTGGAGCGCATCGAGCTGCGCGTGCATTCGCTGGTGCTCGAGCTCACGGGCAAGAAGGAGCCGAAGGACGGGCTGCAGGGCAAGTTCAGCGTCTACCACGGCTGCGCCGTGGGCCTGATCCATGGCCGTGCCGGCGAGGAGGAGTTCTCGGATGCGATGGTCAACGACCCGCGCGTGGTCGCGCTGCGCAACCGGGTGCTGGCTGTGGTCGACGATGGCATCGCGGAAGAATCGGTGCACGTGAGCGCGCTGCTGCGCGACGGCCGGCGCGTCGAGGTGCAGGTCGATCATGCGATCGGCTCGATGCACAACCCGCTCTCCGATGTGCAGCTCGAGGCCAAGTTCGACGCGCTCGCGGTGCCGCTGCTCGGCGCACAGCGTTCGGGCCGGATCACCGAGGTGTGCCGCACGCTGGCCGCGCTGCCCGACCTGCGCACGCTGACCGCATTGACAGCGCCGTCGGCTTGAACAGGAGGCACGCATGACGAACAGCATTCCATCGCTTCGCATCGGCATCCTCGACGGCGACGACATCGGCCACGAGATCGTGCCGGCCTCGGTCGACATCGCGCGCGCGGCCGCCGAGCTGCACGGCGTGGCCATCGACTGGCATCCGCTGCCGATCGGCGCACGCGCGCTCCAGACCCACGGCCACACCCTGCCGCCCGGCACCCTCGAGACCCTGCGCACGCTCGACGGCTGGCTCCTCGGGCCCATCGGCCACCGCGCCTATCCCAAGGGACCGAACGCGATCAATCCGCATCCGATCCTGCGCAAGACCTTCAACCTGTTCGCCAACGTGCGACCCACGCGCTCGTATCCGGACATCGGCTGCCTGCACGACGGCGTCGACCTGGTGATCGTGCGCGAGAACAACGAGGGCTTCCAGCCCGACCGCAACATGGTCGCGGGCTCGGGCGAGTTCCGGCCCAACGACGAGGTCACGCTGTCGGTGCGCGTGATCACCCGCACCGGCAGCCGGCGCGTGGCGCGCGCGGCCTTCGAACTCGCGCGGCAGCGCCGCAAGCACCTGACCTATGTGCACAAGGACACCGTGTTCAAGCTCGGCTGCGGCATGTTCGTCGAGGAGTGCAGGAAGCTCGCCGAGGAGTACCCCGACGTGCGCGTCGACGACGTGATCGTCGACACCTTCGCGATGCGGCTGGTGCGTGATCCGCAGAGCTTCGACGTGGTGGTCACGACCAACATGTTCGGCGACATCCTGTCGGACGAGGCGGCCGGCCTGGTGGGTGGCCTGGGCATGGCGCCGGGGCTGTGCATCGGCGACGGCGACATCGCGATGGCGCAGGCCACGCACGGCTCGGCGCCCGACATCGCGGGCCAGGGCATCGCCAATCCCTACGCGATGATCGAGTCGACGCGCATGCTGCTCGACTGGCTCGGCCACAGCCGCGGCAACGAGGGCGCGGTGCGCATGGCGGCGTCGATGTCGCGCGCCACCACGGCCGCCCTGGCCGATCGTTCGGCGCGCACCGGCGACATCCGCGGCAGCGGCAACACGGTGGCGTTCACGCAGGCCGTGCTGCGCCATCTGAGTGCTTGAAGGGGAATCTCTCGATGACCGAAGCGACCACCATGCAGTCCTTCTGGATGCGGATGAGCGAGGCGGGCGGTGTGCTCGAGCAACGCGAGGTGCCGGTGCCCACCGCGGGCCCGGGGCAGTTGCTGGTGCGCCTGCATGCAGCGTCGCTCAACCGCGGCGAGTTCCTGGCGAGCCACGGCGCGTCGGGTGGTTGGCGGCCGGCCGGCGGGGAGGGTGCAGGCAGGGTGGTCGATGTTGGAAATGCCGTTAGTGGATTTCAAGTCGGCGATCGCGTCATGGGCCGCTGCGCCGGGGCCTTCGCGGAGTACGCGCTGATGGAAGCGGCCGAGGCCATGGCCGTGCCGCAGGCGCTGTCGTGGGAAGAAGCCGCGAGCATTCCGCTGGCCTTCCTGGTCGCGTTCGACATGCTGGTGCTGCAGGGCCGGCTGCAGCCCGGCGAATGGCTGCTGGTCAACGGCGTGTCCTCGGGCGTCGGGGTGGCGTCGCTGCAACTGGGCAAGGCGCTCGGCGCGCGCGTCATCGGCACCTCGGGCTCGGCCGACAAGCTCGCGGCCCTCGCGCCGCTGGGGCTCGACGTCGCGCTGCCCACCCGCGCCGCCGATTTCGCGCCGGCCGTGCTGCAAGCCACCGAGGACAAGGGCGCGAACCTCGTCGTCAACACGGTCGGCGGTTCGGTGTTCGCCGAGAACCTGCGCGCGATGGCCTTCGAGGGGCGGCACGCGACCGTGGGTCATGTCGACGGCGTGCTGCATGCCGAGCTCGACCTCGAGGCCCTGCATGCGCGCCGGCTGGTGCTGTTCGGCGTCTCGAACAAGCTGCGCACCAAGGCCCAGCGCGCCTCGGGCGTGCCGCGTTTCGTCGCCGAGGTGCTGCCGCTGTTCGCGGCCGGCCGCATCCGGCCGCGCATCGACCAAGTGGTGGCGTTCGACGAACTGCCGGCGGCCAAGGCGCGGATGGAGGCCGGGGCGCATATCGGGAAGATCGTGCTGCGCATGCCGGGAGCGGGCTGAGACTTAGGGCACGACCGCGAGCAGCTTGATTCCAGCTTGCTCCAGCTCGTCGGCCAGAACGGTTTCCGCCACGAAGATCGCGGCCCCCTCGTAGCGCAGGGCCGCAGTCGCGTCGAACAGCTCGGCGACCACGGTCTCGGGCGGTGTGCCGGCGGGAAGATCGAAGATGCCGTTGCCCGCGATACTGTCGATCACCTGCTGGCGCCCTGACTGCATGGCCAGGGCGAGCGACTGGACGCAGAGGCTGCTGAGGTCGGGTTCTTCCACGAGGTACTTGAAGGCGTACTCGATGTCGGTGTTCGCGACCCGCGCGACCCACCGTCCTTGCCCGATCTCGAGAATCAGCAGGTCGTTCATGGCTTGCCTCCCGTGTAGTCGCTGATGGTCACGGTCAGGTCGAGCGCCGTGTGCCACGACTGCGCGCGGCCGATGGCCGCGAGGCCGCCGACGTGCCCGTCGGCGAAGAAGGTCCTGGGGTCCGACGGATCCGACCCCGAGCGCGCCCATTGCGGATCCCTGCCAGGGTTGTTGTCCCAGCACACGTCCCAGTACGGACGCTTGCCCATGCCGAAGACCTGCACCGGCGCGACGATCCGCACGCCGAAGCGCACCGGGATCTCGGGGCTGTACCAGGTGACGTAGGCGTTGTTGGCGCCGTCGGCGATCCACGAAAACGCGATCTGGCAGATGTCCAGCGTCTCCATGCCCGAACGGGCCTTGAGCACCGGCCCCGGCGAGGAGGTCACGCTGCCGAGCGCGAAGTCCTTGGTGTAGCCGGTGACGTCGCGCCGGAGCTCGAACTTCGAGTAGTTGACGAAAGTGATCTTGATCTCGCCGCTGTCGACGGCCGCGCTCGGGACCAAGGACGCATTGGCGACGATGTCGGGCGATAGATGCATGTCGGTCATGGAATTGCTCCTCCTGCTCTGCAATCGGCCTGTGCGATGGTGCGAAACGCGGGCCCGCTTTTCTCTCGTGAAGAAGCGCGGCATTTCGCCGGTCCCGGTGAGTGGCCGAGGAACTCGCCTGGACATCGCGGCAAGCGTAGGCAGGCCGGTCGATGCGGGGAATCCCCGAAACCAAGTAAACGCCCGGGCGGGCCGGGGTGGACCTACGCGGGCGAGCTCGGCGTCGATGCGGCGACGCGGCTACCGAGCGTGAACCCGATCTCGTTGGTCCCCGCCGCGCCCTGCACGAAGGTCTCCCCCCCATGCATGCGCGCGATCGCCCGCACGATCGCCAGCCCGAGCCCGAAGCGCTCGCCGGTCCTGGGCCGCGAGCTGTCGCCGCGCCAGAAGCGCTCGAACATGTGCTGCCGCACCTCTTCCGGAATCGCATCGCCGGGGTTGGAGACGGTGATGCGCGCGCCCTCCGGCAGCGCCTCGATGCGCAAGCCGATCACGGCCTCCTGCGGCGCATGGCGCGACGCGTTCGTCAGCAGGTTCACGAGCGCGCGGCGCAGCAGCACGCGGTTGACGGGCACCGAGGCATCGCCCTCGATCTCGAGCCGCTGGCGCTTCTCCTCGAGGAAGACCTCGACGAATTCGCCGACCTGCCGCGCCTGCTCGCCCAGCGAGAGCTCGCGCAGGTCCTCGGCCGCGTCGCCGCGGTCGGCGCGCGCGAGGAACAGCATGTCGTTGACCATCGAGCCCAGCGTGCGCAGCTCCTCGAGGTGCGACTCGAGCACCTCGCGCATCTCGTCCTGGGGCCGGTCGCGCGCGAGCGCGAGCTCGGCACCGTTGATCATGATGGCCAGCGGCGTGCGCAGCTCGTGCGCCACGTCGGCATTGAAGCCCTCGAGCTGGGTCCACGCATCCTCCATGCGCGCCAGCACCTCGTTGAAACGCAGGGCCAGCGGCAGCAGCTCGGTGCTGTCGGCCGGCAGGGTCAGCCGCTGCGACAGCCCGCCGGGGCGTATCACCGAGGCCTCGCGCGACAGGTCCGCGAGCGCGCGCAGGCCGCGCCGCGTGGCGATGGCGCCGAGCGCCACGGTGCACAGCACGCCGAGCGCGCCGACCAGCAGGCCGTAGTTGTCGTAGCGGTCGAGCATCTCGGCGCGCGGCCGCGGGTCCATGCCGATCAGCACCTGCGCACCCGGAAAGATGGCGTGCTCGTCGAGCCGGTAGTGCGCGCCGCGCAGCACCACGCCGTCCTGCCGCTGCAGCCAGACCTTGTTGCCCTCGCCGCGCAGCGTGGGCGGCATCGGCTCGGCGCCGTAGAGCATCTCGCCGTCGCGCGCGATCAGCCACACGTTCCAGCGGTAGCGCCCGCCCACGCTGGTGGCCGCGAGGTGACGCCGCAGCATCGGCAGGTCGGCCGGCGTGCGCACCTCGTCGATGAAGTGCTGCACCACCTCGGTCTTGCCGCTGAGGTCCGAGCGCTCGTCGGCGATCAGCACCTGCTCGAGCGCCTTGTGCAGCAGGTAGCCGGTGGCCGCGAACACCGCGACCGCGACCACCGCCAGCATCAGCACCAGGCGCGCCGAGATCGACCCGAAGCGCACCCGCGGTGCCTTCACGCGGACTCCAGCACGTAGCCCATGCCGCGCACGGTGCGCAGCATCGGGGTCTCGAAAGGCTCGTCGAGCTTGGCGCGCAGGCGGCGCACCGCCACCTCGACCACGTTGGTGTCGCTGTCGAAGTTCATGTCCCACACCTGCTCGGCGATCACGGTGCGCGACAGCACCTCGCCGCGGCGCCGCATCAGCAGCGCCAGGATCAGGAACTCCTTGTTGGTCAGCTCGAGCGCCTGGCCGCCGCGCGAGGCCTTGCGCCGCGCGAGGTCCAGCTGCAGCTCGCCCAGGGTCAGCACGGTGGGCTCCGAGGTGCCGCCCGAGCGCACGCCGCGGCGGCGCAGCGCGGTCAGGCGCGCCAGCAGCTCCGAGAACGCGAAGGGCTTGACGAGGTAGTCGTCGGCGCCATCCTGCAGCCCGCGCACGCGGTCCTCGACCTGGTCGCGCGCCGTCAGCATGAGCACCGCCACGTCCTTGGTGGCGCGGATCGCCTTGAGCACCGCGAAGCCGTCGAGGCCGGGCAGCATCACGTCGAGCACCACGATGTCGTACTCGCCGTTCACCGCGAGATGGCGGCCATCGATGCCGTCGGCCGCGACGTCGACGACGTAGCCGTTCTCGGTGAGTCCCTTGCGCAGGTAGTCCGCCAGCTTGGGATGATCTTCGACGACGAGCACGCGCATGTTGTGTCCTTCCGGGGGCCGCCGCCGGCGGCTCGACCGGCGCGGCGGTTCCGCAGTCTATCGCCGGGCCGCGCGTTCAGCGCCGGCCCTGCGCCGCCTTCACGATCAGGTCGGCCACCGCCTGGGGCTGCGACAGCAGCGACACGTGGCTCGCGTCGAGCTCGACCGTGCTGGCCTTCATGCGCTGGGCCATGAAGCGCTGCAGCTCGGGATCGATGGTGCGGTCCTGGCGCGAGACGGCATACCAGGTCGGCTTGTCGTGCCAGGCTGCCACGGTGGTTTTGGCGGTCGTGATGGCGCGCGCGAACGGCTGCTGCACCGCGTAGTAGGCGAGTGCGTCGGCCGGCGGCAGGTCGCCCGCGAAGTCCTTCACGAAGGCCGGCTGGCTCAGCGAACCCCAGCCGTTGGTGTCCCACTGCAGGCCGGCGCCGGCGGGCGCGGCCGCGAACTTGCGCGTCAGGGCCGGGTAGTCCTCGCCGGCATCGGGCGCGCGCGCCGCGATGTAGACCAGGCCCGCCACGTGCGGGTCGGTGCCCGCCTCGCTGATCACCATGCCGGCGTACGAATGGCCGACCAGCAGCGTCGGGCCGTCCTGCTGCGCCAGCACGCGCCTGACCGCGTCGACGTCGTCCTGGAAGCCGCTCAGCGGGTTCTGCACCGAGGTCACGTGCAGGCCCTGGGCCTGCAGCAGCGGAATCACCTTGCCCCAGCTCGATCCGTCGGCATAGAGGCCGTGCACCAGCACCACGTTGTGGACGGCGACCGGCGCCGGGGGCGCGGTCTGCGCACTGGCGGCGGCCGCGGAGAAGACGCCGGCGAGGGCGATGGCCGCGATGCGGCCCATGAGGGTTCTGCGATGCATGAAAGGCTCCAGGTTCTGGCGGTGCCGGTTGCGGCGCCGCGGGGTCATGCAGTGACGACCGGCACTGCTCTGGAGCGGACTGTGGCGCCAGGCCATCGACCTGGATCGCACATTTCGATTACAAAAATGTCATCTGGCCGGCGCCAGCCGCTGCAGCATGGCGTGCCAGGCCCGCTGGTCGGGATCGGTCTGCCCCTTCATGCGGTTGCCGTCGCCGCTCTCGAGCTGTCGCAGCGTCTTCTGGCGGATGGCCTCGGGGATCGCGCGCACGGGCCGCCCGGTCGAGAGCACCGCGATCTGTGCCCGGCAGGCCTTCTCGAGCGCGAGCATGGTCAGCACCGCGTCCGCCACGCTGCGCCCCACGGTCAGCAGGCCGTGGTTGCGCAGGATCAGCACCTTGGCGGTGGCGCCGAGATCGGCCACCAGCCGCTCGCGCTCGTCGAGGTCGAGCGCGATGCCCTCGAAGTCGTGATAGGCCACGCGCTGGTGGAACAGCAGCGACCACTGGTTGAGCGGCAGCAGCCCTTCCTCGAGCGTCGACACCGCCACGCCGGCCACCGTGTGGGTGTGCAGCACGCAGGCGGCATCGTGGCGCGCCGCATGGATCGCGCTGTGGATGGTGAAGCCCGCGGGGTTCACGTCGTGCGGCGAGTCCTCGAGCCGGCGGCCCTCGAGGTCGATCTTCACCAGCGAGCCGGCCGTGACGTCGCGAAACAGCAGGCCGAAGGAATTGATCAGGAACTGGTTCTCGGCATCGGGCACGCGCGCGGAGATGTGCGTGTAGATGCTGTCGTCCAGGCCGTGCAGCGCGATCAGCCGGTAGGCGGCCGCGAGGTCGCAGCGCACCGCGATCTCGGCCGGCGAGCGGCCTGCCGCCGCCGCGTCCGCCGCATAGGCACCATGCATCGGGGTCATCGTTCGCGCTCCTTCGTCTCAGGAGATGGCACAGGCCTTGGCCTGGCGGATCACCGCCTCGTGGTCGTAGCGGTCCACGCGCTCGGCGAAGCCGGGCGTGCGGATCACGAAGGTCTCGGGCGCCACCTTCCTGTCGATCACCTTGTTGTCGAACAGGAAGTCCTGCATGCGCCGGAAGCCGGCCGCATCGACGCGGCCCCAGGCCTGGCCGCCGTCGAGACGCCGCGCCTTGTCCATCGACCCGACCACCGCCGCCACCAGCCGGTCGTCGTTGCGCGCCAGCGTGGCCTCGTCGGCGCCGGTGGGCTTGCTCTGCGGGAAGCGCTTCCAGTGCAGCTGGCGCGCGCACTGCGGATTGGTGGCGGTGAACAGGCTGGCCTTGGCCACGCCGCGCGCGATGGCCTCGACCATCGCCGGGTCGCTGTCGATGATGCGCTGCGTGGTCGCGAGGCTGAAGTCGGCGAAGGTCTCCCAGGCGGGGTCGGACAGGTAGCGCAGCCGGCCGCCGGCATTCTCGAAGCCCACCAGCGCCGTGTGCCAGAACATCAGCCCCTGCACGCGGTTGGCGCGCAGCGCCTCCAGCGCGGGCGCGCCGGTGCCCACGGCGACGATGGTCACGTCCTTGTCGGGATCGAGGCCGCCGGCGCGCAGCAGCGCCTTGAGCATCGGCAGGCCGCCGCTGGCCAGGCTCACGATGCCGATGTTCTTGCCCTTGAGGTCGGCCACCTTCGCGACCGGTCCGTCGGCCTGCACGCCCACGGCCCAGTCGAGCACGTTGTTCACGCTGATCGCGCGGATCGGCAGGTTGTTCATCACGTTGGCCTGGATCAGGGCGCCCGCGCTCATCTGCGACAGCGCGATGCTGCCCGCGGCCAGCTGCTGCACCGTCTGCAGCGAGCCGGGCGTGGCCACCACCTCGACGTCGTAGCCCTCGTCGCGCCAGTAGCCGAGCGCCAGCGGCATCATGAGCCAGGGATAGGCCGCGTTGAGCACGCTCACGCCGCCGACGGCCAGCGTGACCTTCTTCAGGGGCTTGGCGCTCTGGGCCGATGCGTGCAGCGCGCAGGCCAGGAGCAGCAGCAGGAGGGCGCGCAGGCCGCCGGCGAGGATGCGAGTGGTCATGAGAACTCCAGGGTGAAGTGCGAGGGGAAACCGGGGCTCAGGCGCCGAGCGTGGCGTCCTGCTGCGTCTCGAGCCAGAACACGACCCGCTTGCGGGCGTACTTCATGACCGCATGCAGCACGATGCCCATGGCCGACAGCAGGATGAGGATGGCGAACATGCCCGCCGTGTCCATCGAGAAGGTGCGCTGCAGGATCAGGTAGCCCAGCCCCGCCTGCGCGCCGACGAACTCGCCGACCACGGCGCCGATCACCGACAGCACGATCGACACGTCGAGGCCCGCGAAGATGTAGGGCAGCGCATGCGGCACGCGCGCCATGCGGAAGATCTGCCAGCGCGTCGCGGTGAAGGCCCGCAGCAGCTCGATCTGGTCCGCCGGCGCCGCGCGCAGCCCGACGATGGTGTTGGCCAGCGCGGGAAAGAAGGCGATGGTGGCGGTGATGATCACCTTCGAGGTCATGCCGTAGCCGAACCAGATCACGAACAGCGGCGCGATCGCCACCTTGGGGATGGTCTGGAACGCGACGATGTAGGGATAGAGCGTCTTCTCGACCAGCACGAACTGCGACACCAGCGAGCCCAGCACCAGCCCGAGGCCCGCGCCGACCGCGAAGCCCGCGAGCGTCTCGTAGGCGGTCACGCCGAAGTGGTAGGTGAAGGCGTTGGAGATCAGCCCGCTCCACAGCGCCAGCGCGACCGCCGAGGGCGGCGGCACCACGAGCGCGGAGACGTCGAGCGCGCGCACCGCGAGCTCCCAGCCGCCGACCACGACGACGAACAGCGCGATGGCCAGCGGGATCTCGGGCCGGGCGATGCGCCGCGCGGGAGGCGCCGAAGGCGCGGCGGGCAGCACGGTGGAAGCGGTGCGGGTGTTCATGCGTCGAGTGCTCCGAGCGAATGGAAGTGCCTGCGGATGGCCGAGACGTAGCCGCCGAAGCGTTCCGAATTGATCATCTCGAGCCGCCGCGGGCGCGGCAGGTCGATCGGCAGGATCTCGGTGATGCGGCCCGGCCGCGGCGACATCACGACCACGCGGTCGGCAAGGAACACGGCCTCGGGGATGCTGTGCGTGACCAGCACCACCGTCTTGCCGCTCTCCTTCCAGATGCGCAGCAGCTCGAGGTTCATGGTCTCGCGCGTCATCGCGTCGAGCGCGCCGAAGGGCTCGTCCATCAGCACGAAGGCCGGGTCGTGCACCAGCCCGCGCGAGATGCCCACGCGCTGCTGCATGCCGCCCGAGAGTTCGGACGGGTACTTGCCCTCGAAGCCCTCGAGGCCCACCAGCTTGAGCAGCGCGCGGGCGCGCGGCTCGTAGACCTTGCGGTCCAGGCGCTGGATCTCGACCGGCACCATCACGTTCTCGAGCACCGTGCGCCAGGGCAGCAGCACCGGCGCCTGCAGCACCACGCCGACGTCGCGGCTCGGTCCGTCGAGCGGGATGTCGCGCGCCTTCACCGAGCCCGAGCTGCGTCGCAGCGTGCCGGCCAGGATCTTGAGCAGGGTGGACTTGCCGCAGCCGCTGGGCCCGACCACGGTGACGAACTCGCCGTCGGCCACCGAGAGGTTCACGTCCTTCAGCGCGTCGATGTCCACGCCGTCGCGCGTGAGGTAGCGCTTGTTGAGTCCAGAGATCTCGATCATGGTGCGTGCCTTTCGAGGTGCGCCCGGCCTGGCCTCACTGCGGGCCTTCGAGCGCGAAGCGCGCGTCGCGCCACTTGAAGGCGGCCTTCAGGCCCTGCGCGCCGGCCACCTTGAAGAACTCGTCGGCCTCGGCCGATTCCGCCATCAGCACCAGCGTGAAGACCTCGGCGCCGTAGTCGATGGTGGACTGGAAGCCGCGCATCTCGTAGGCGCGGTTCAGCCCCATCTTGTTGAGCTGCATCGCGGGCGGCGGAATCATCGACAGCTTGGTCGCCAGCCGCCGGGCCTCGGCCAGCAGCTGGTCGGCCGGCACCACGCGGTTGGCCAGGCCGATGCGCTGCGCCTCCTGCGCGTCCACGCGGTCGCCGGTCAGCAGCAGCTCCTTGGTCTTCTTCATGCCCAGCACCCAGGGCATGATCGCGTAGGGCGGGGCCGACTTGAACTGGATCTCGGGCTCGCCGAACTGCGCGGTGTCGGCGGCCAGCGTGATGTCACAGACCATCGAGAGGTCGCAGGCGCCGCCGAGGCAGAAGCCGTTGACGGCCGCGATCACCGGCAGCCGCGAGCGCCAGATGCGCGACCAGGTGTCGTTGCCCAGCTTCACGTGCTCGCGCCAGTCCTGCACGGTGGAGAACGGCTCCTCGCGCGGGCTGAGGTCGAAGCCCGCGCTGAAGGCGCGGCCCGCGCCGGTGACGATGAGGGCGCGCACGGCCAGGTTCGCCTCGAGGCTGTCGAGCGCATGCTGCATCTCGAGCAGCAGCTGGTCGTCGAGCGCGTTCATCTTCTCGGGGCGGTTGAGCGTGAGCGTCGCGATGCTGCCGTCGATGGCGAGCTGGATGGCCTGGTAGTCCATGGGTACTTCCTTTCAGTTGAGCGTCGGTCCGCGCAGCTCGACCAGGGCGTCGAGCACGCGCACGCCCTGTCCCGCGGCAAGCACGGCGACCGGGTTGATTTCGATGGCCTCCACGAGGTCCGCATAGGCCGCGGCGATCTCCGACAGCCGCACCATCAGGGCCTCGAGGGCCGCGGCGTCGGCGGGTGCCGCGCCCCTGAAGCCGTCGAGCAGCGCCGCCGCCCGCGTCGCGCGCAGCATCCGGTGCGCGCGTGCCGGGCTCACGGGCGCCAGCGCCAGCACCGAATCGCGCACCAGCTCGACCCAGATGCCGCCGGTGCCGACCACCAGCGCGGGACCGAAGGGCGCGCGCCGCGAGGTGCCGGCGATCATCTCGATGCCGCCGCGCACCATCTCCTGCACGGCCACGCCGCGCAGGCGCGCCTGCGGCTGGTGGCGGCTCACGTCGGCCAGGATGCGGTCGAAGGCCGCGCGCACCGCGGCGTCGTCGGCCAGGCCCAGCGCCACGCCGCCGGCCTCGGTCTTGTGAGCGATGTCGGGCGAGTCGATCTTCATCACCACCGGATGGCCGATCTCGCGCGCGGCGGCGACCGCCTGCTCGGCGCTGGTGCACAGGCGCTCGCGCGTCGTCGCGATGCCGTGGTCGGCGAGGAAGCGCTTGGCCTCGCCTTCCGACAGGGGCTCGCCGCTCGCGAAGCGGTCGCGCCAGGCGGGCTGCGGCTGCGAGAGAGCGGGCTCGAAGGCCGGCTCGGGCTGCCAGCGGTGCCAGGCGAGCCAGTGCGCGATCGCCTGCAGTGCGGGGCGCGCGCCCTGCAGTGCCGCGACGCGCGACGCGTGCAGCGGCGCAACCACCTCCGCATGCATGCCGCCGCCGACATTGCTGTAGAACAGCACGGGCTTCGAAAGCGCCTGGGCCGCCTGTGCCGCCGCCTGCGCAATCAGCCGGTAGTTGCCGGCCGCGCGTTCGCCGATGCCCGGCGGGCAGTCCTGCGAGATCGCGAGCACGGCCACGTCGGGATCGGCCGCGAGGATGTCGACGCATTGCCGGTACAGGCTGCCATCGGACACCGCCGCGCCGGTCACGTCGAGCGGATTGCTCGGCGTGGCGAACGAGGGCAGCACCTGGGCCAGGCGTTGCAGCGTGGCCGCGGCCGGCCTGGCGAAGCGCAGGCCGGCGGCCTCGCCGAGGTCGCAGGTGAGCGCGATCTCGCCACCGCTCACGTTGAGCACCGCCACGCCGTCGCCCCGTGGCGCCCGGGCGCCGCTCTCGAACAGCACGCAGGTCTCGACGAACTCGTCCATGTCGTTCGCCACCACCACGCCGAGGCCGCGGAAGAAGTCGAGGTAGGCCTCGTCGGAGCCGGCCAGCGAGCCCGTGTGCGCGGCCGTGGCCGCGGCGCCCTGGCTCGAGCGGCCCACGCGCAGCAGCACGATGGGCTTGCCGGCCGCGCGCATCAGCCGCGCGGCGCGCGCGAAGCCTTCGGGGTCGCGCACCGTCTCCATGAACACCGCGGCGAGCTTCACCTTGGCGTCGCCCGCGAAGTGGGCGAGGTAGTCGTGGATGTCGAGCACCGCCGCGTTGCCGACCGACACCAGGTGGCTCAGGCCCAGGCGCCCGGTGCCGCCGAGCGCGATGCAGGCCGAGCCCGAATGCGACACCACCGCCACGCCGCCGGCGGGCAGCGGGTCGGGCGGCGGCGCGCTGTAGAGCGCGGTGCGCGCATGCACGTCGATCAGGCCCAGGCAGTTGGGGCCGCACACCAGCAGGCCGGTCTGCGCATGCAGCTCTGCGAACTGCCGCTGCAGCGCCGCGCCCTCGGCGCCGAGTTCGGCGAAGCCGCTCGCGAACACCACCGCCGACTTCACGCCCTGGGCCGCGGCATCGCGCAGCGCGCCCATCACCTTGTCGGCCGACAGCGCGACCACGGCGCAATCGGGCACGCGCGGCAGCGAGGCCAGGTCGGGGTAGCAGTGCATTCCCTCGACCTCGGCGGCCGTCGGATGGATCGGGTAGATCTCGCCCGCGTAACCACCGTCGCGCAGGTTGCGCGCGACATAGGTGCCCATGGCATCGGCGCGCGGCGAGGCGCCCAGCACCGCGACGGCGGCGGGTCGGAACAGTGCCTGCAGGTTCATGCTCATGCGCGGCTCCCGGCGATGTGCGACGCATCGACGTCGACGCAGATGCGGCCGCGCACCTCGCCGGCCATCAGCTTGTGCGCATGCGCGATCACCTGCGACAGGCCGATCTCGTGGACGATGTCGCCGAGCCGCAGCGCATCGAGCACATGCGACAGCCGCTGCCAGGCGCTGATGCGCTCGGCGCGCGGCGCCATCACCGAGTCCACGCCGCGCAAGGTCACGCCGCGCAGGATGAAGGGTGCGACCGAGGCCGGGAAGTCCAGCCCCTGCGCCATGCCGCAGGCCGCCACCACGCCGCCGTAGCGCGTGGCCGCGCAGGCATTGGCCAGCGTGTGGCTGCCGACCGTGTCGACGGCCGCGGCCCAGCGTTCGCGCGCCAGCGGCTTGCCGGGCGCGGCGAGTTCGGCGCGGTCGATCACTTCGGCGGCGCCCAGGCTTTTCAGGTAGTCGGCCTCGGCGGCGCGGCCGGTCGAGGCCACCACGCGATAGCCGAGGTGGGCCAGCAGCGCGACGGCGATGCTGCCCACGCCGCCCGCGGCGCCGGTCACCAGCACCTCGCCCGCGCCGGGCCGCACGTGATGGCGCTCGATGGCCTGCACGCAGAGCATCGCGGTGTAGCCCGCGGTGCCCAGGGCCATGGCCGAGCGCGAATCGAGCCGGTCGGGCATCGGGATCAGCCAGTCGCTCTTCAGCCGTGCGTACTGCGCGAGGCAGCCGAACCAGTTTTCGCCGACGCCCCAGCCGTTGAGGATCACGCGGTCGCCGACGCGGAACTCCTCGCTGTCGCTGGCCTCGACCACGCCGGCGCCGTCGATGCCGGGAATCATCGGCCACTGGCGCACCACGGGACCGCGGTTCGCGATGGCCAGCGCGTCCTTGTAGTTGAGCGAGGAATGCTCGATGCGCACGGTCACGTCGGCCTGCGGCAGGACGGACCGGTCGAGCTCGACCTCGGCGGCTGCGAAGCCGCCTTCAGGCCGGGACAGATGGATGGCTTTGAACACGTGGGCTCCTGCTTTTTGCTGCACTGCATCGAAAAACTCGATGGATACAGCGCGATGGGAAGCGCCACTCTATGAGCGAGGTCCGCTCTACTCAAGATCAATAAACGTCGATACGCGTTCTCTTTATTAGCGCATTGAAAGCGCGGCTCGGCGCCGCGTGCCGGCCCCGTTCAGCGTTCGCTGCGCGCCTGCAGCACCGCGGCCACGCTCTCGAGCAGCGTGAGGCTGGCCACCGACAGATGGCGTCCCTTGCGCACGCAGCACGACACCGCCTGCTTCTTCACGCGCGTGTCGCGGATCGGCACGAACACCGCGTGCGGATAGTTGGGATCGAGCCCGTGCAGGTACTGGCTCACGATCGCGATGCCCAGTCCCGCCGAGGCCGCGCTGCGCATCATTTCGTAGGAGTCGGTGGTGAGCGCGATGCGCGGCTGGATGCCGACGCTGGCGAACATGCGGTCGATGGTCGGGCGCAGCGCCATGCTCTCGTGCGGCATGATGAAACCGTAGGGCGCGCAATCGGCCAGCCGCACCGAGCTCTTCGAGGCCAGCGGATGCTGGCGCGGCACCATGATGCAGGAGCCCACGAGGCAGCGCGCCTGCACCTGCAGGCCCGCATGCGGCGCGACGTTGTAGGCGATGATGAGATCGACCTCGTCGGCCATCACCATCTCCACCAGCCGCGGCGATGCGGCCACCAGCAATTCGAAGGTGACCTGCGGATGCCGCTGGTTGAACGGTGTCAGCGTCTCGCGCAGCAGCTCGCGCGCGAAGCCTTCGTTGACGCCCATGCGGATGTTGCCGCGCTTCAGGCCCTTGAGCGCATCGATCTGGGTCTTCGCCGCATTGAGCTCGTTCGCGATGGTGCGCACATGCAGCAGCAGGATCTCGCCGGCGGCCGTGAGCTTGAGCCCCGAGCGGCCGCGGCCGCGTTCGAACAGCGGCGCCTCGACCTCGTCCTCGAGGTTCTTCACCTGCCGGTTGATGGCCGAGGCCGCGACATGCGTGACCTCGGCGGCCTTGCGGAACGAGCCGGCCTTCGCCACCTCGCGGAAGTAGTGGAGCGCGGTCGGGTTCTTGAGCTGGGCGGAAAATTCGCGGGACATCGCGGGCCTCCTGGAAATCCTGTGGCGAGGCCGATGCTATGCGCAGACGTCCCGACGCTATTCCGCGAGCCGCTTCTTTCCGGCCTCGGCCTTCCGGCGGCGGGGCTTGTCGGCCCGGCGCTTCTCCACGGCGGATGCCATGCCCGCGGCCTCTGGGCCGAGTGCCCGCAGCCGCCGCACGTGGACCGCGGCGGCACTGCGGCTGCGCAGGAACAGGAAGATCATGGCCGGGGGCCCGATGCGATGGACGCGCTCAACGTCCCGCCAGCGAGAGCGGCCGCATGTCCTGCCAGTTCGCCTCGATGTAGGCGCTGCACGCGGCGCGGTCGGTGGTGGGCAGGGCCACGCGCCAGCCCGCGGGCACGGCGATGAAGGCGGGCCACAGCGAGTGCTGGCCCTCGTCGTTGACCAGCACCTGGAAGCTGGCGTTCTTGTCGTCGAATGGGTTGGTCATGGCGGTTCTTTCGAGGGGGTGCGAAGGGGCCGGCGCTCAGGCCGCTTCCAGGGATTCGACACGCGGCAGGGCCTCGAGCGCCTGCGCGATGCCGTGCAGCGCGCGGTGGCGCGCGAACTCCTCGCGCAGGGCGTTCGCGCGTTCGCGGTAGCTGGGCGTGGCGAGCAGCTTGCGCACCGCATCGCCGACCTGGCGCGCGGCCGGCTGCGCGGTGCCGAGGTTGATGCCCACGCCCGACCAGGCCACGCGCGCCGCGATCTCGGGCTTTTCCTCCGAGCTGCCGGCCACCACCAGCGGCACGCCGAGGCTCAGCGCATGGTTGACCGAGCCGTAGCCGCCGTTGGTGACCATCGCATGCAGCTTGGGCAGCAGGCGGTCGTAGGGCAGGAAGGGCAGCACGCGCGCATTGGCCGGCACGTTGGCCGACAGCGCGGGCGGCACCGGGCCGCCGGTGGTGGCGATCACGAGCAACTTCGGATCGCCGGCCAGTGCCTGCAGCGTGGGGACGATCAGCTGCGCGGGATTCTGGTTGGCCAGCGTGCCCTGCGTGACCAGCACGACCGAGCGGCCGTCGTCGAGTTCGTCCCACCACGCGGGCGGCGTGAAGTCGCGGCTGGCCGGCGCGAGCAGCGGGCCGACGAAGCGCACCGAGGCCGGCAGGTCGCTGCGCGGGTATTCGAAGGACGGGCCGGTGAGCTGCAGGTAGAGGTCGGGCATGCGCACCATCGCATCGACGAAGAAGGCCGGCAGCGCGCCGGCGCCGAGGCGCCGCAGCACGGCGTCGAAGTGGCGCTGCACGTCGCCGAACATCGCCTGCTGCAGGTTGGCGTTCATCGCCTTGTTGCGTGCGCGGCCCTCGGGCGTGGAAGACGGCGGCAGCGCGGTGCCGAAGAAGGCGGTGTCGCAGCTCGACAGCGGCAGCGCCGAGATGCCGACCGCGACCACCGCGGGCCGCTCGTCGCGCGGACCCAGCAGCAGCGGGAAGGTGCCGCAGAACATGGTGTCGACCACGATGGCGTCGGCCTCGAAGTCCTCGAGGATGGCGCGCAGGCCCGCATGCTGTGCCTCGATCGCGTCGGCGAAGAAGTGCTTGAGGCCGAAGCACAGCTGGGCATGCGGCGAATTCAGCCGGCGGCGTTCGGGAAAGCGCTCGTCGAGGTCGCGATAGTCGCCGTCGATGGCGCGCGCGAAGGGCGTGAAGCTCGCGCCGGTCGCCTCGGCCTGGGCCCTGAACTGGCTCGCGGTGTGCACCCGCACCTCGTGGCCGAGGCCCGTGAGGTGCTGGGCGATGGCCAGCATCGGCAGGACGTGGCCGGGCAGGGCGGTTGCCGCGATGAGATAGCGTGCCATGGGATGCTCCTTAGGAAGCGGTGGTTTCCAGGGCGCGGCGCGCCTTGGTGTGGATGCCGAGGTCGACGAAGTAGCGCTGCAGCAGGTCGCGGTCGACCGGGCGGATCGGCGTGCCGATCGCCTCGAGCTGTGCCTGCGTGGCCGCGCCGCACACCTGCGGCGGCGTGGCCGAGGTGTCGTAGCGGTCGAGGATGGCGAGCACCGCCGCGAGGTCGCGGTCCTGCCCCACCGCGAGCCGCGCATGCGCGCGCTCGAGCCAGGGGTCGAGTCCCACCGGCTCCAGGCGCATGCCCAGCCGCTCGAACACCGGCGGGATGTCGCGCACGCGCAGCGGCGCCTGCCCCATCAGGTGGAACACCTGGCCCCACGAGGCGCGCTGCGCCGCGAGACCGAGGATGGCGCGCGCCACGTCGTCCACCGGCGTGAGGTTCAGCGGCAGGTCCATGTCGGGGATGGCTTCCAGGTCGGCATAGAGATGGGCCACGCGCCAGATCAGGTCGTCGGCGTTGCAGATCGCATGCGTGTGGTCGCCGGTGACCGCGCCCAGCCGGTAGATCGCGACCGGCATGCCGCGCGCCTGCGCCTCGCGCGCGATCGCGTCGCCGACCCATTTGCTCTGGCTGTAGCCGTCGACCAGGCCGCGCCACGAGCTGAGCGCCGAGCGCTCGGTGACCGTGCCCTCCTGGTTGTTGGCCTGGTCGATCACGGCCAGCGTGGAGACGTAGTGCAGCGTCTTCGTGCAGCCCTGCGCGGTCCATTCGAGCAGCGTGACCACGCTGTCGACGTTGGCCGGCTTGAGGCTGGCGTAGGGATGCAGGAAGTCGACCTGCGCGGCGCAGTGGTAGAGCGCGTCGCAGCCGTCGCGCACCAGCCGTACCGCGTCGTCGTCCAGGCCCAGGCGCGGCTTGCCGAGGTCGCCCGTGACGACCTCGATGCGCGCGTCGTCCCAGATCGATTCGAGCTGGCGCGTGGCCAGCGTGCGCTTCAGCCGCAGCGCGCCGGCCTCGGCGTCGGCGGCGCGCACGTGGCAGACCACGCGGGCTTCGGTGTCGCGCAGCAGCGCGGCCAGCAGGTGGCTGCCGACGAAGCCGCTGGCGCCGGTGAGGAACACGCGTCGCGGTGCCAGCGTGGGCGCGACCGCCTGCGCCTGCACATGCGCGGGCAGCACCACCTCGCGCGACAGGTCGAGCGCCTCGGCCGTGCCCGCGTTGTCGTCGATCCAGGCGGCGAGCTCGGCGATCGAGGGCCGGTTGTAGACCTCGGCATGCGGGAAGTCGGCGCGCACCTGCTGGCGGATGCGCATGCCGAGCTGGATCGCCATCAGCGAATGGCCGCCGATCTCGAAGAAGTTGTCGTGGATGCCCACGCGTTCCAGCCGCAACGTCTCGCGCCACAGGCCGGCCAGCAGTTCCTCGGTGGGCGTGCGCGGCGCGACGTACTGCACCGCGGCCTGCTGCTCGGGCACGGGCAGCGCCTTGCGGTCGAGCTTGCCGCTTGGCGTGAGCGGCAGCGCGGGCAGGTGCACGAAGGCCGAGGGCACCATGTAGTCGGGCAGGGCGCGCGCCATGTGGGCGCGCAGCTCGGTCGGCTGCGGATCGGCGGCGGCGACGAAATAGGCCACCAGGCGCTTGTCGCCGGGCGTGTCCTCGCGCGCGATCACCGCGGCCTGCGTCACCTGCGGATGCTGCAGCAGCGCCGACTCGATCTCGCCGGGCTCGATGCGGTAGCCGCGGATCTTCACCTGCTGGTCGGCGCGGCCCAGGAAATCGAGGCTGCCGTTGGCGCGCCAGCGCGCGAGGTCGCCACTGCGGTACATGCGGCTGCCGGGCGCGCCGTGCGGATCGGCGACGAAGCGCTCGGCGCTGAGCGCGGCGCGGTTCAGGTAGCCGCGCGCCACGCCGGCGCCCGCGATGTAGAGCTCGCCCGCGACGCCGAGCGGCACCGGCTGCAGCAGCTCGTCGAGCACGTACATGCGCGTGTTCCAGACCGGCTGGCCGATCGAGGGCTGCCGGCCGGCTTCCATCGGCGCGCTCATGCTCGCGCAGATGGTGATCTCGGTCGGGCCGTAGGCGTTGACCATGCGACGCCCCGGCGCCCAGCGCGCGGCCAGCTCGGCCGAGCAGGCGTCGCCGCCGACGATCAGCGTTCGCAGCGCCGCGAACTCGCCGGGCGGCAGCGTCGAGAGCGCGGCCGGCGGAATCAGCGCGTGGCTCACGGCCCGGGATTCGAGCAGCTCGGCGAGGTCGCTGCCCAGCAGCTGCTGCGCGCCCGGCACCACCAGCGCGGCGCCCGCGTGGAAGGCCATGAGCTGGTCCATCACCGAGGCATCGAAGCCGCAGGAGGAGAACTGCAGCACGCGCGAGTCGGGCGTGATCGCCAGCCGCTCCTGCATGGCGGCGCCGAGGCTGGCCAGGCCCGCATGCGGCACGACCACGCCCTTGGGCAGGCCGGTGGAGCCCGAGGTGTAGATGACATAGGCGGCCTCGCGCGGATCGGCGGGCGGTGCCGAGGGCGCGGCCTCGGACTGGATCGCGATCGCTTCAAGCGTGTCAGAGGCGTCGAGCGCAATGCAATGCGCGACGTCGGCCAGCTGCGGCAGCAGCGTCGCATGCGTGAGCACCGCCGCGGGCGCGGCCTCCTGGAACACGAAGGCGCTGCGCGCCGCCATGTGGTTCGGATCGATCGGCAGGTAGGTGGCGCCGGCCTTGACGATCGCGAGGTGGGCCACGACCAGGTCGAGCGAGCGCGGCAGCACCGTGGCGACGATGGCGCCCGGCGCGATGCCGCGGGCGCGCAGCAGCTGCGCGAGACGGTTGGCGCGCGCGTCGAGTTCGGCATAGCCGACGGTCGCGTCGTCGAGCACCACGGCGGGCGCCTGCGGGCGCTCGGCGGCATGCGCGGCCACCATGGCGGCCAGCGAGCGCGGTGCGAGTTCGCGCGGCTGGCCGCTCCACTGCGCGAGCAGCCGGTGCTGTTCCTCGGCACTCAGGATCGCGAGCTCGGCAATCGGCGCGTCGGGCGCGTCGCAGGCCTCCTCGAGCAGCCGGGCCAGTCGCGCGGCCATGGCCTCGACGGTGGCGCGCTCGAACAGGTCGCTGCTGTACTGGATGCCGCCGCCGATGCCGCCCGGCAGGCCGTCGGCGCCGCGTTGCTCGCTGAGGATGAACGAGAGGTCGAACTTCGCGGTGTCGATCTCCACCGGCTGCGGCGTGATCGACAGGCCCGGCAGGCTGAACGACAGCCGGCTGCTGTTCTGGAAGCCCAGCATCACCTGGAACAGCGGCTGGTTGGTGCGCGCGCGGCCGGCGCCGTTGCGCTGCAGCTCCACCAGGCGGTCGTACGGGAACTCCTGGTTGGCATAGGCCGCGAGGTTGGTGGCGCGCACGCGCGAAACCAGCTCGCGCAGGCTGGGCCGGCCCGAGGTGTCTGTGCGCAGCACCAGCGTGTTGACGAAGCAGCCGATCAGCTCGTCGAGCGCGTGGTCGCTGCGGCCCGCGACCGGGCTGCCGATCACGATGTCGTCGCCCGCGCCGAGCCGGCTCAAGAGGCCCGCGAGCGCGGCCTGCAGCACCATGAAGACGCTGGCCTGCCCGTCGCGCGCCAGCTGCAGGATGCGCTCGTGCACCTGCGGCGCGATCTGCAGCGGCACCACGTCGCCGCGGTAGCTAGTCGCCAGCGGGCGCGGATGGTCGGCCGGCAGCGCGAGCTGCTCGGGCAGGTCCTGCAGCGTGGCCTGCCAGAAGGCGCGCTGGCGTCCGGCCATGCTCTCTGCATCGTCCTCACTGCCCAGCAATTCCTGCTGCCACAGCGCGTAGTCGGCGTACTGCAGCGGCAGCGGCGTCCAGCCCGGCGCCCGGCCCTCGCAGCGCGCCGCGTAGGCCACGCTGAGGTCGCGCGCCAGCGGCAGCAGCGAGGCGCCGTCGCCGGCGATGTGGTGCGTGAGCAGCAGCAGCACGTGCTCGTCGTCGGCCAGTCTGAACAGCGAGACGCGCAGCGGCGCCGTGCTGCCGAGATCGAAGGCATGGCCCGCGGCCGCGTGCAGCTGCGCGGCGATCTCGTCCTCGCTGCTGTCGGCCTCGAGCACGGCGGGGCGCGCCTGCGCGCCGTCGAGCACCTGCTGCCACGGCAGCCCGTCCTCGTTCGGGTAGATGGTGCGCAGGCTCTCGTGGCGCTGCACCAGGTCGTCGAGCGCCGCATGCAGGGCCGCGCGGTCGAGCGTGCCCGACAGGCGCAGCGCCAGCGGCATGTTGTAGGCCGGGTTGGCGCCCTCGAGCTGGTTCATCAGCCACAGGCGGCGCTGCGCGAAGGACAGCGGGATGCGCGCCGGGCGCGGCATCGGCACCAGGTTGGGCCGCGCCACCGATTCCTGGTCGAGCAACTCGGCGAGGCCGGCGATGGTCGAGACCTGGAACAGCGTGTCCAGCGGCAGGTCGATCATGAACTGCTGGCGGATCATCGAGACCAGCTGCACGATCATCAGCGAGTGGCCGCCGAGCTCGAAGAAGTTGTCGTGGATGCCCACGCGCTGCAGATGCAGCGTCTCGGCCCAGAGGCCGGCCAGGATCTTCTCGGTGGGCGTGCGCGGCGCGGCATAGGGCGTGGCGGCCTGCACCTCGGGCGGCGGCAGCGCCTTGCGGTCGAGCTTGCCGCTCGGGCCCAGCGGCAGCGCGGGCAGGCTCACGAAGGCCGAGGGCACCATGTAGTCGGGCAGCGCCTGCGCGAGGTGGGTGCGCAGCTCGGCCGTTTGCGGATCGGCGGACTCGGCCGGCACGAGATAGGCCACCAGGCGCTTCTCGCCGGGAGCGTCCTCGCGCGCCACCACCGCGGCCTGTGCGATCTGTGGATGCTGGAGCAGCACCGCCTCGATCTCGCCGGGCTCGATGCGCAGGCCGCGGATCTTCACCTGCTGGTCGGCGCGGCCCAGGTAGTCCAGGCTGCCGTCGGCGCGCCAGCTCGCGAGGTCGCCGGTGCGGTACATGCGGCTGCCGGGCGCACCATGCGGATTGGCGACGAAGCGCTCGGCGCTCAGCAGCGGCCGGCCCAGGTAGCCGCGCGCCAGGCCTGTGCCCGCGATGTAGAGCTCGCCGGCCACGCCGGCCGGCACCGGCTGCAGGCCGCTGTCGAGCACGTACATCTGCGTGTTCCAGATCGGCCGGCCGATCGGCACGCTCTTCGGCGAGGCCTGCGCGCGTTCGCATTCCCATGCGGTGACGTCGACCGCGGCCTCGGTCGGGCCGTAGAGGTTGTGCAGCTCGGCGCCCAGGCGCTCGTGGCATTGCGCCTGCAGCGCGGGGGACAGCGCCTCGCCGCTGCAGATCACGCGGCGCAGGCTGGTGCAGCCGGCGGCCGCGGGCTCGCGCAGGAAGACCTCGAGCATCGAGGGCACGAAATGCAGCGTCGTGATGCCTTCGTCGGCGATCAGGCCCGCGAGGTAGGCCGCGTCCTTGTGGCCGCCGGGCCTGGCGAGCACCAGCGTGGCGCCGTCGATCAGCGGCCAGAAGAACTCCCACACCGACACGTCGAAGCTCGAGGGCGTCTTCTGCAGCACGCGATCGTCGGCCGCGAGGCCGTAGCGCGCCTGCATCCACAGCAGGCGGTTGACGATGGCGCGATGCGACACCACCGCGCCCTTGGGCCGGCCGGTCGAGCCCGAGGTGTAGATCACGTAGGCCGGGTGCGCGGGATCGATCGCGACTGCGAAGTCGGCCTCGTCGCAATTCGCCAGATCGGCAATCGTTTGCGCCCCATCGATCAACAGGCGCGGGGCGTCGGCGGGCAGCACCTGCGCGAGCGCCTCGGTGGTGACCAGGCACACGGGCGCAGCGTCGCCGAGCATGAAGGCGATGCGGTCGGCCGGGAAATCGGGATCGACCGGCAGGTAGGCCGCGCCGGTCTTCAAGGTGGCGAGCAGCGCCACCATCAGTTCCATCGAACGCGGGATCGCGAGCGCCACCGTGCGCTCGGGGCCCGCGCCGCGCGCGCGCAGCAACTGCGCGAGGCGGTTGGCACGGCGGTTCAGTTCGGCGTTGGACATCGCCGCGCCCTCGAAGCGCAGCGCGACGGCCTCGGGCCGCTCGGCGAGCTGGGCCTCGATCAGCGCGACCAGGTGCGTGTCGGGCACGGCGTGTTCGGTGTCGTTCCAGCCGAACAGCAACTGCCGGCGCTCCTCGGCACCGAGCAGGTCGACATGGCCGACGGCCTGCTGCGGTTGCCGGATCACGGCATCGATGAAGGCGATCAGCCGGCGCTGGTGATCGGCCAGCCCCTGCGCGGTGTGCACCGCGGGATTGGCGTCGAAGTCGATCTGCAGGTCCTGCCCGTTGCCGCGCTCGTAGAGGAAGATGCCCAGGTCCTCGGCCGTGCCGTTCGAGAGGTTGCGTGGCCGCGCCGCATGGCCGGCGAAACGGAAGTCGTAGTCGAAGGGCTCGACGTTGACCACGGTGGTGAACAGCTGCCGGTTGTTGACCAGCATGTTGAGGTCGCTGCGCAGGTGCTCGTAGCGGTACGACTGGTGGCGCAGCACCTGCCGCATCTGGCGGCCCACTTCGCGGATCAGTTCGGGGATCGGCAGGTCGGCGCGCATCGCGAGCCGCAGCGGCACGGCATTGGCCACCATCGCGGGCACGCGCCGCATGCGCTCGTTGTGGCGCGCGGTGACCGGGATGCCGATCGCCATGTCCTCGATGCCGGTGGCGCGGTAGAGGTAGGCCGCGGTGGTGGCGATCAGGATCTGCGGCAGCGTGGTGCCGAGCTCCTGCGCGATCTGCTGCAGCGCCTGCACGCTGGCCGCGGGCAGGTGCACCGTCTGGCGCAGCAGGCCGCCGATGTTGACCGAGCGCTGCGCTGCGAGGCTCAGCGGATCGGGCGCGTCGGCGAAGCGCTCGGTCCAGTACTGGCGGTCGCGCGGGAAGCGGCCCGATTCGCGGTAGGCGCGGTCTTCCTCGGCCAGCTGCGACAGCGGTGCCAGGCGCGAGGCCTCGGGCACCTCGGCGGCGCCTTCGGCCATCGCGCTGTAGATGTCGGCGAAGCGCCGCGCGATCAGCCCGCCGCCGAAGCCGTCGAGCACGATGTGGTGGCTGCGGTGGTACCAGACGTGGCGGTCCGGCGCGAGGCGGATCAGCGCCGACAGCCACAGCTGGCCGTGCGCGAGGTCGATGTTGCGTTCGAAGTCCGCGCGCATCCAGCGCTCGGCCCGTGCCGCGGGATCGGACTCGGCGCTGAGGTCGAGGTAGGGGATCTCGCCCTCGAAAGTGTGGGTCACCACCTGGCGCGGCCCCTGGCCCGCGTCGACGAAGTTGAGCCGCGTGGCCTCGACCTCCTCGGTGATGCGGCGCATGGCCGCGAGGAAGACGGCGGGATCGATCGGGCCGTCGATGTCGATGGCTTCCGCGAGGTTGAAATTGGTGTCGGGCGACGCGAACTTCGCGCCCAGCCACATCGCCATCTGACCCGAGGTGAGAGGCGCCGAACTGCTCAGGGGACCACTGCCTTGCATGCGCTGCTCCAAGTTGGACATGGGGTTGCCAACGGGGCATTGCAGGCGCGAAGCGAATTGCCAGAAGCTGCCTTCTCGCACATCCGCAGCGGGTCGAATTGACATTCCGTTGACATTTAAAAACCAAATGTACAAGCGGTTGCAGTCACTTCGATGGCAGTTTCGAGTGCGGCAATATTTCACGCTCTCAATTGAGCAAGAAAGGTTTCCTGGGGTTTTTCGCACTGCACCCAGAAAGCCTCATTTTCGAGGCGGTTCGGCTTACTTTCAGAGGGAAAAGCAGGAGGAAAAAGTTTGTTGCGTCGCAGCAACTTCAATACGCCCAGCAGGGGTATGGCAAATATGTTGGAGATGCCGCTCAGCGTATTGGCTGAATAAAAACTGCCTAATTCCCACGGAATTCCGTGGGTAATAGAAAAGTGTGGCGAGGACTTTCGGCGTAATTAAATGGCGCCTAATTCGCGTCCTTCCGCCGCGCCGGATCGGGGCTCGCGGTGGGGTCGATCAGGCGCCGCCGCGTGCCGACCGCGACAGCGCCGCCAGCGTCTTCTTCGCGCTGTGCAGCAGCCCGGCGCGCTCGGGCTTCAGGCGCGCCTTGGTGTCGCCCGGCGCGATGATCTCGAAGGCCGTGTCGGCCGCGAGCTTCGTGGCCAGC
Organism: Variovorax sp. GW821-FHT10D07; assembly: GCF_059415325.1. Taxonomy (NCBI): domain Bacteria; kingdom Pseudomonadati; phylum Pseudomonadota; class Betaproteobacteria; order Burkholderiales; family Comamonadaceae; genus Variovorax; species Variovorax sp. GW821-FHT10D07. The sequence continues at coordinate 7,701 of NZ_JBWKMZ010000007.1, read as the reverse complement.
GCATCGCGCGGCGTCAGGCGCTCGAAGCGCGCGCTCGAGATCACGTGCACCTGCAGATGGCGATGGATGGCCTTCGACAGCTTCTGGCAGGCGGCGGTCATCGCCGCCTCGTCGGGCGTCACGGCGCCATGCACGACGAGCACCTCCACGATGCCGTTCCTGTCCTCGCCGAGCACGAAGGCGCGTACCACCGAGTCCTTGAACTTCGCGCGCAGCATCGCGCGCACCGGCTCGGCCGCCGCGAAGGACTTCAGTGCGATGCGGCGCAGCTCGCGGTAGAAGACGAAGCCGCGGTCGAGCATGACGGTCTCGGGCAGTTCCTCCTTCGCGGCCTGCCGCGACAGCATGCCGCTGCCGACGAGGTGCGCGAGCGTGCCTTCGACCTCGGCCGCGTCGAGTTTCGTCTTCTGGGCCAGTTCGTTCGTGGTGAAGGGTTCCTCGGGGTTCCCGTAGAGCACCTGCAGGAGCTTCTGGACGGAGGGGGACAGGAGGAAGTCGGCGGCGCTCATGGGGGCGATGGGATCCGGTGCGGGGGAAAGGCAGCGATTATGGGAGCGTGGGTTGCGCCGGGGCACGCTGTCGGCGTTTCAAACGAGCCAGCTGCGAACCGTCGACACCGCGTCGGCAAAGTCACGAGGCCTTTCCTGCGGAAGGTTGTGCCCCGCCTCGATGACGCGGTGTTCATGCGCCGCAACGAACAGGGGCGCATCGCTCTTCGTGCCACCGGGCTTGAGGGGATCCTGCGTCCCATCGAGGGTCACGGCCGGAATCGCGATCGCCGGCCGCCGGGCCAGGCGATCTTCGAGCGGCTGCAGCGCAGGGTCCCCGGCTTCCAGGCCGAAGACATGGCGGTAGCAATGGATCACGATATCGACGAAGTCCGGGTTGTCGAAGGACGCGGCGCTGCGTTCGAAGGTCGCCGTGTCGAACCGCCAGCCTGGTGACCACGCTTCCCACAGCAGCCTGCACAGCTCGCGGCGATGCTCGGCCAGACACTGTCGGCCGCGTTCGGTCTGGAAGAGGTGTTGATACCAGCAGACGCGTTCGAGCGCCGGCGAGGCGGGACGTCGCTGCGCGCCGATGTCGATGATGTCGTAGCTGGCGTAGGAAACGAGACCGCCGAAGCGGTGCGGCCACAGGGCGGCTGCCACGCAGGAGGCGTTGCCGCCCCAGTCGAAGCCGGCCAGGATGGGGCGTTGCAGTGCGAGCGCATCGGCGAGCTGAAGGATGTCGAGGCCGCGCGCGGCCTGCTGTCCGCTTCGCAGGGTGGCGTCGGAGACGAAGCGAGTGGGGCCGAAGCCGCGCGCGCAGGGTGCGATCACCCGGGCTCCCGCATCGGCGAGGATCGGGGCGACGTCGTCGAAGGCGTGAACGTCGTAGGGAAATCCGTGCGACAGGATCACGGGCCAGCCGCTGTCGGCGCCCCATTCTTCGTACGCGATGCGCAGCGTCCGGGTCTCGACGCTTCTCAGCGCCCGCTCATTCACGAGCGGCTTCCGACACCGTGGCGATGAAGGCCCGCAGGTCGGCCAGCATCAGCTCGGGTTGCTCCCAGGCGGCGAAGTGTCCGCCGGCCGCCATGTCGGTCCAATGCACGATGTCGTAGGTCTTCGCGGCAAACGAGCGCAGCGGTGGCAGGAACACGGGGTCGGGAAACGCGGCGAAACCCGCGGGCACACGGATGCGCGTGCCCGCGGGAAAGCGCGAGGATCCTTCGAGGCGCTTGCCGTGGTAGATCCAGGTCGCGGTGACGACCGCCGCCGGTGCGACGTACAGCATGATGGAGGTCAGCAGTTCCTCTTCCGAGAACCTGGACCAGAGGTCCGGGCTGCCATCGGCCCGGGCCGGCAGGTCGGCCCATTTGCCGAATTTTTCGAGGATCCATGCAGCCGCGCCGACCGGGCTGTCGGCCATCGCGACGCCCAGTGTCTGCGGGCGCGTCTCCTGCGCGTGGTTGTAGCCGGTCTCCTCGTCGAGGATCGCGGCGCTGCGCGCAGCCCGTTCCCTTTCTTCGGCGGTCGTGGGTGTGGCGTCCTGGGCAAAGATGCTCATCATGTTGATGTGGAAGCCGAGCAGCGCTTCCGGGTGGGTGAATGCCATCCAGCTCGCGATGTGCGCACCCCAGTCGCCGCCCTGGACGATGTAGCGCGTCGGGCCGAAGAGCCGGCCCATCAAGCCATGCAGGAGCTCGCCGGCCCGACGAGGGCCGATCACGCCGGTGATCGGATTGGAGAAGGCAAAGCCCGGCAGGGAAGGGACGATGACGTCGTGCCCATCCGACGCCAGAGGCTGCAGCAGCTGCTCGAACTCGAGGTAGGAACCCGGCCAGCCATGCAGCAGGAGGAGGGGTGGTTTGGAGCCGTCTCCCTTCAGGTGGAGGAAGTGGATGCGTTCGCCCTCGATGTCGGTCGTGAAGTTGGGCAGCCGGTTCAGGCGTTCTTCGACCGCGCGCCAGTCGTAGCGGTTCAGCCAGTGGTCGACGAGGCGTTGGAGATCCTTGATTCCCACGCCCGCGCTCCAACCTCCCGCGTCCGGCAGCTGCGTCCAATCGAAGGCCTCCACTTTCTTGCGGATGGCATCGAGCCGCGTATCGGGAATATGGAGGGTGTAGGGCGAAACCATGGTTCGAAGCGGCTCTTCAGTGGATCGAATCGAGATGTCTACGCTCTCGTGGGGTGCAGGCCTTGTCCGTCCTGGGACTACATTCCCGTGCGACATCGGCGCGTCTTCGACATCAAGGCGGCAGGACCCGCGCGAGAAAGCCGCCGATGTCGCGCGTGCACTGCGCGGCGCCTTCCACGCTGCGGCTGAAGCCGAAGAACAGGTGCGTCATGCCGCGATAGACCTTGAATCTATCCAGACGCCCGGCGGACTCGAGCGAACGCGCCATGGCCGAGGACGCGTCGAGGAACACATCGAACTGCGCCGCGGCCAGGAAGGTGGTCGGCAGCAGTCCGAGGTCCGCGAGCAACAGATTGGCGCGCGGATCGTTCCGGCTGGCCTCGTCGGGAAGGTAGTCGCCGAAGATGGACGGCACGGATGCGAGGTCCGGGAACAGGCCGGCGTTGCCATGGCGGCGCATCGAGTCGGTCGAGGTGTCCCCGTTGAACGCGCCGACGATGCCGACGGCTGCCTGCAGCCAGGGCTGGCGCCCCAGCGCGACGGAGGCCCCGAACGACACGTTGGCACCGGCCGAGCATCCGCCGCATGCGAGCCTGTCGCCATCGATGCCCCATTCGTCGCCGCGTGCGTGCAATGCGCGAAGCAGCGAGGCGGTCTGTTCGACCGCCACGGGAAAGCGGTGCTCGGGTGCATGCGCATAGTCCGCGCTCACGACGATGCCGCCCCAGGCCTTGGCGATCTCGCGCATCTGCCGGTCGTTGGTCCATTCGGAGCCGGTCTTGAAGCCGCCGCCGTGCAGGTAGACGAAGGCCGGCAGAAGCGCCGGGCCGTCTTCCGGCCGGTAGACCACGATCGAGACGGTGCCGCCCTCGACGGGAACGCGCACGCGTTCGATCGCGCGCATCGACGGACCGCCCTCGTTCCAGTACTGGCGGGTCAGTTCCATGCCGCGCCGAAGGCCCGCGATGCCATCGCTCGGGTTGCCGTGCGCCGCGGCCAGCTGGGCCGATTGGCGCAGGGCCTCGCGAAGCGCCGGATCCACGCCCCAAAGGGTCTCGTTCATGGATGCTTCTCCCCCTGCCGCCCGAGTGCATACCGGTAGGGCCCCAGCAGCATCACGGCCACGCTCGCCACCACGAGTCCGATCGCGAGCCCGGCGAGCGTGGGCCCGTAGCTGCCCAGGCGGCTGTACGACAGCCCCATCAGGAACGGACCGAGGCCGGAACCGAACATGAAGACCGCGAACAGATAGCCGTAGATCTCGCCGAAGGCGCGCATCCCAAGGTAGCGCGAGATGAAGAACGCGATCAGGTCCACCTCGGCGCCCAGGCCCAGGCCGATGCACACGGTGGCGATCAGGTAGATCGCGGGATGCGCGGGCGCATGGAGCAGCACGATGCCGATCAACGGCATGAGGATGAAGACCAGCGCCACGTACGGACCGAAGATGCGGTCGAGCAGGAAGCCCGCGAGCAGCCGCCCGATGATGAGCGCGATGCCCGCCGCGCTGATCGCCGTGGTCGCCAGCTGCGCCGAGACGCCGCGGTCGGTGAGGATCGCCGTGATGTGCGCGATGGTCCCGCCGCAGGCCATCACGACCGCGAAGAAGACCAGGGCCAGGCACCAGAACTGCTTCGTGCGGAACGCTTCCCGCGCGCTCAGGCCCGGCGCGGCCTGCCGCGCGAGCGAGGCCGCGGGCACGGGCTCCTTCAGCAGCAGGCAGGCCGGCGGGAAGGCGACGAGCAGCACCGTGGCGCCCAGTCCGACGAACGCGGTGCGCCAGCCGTGCGCCGCGATCAGCGCCTGGGCCAGATGCGGCAGCAGGGCCGCGCCGAGGCCCACGCCCGCCATCGACAGGCCGAGCGCGAGGCCGCGATGGCGTTCGAACGCACCGGTCACCGCCTTGGCATAGGGCAGCGGTGACTGCGCCGCCGCGAAGACGCCGGCCACGCCGTACATGAGGATGAACTGCAGCGGCGTCTGCGGCACCACGCCGAGGGCCGCGATGGACAGCGCGAACAGCACGATCCCCGGCAGCACGACCGCGCGCACGCCATACCGGTCGACCAGCCGTCCCGCGAACGGTGTCGAGAGACTCGTCACCACGAAGCCCACCAGGATCGCCGAGGAGATGGTCGCGCGGTCGGTGGCGAAAGCCTCCGCCAGCGGCTTGACGAACACGCTGAAGCTGAACTGGAGCAGCGGCCCGTTGCCCACCAGCGTGCCGAGCACCGCGGCAACCACCACCCACCAGGGGCTGCGCGCGCGGGACGAGAAACCGGCGCGCGGTTTCGCGACCGCAGAGCCCTGTGCCGCATCGGTCATTGCCGTGCCCCCGGGGTGCCAGCGTCGGGCGTGATCAGGCCCTCGAGCGCCGCCTTGATCAGCAGCGCCGTGACGTGCGAGTAGAAGCGGCACATGGTCAAGGTGCCGCCGGCGACGTAGAAGCCTTCCTGGCGCGTGCGCACCCACATGTTGCGCATCTCGCCATCGGGGCCGATGCCCCAGATCGGGCCGACGCGTTCGGCGACCTCGCTGCCGAACATCGTGCGCACGGCCTCCTGCAGCGGCTGGTAGCCGGTCGCCATCACCAGCATGTCGGCGGGTATCGCAGCGCCGTCGGTGAAGAGCACCTCCTTGTCCTTCACGCGCTCGATGCCCACGCCGGTCTTGAGCTTGATCTTGCGCTCGACGATCAGGTCGGACGCGCCGACGTTGAGGTAGTAGCCGCTGAGGGAGCGCAGCAGCTTCATGAAGAAGCCCGTGTCGTCCTCGCCGTTGTCGAGCATGAAGCCCACGCTGCGCAGGCCTTCCAGCAGTTCCTTGTCGTCCTGCGCCATCTGGCGGCTCAGCGGACCGTGCAGCTGCCGGACCAGGTCGAAGGGGATCGCGGCGCTCATCAGGTCCGTTTCCTCGATCGGCCGCACGCCTTCGTTGGCGCGGTAGATCGCATAGGCGCGCACCGATGCGGGCTCCAGGCCGACCACCGTGGTGGAAGAGCGCTGCAGCATCGTGACCTCGGCGCCGCGCAGATGCAGGTCCTGCGCGATGTCGTGCGCACTGGTGCCGGCACCGACGACCAGCACGGACTTGCCCGCGACCTCGAGGTCGTCGGTGCTGCGGCTCGAATGCACCACCTGGCCGCCGAAGTCTTCCAGCCCGCGGATGCGCGGCACCTTGGGAACGCCGCTCGCGCCGACCGCCATCACGACCTGGCTCGGCCGCAGCGTCCGGATGGACCCGTCCGCTCGTTGCACGCGGACCGTCCAGCGCCTGGCCGTGGCGTCGTAGGTGCCATCGAGGAAGCTCGTGCGGTTCCACACGTTGAGCTCCATGCTCATCGCATAGAACTCCATGAAGTTGGCCAGCATGTCCTTCGGGATGTAAACCGGCCAGGTCTTGGGAAAGGGAAGGTAGGGCAGGTGGTTGGTGCAGATCTCGTTGTGCAGCGTCAGCGAGTGGTAGCGCTTGCGCCAGTTGTCACCCACGCGCTCGTGCCTGTCCACGATCAGCGTGGCGACATCGAGCTGCGCGAGGCGTGCGCCCAGCGCGAGGCCGGCTTGCCCGGCGCCGATGATCAGGACTTCGGGATCTTTCTCGGCGAACTCGGCGGCGGCCTGGCGGCGGTCGAGCCAGTTGTCCACGCTGCGGCGGCCCGTGCTCTCGCGGCGACGGGTCAGGAACGGGTCTTCGGGGAATGCCTTCAACTCGTGAATCGTCGTGAGGAAGTTCAGCGCCTTCCAGCCGCCAGGCTGGGCCGGGTCGGGCGTCAGTCGCAGGAAGCCACGTCCGTGCGCGACACGGGTGTCGAAGCGGAAGAAGGCCTCGAGGGTCTCGACGCCGCCGAGCTGGCCTCGCATCGGCGCCTGCGCTTCGAGGCGGAAGTTGGTCGCGCCGCAGGCCTCGAGCGTGGACTGCAGTGCTTCCGCGATCTCGGACGCTCCCTGCCGCGTGGCGATCTTCCAGGTGAAGCTCAGGATGTCGCGCCAATAGCCGTCGTCACCGAACAGGCTGGCCGCACGATGGCAGTCGCGCTGTCGAAGCGCGTCGTCGAAGCCCTCGATCCATTGCTGCGCGATCTGCCTGCGTTCGCGGGCGCCGCTGTCTGGCGCGTCGTGGCTCGGTGTCCCGATCCCGGTCGATGTCTCATGCATGGGGTGCTGCTTCCTTGTGCTAGAGGCCGCGGTGGATCGCGGCCGGTTTTTAATCAATGATTAAAGTATAGGTTCGGCCATGAAACGGAGACAAGCGGTGCCGCGGCCCGGATTTCCCCTATGGAAGCCGACACCGTTCCGTGCTTTAATCATTGATTAAGAAGGATGCACGCCCGGATTTCATGGCCACGAACACCAAGTCCCGCGCCGACGGCGCCGAGGAAAAGAACGCGGATGTGCAGCGCAGGCTGCTAGCGGCCGCGACGCATCTGTTCATCAAGAACGGCTACCGCGGCGTGTCGATCCGCGAGATCGCGGACCGCGCCAAGACCAACTCCGCGCTGATCTCCTACTACTTCGGCGGCAAGGAAGGTCTGTTCGTGCAGGTGTTCAAGGAGGTCGCCGCGCCGCTGAACGACAAGCGCGCCGCCAACTTCGAGCAGCTCGAGCAAGCGGGAACGCTCACGGTCGAATCGATCGTGCGCGCCTGGGTGGCGCCGATGTTCGAAGGTCGATCCTTGGCCAAGGAAAGCCCGGTCACCACGCTGTCATTCAGCCTGAATGCCGAACAGGGCAAGCTGTCGGAGCAGCTGATCGTCGAGATCTACGACGCCATCAACTTCCGCTTTCTCTCGATGCTCGAGGCCTGCCTGCCGGGCATTCCGCGCGAAACGCTGGTCTGGCGGCTGTTCTTCCTCGTGGGCGCGATCCTGACCGCCACGCGGCCGCATGGACGCAGCTTCAAGCGGCTCTCCCAGGGCAACGCCACGGCGCAGGACTCCAACGAGCTGATCGAGCAGCTGGTGCAGTTCGCCGCCGCGGGCTTCCGCGCACCGCCGCTTCGTTGACTCAGAGGGTGTATTTGAAATGATCTACGCGGCCAGCCTAGTAGCGAGGATACGTGCTTCAGCGAGCCAGACCCAAG